>JBBRWI010000069.1:0-16584 GCA_038249305.1 Acetobacterales bacterium
ATTTCCCTCGCACCGCTGCATTCCGCCGGTGCGACGACGACCCGGCAGCAGCAGGCGGCCAATCGCCCGGCCGCAACCGCGCCCAGCACCCAGGCGCGGACCGCGACCCGTGCCACGCCGCCGCGTGCCGCCAGCAGCCGGACGACCAGCAGCCGGGCGACCAGCAGCCGGGCGACCAGCAGCCGGGCGACCAATGGCGGGGCGCAGGCGCGGCCAGCCACAGCCAGCACCACCGGCCGCAATGGCGCCTCGACCACCTGCCAGCGCCGCGACAGCCGTGGCCGTTGCGTGGGCGCGCGCAGCGCGTCGCTGGAGGGGGCGTCGTCCTGGCAGGGTGGGTTGCCGGCCGCCTCCAACAGCCAGTCCGACTGCCCGAGCGGCACCCTGGCGACGCTCGCCCGCGGACATTCCGACGTGACGCGCTGCATGCCGCTCTGAACGGGCGGCTGCGCCGGTCAGCAATACGCGCGGCGCATGGCAGGTGGCCGGGCAGCGACAGCAGGGCCCGGACCGCCTTGCCCGGGGTGGCACCGCGCGCTACGAACGCCTCGCTTTTGACGCATCGCGAAAGACACCCCCCATGGCTCGCAACAAGATCGCGCTGATCGGCGCCGGCAACATCGGCGGCACGCTCGCCCATTTGATCGGGCTGAAGGAATTGGGGGACGTCACCCTTTTCGACGTCTTCGGTGGCGTCGCCGCCGGCAAGGCGCTCGACATCATGCAGTCCGGGCCGGTCGATGGCTTCGATAGCGCGATGGTCGGCGGGTCGGACTACGCCGCGATCGCCGGCGCCGATGTGGTGATCATCACCGCGGGCTTCCCGCGCATGCCGGGCATGAGCCGCGACGACCTGGTGGCGAAGAACGCCGGCGTCATCGCGACGGTGGCCGAGGGCGTGAAGACCTATGCCCCGGACGCCTTTGTCATCGTCATCACCAACCCGCTCGACGCCATGGTCTGGGTGTTCCAACAGAAGTCGGGCCTGCCGCCCGAAATGGTCGTCGGCATGGCCGGCGTGCTCGACAGCAGCCGTTTTCGTCTGTTCCTCGCGCATGAATTCAATGTGTCGGTCGAAGACGTGACCGCCTTCGTCCTCGGCGGCCATGGCGACACGATGGTGCCGCTCACCCGCTACTCCACCGTGGCCGGCATCCCGGTGCCCGACCTGATCAAGATGGGTTGGAGCACGCAGGAGAAGATCGACGCGATATGCACCCGCACCGCCAATGGCGGTGGTGAGATCGTGAAGCTGCTGGAGCGCGGCAGCGCCTTCTACGCCCCGGCCGCTTCCGCCATCGCGATGGCGGAATCCTATCTCAAGGACAAGAAGCGCGTGCTGCCCTGCGCCGCCTGGCTTTCGGGCCAATACGGCATCGACGGGCTTTATGTCGGCGTGCCGGTGGTGATCGGGGCGGGCGGTGTCGAGCGGGTTGTCGAAATCGCTTTGAACGCTGGGGAAAAGGCCGCCTTCGACAAGTCCTGCGATGCGGTGAGGGAACTGATCGAAGCCAGCCGCAAGCTGGTCGGCTGAGGCACCGGGGCGGCTTCGGCCGCCCCTTTTCGTATCTGGGGGTTTCCGCCGATGAACATCCATGAATACCAGGGCAAGGAACTGCTGAAGCGCTACGGCGTGACGGTCCTGGACGGCTTCGTCGCCTTCACCCCGGAGGAGGCGGAAGCCGCCGCCCGGAAGCTTCCCGGCCCGGTCTATGTGGTGAAAAGCCAGATCCATGCCGGTGGCCGCGGCGCCGGGCGTTTTTCCAATGACCCGAACGGAAAGGGCGGCGTTCGCGTCGTGAAGTCCATCGAAGCGGTCCGCGAAGCCGCAGCGGCCATGCTCGGCAACGTGCTGGTCACCAAGCAGACCGGCCCCGAGGGCAAGCAGGTCAACCGCCTGTACATCGAGGCCGGCTGCGACATCGCCCGTGAACTCTACATCTCGCTGCTGATCGACCGCGAAACTTCGCGCATCACCATCATGGCCTCGACCGAGGGCGGCATGGAGATCGAGGAGGTCGCCGAGCACCAGCCGGAAAAGATCCTGCGCACGGCGATCGATCCGGCGGCCGGTTTTTCCGACTTCAACGCCCGCAAGCTGGCTTTCGGCCTGGGCCTGAAGGGCAAGCAGGTCGGCGCCTTCGGCAAGTTCGTCGAAGCCTTCTACAAGGCCTTCGTCGATCTTGATTGCGCCATCGTCGAGGTGAACCCGCTGGTGGTCACCGCCGCCGGCGAGATCGTGGCGCTGGACGCCAAGGTGTCCTTCGACGACAGCGCCCTGTTCCGCCACAAGGATATCGAGGCCCTGCGCGACGATACCGAGATGGACCCCAAGGAACTCGACGCGATCAAGAACGACCTGAACTATGTGGCGCTCGACGGCGAGATCGGCTGCATGGTCAATGGCGCGGGCCTCGCCATGGCGACCATGGACATCATCAAATTATACGGCAGCAGCCCGGCCAACTTCCTGGATGTCGGCGGCACGGCCACGGCAGCGCGGGTGACCGAAGCCTTCCGCATCATCACCTCCGACGTCAACGTGAAGGCCATCCTGGTCAATATTTTCGGTGGCATCGCCAAATGCGACATGATCGCGCAGGGCGTCGTGGAAGCCACCAAGACGCTCGGGCTCAAGGTGCCGCTGGTGGTGCGGTTGGAGGGTACGAACGTCGATCTGGGCAAGAAGATCCTGGCCGAAAGCGGGCTTGCGATCATCCCGGCCGACAACCTGGCGGATGCGGCCCAAAAAGTCGTCGCCGCCGTGAAGAAGGTGGCCTGAGCCATGGCGATCCTCGTCAACGAGAACACCCGCGTGATGACCCAGGGTTTTACGGGCGCGCAGGGAACCTTTCATGCCGAACAAGGGATTGCCTATGGCAGCACCTATGTCGGCGGCGTGACCCCCGGCAAGGGCGGCACCACCCATATCGGCCTGCCGGTGTTCGACACGGTGGCCGATTGCATGGCCGCGACCGGCGCCAATGCCTCGGTCATCTACGTGCCGCCGCCCTTCGCCGCGGATGCGATCCTGGAGGCGATCGACGCCGAGATGCCGCTGGTCATCTGCATCACCGAAGGCATCCCGGTGCTGGACATGGTGCGCGTCAAGCGCGCCCTGTCCGGCAGCAAGTCCCGCCTGATCGGGCCGAATTGCCCCGGCATCATCACGCCGGACGCCTGCAAGATCGGCATCATGCCGGGCCATATCCATAGGCGTGGCAAGGTCGGCATCGTCTCCCGCTCCGGCACGCTGACCTATGAGGCGGTGGCGCAGACCACCGCGGCCGGCCTCGGCCAGTCCACCTGCGTCGGCATCGGCGGCGACCCGGTGAAGGGCACCGATTTCATCGACGTGCTGGAACTCTTCCTGGCCGATCCGGAAACCGAGGCGCTGATCATGATCGGCGAAATCGGCGGCCAGTCGGAGGTGAATGCTGCGGCCTACCTCAAGCAGCATAATTTCGGCCCGGGCGGCCGCAACCTGCCGGTGGTCGGCTTCATCGCCGGCGTCACCGCCCCCCCGGGGCGGCGGATGGGCCATGCGGGTGCGGTCATCTCGGGCGGCAAGGACACCGCCGAGGCCAAGATCGCCGCGATGCGGGAAGCCGGCATCCATGTCGCCGACAGCCCGGCGGCGCTGGGGTCCACGATGATCAAGGCGTTGCGCGGCTGAGGTTCTGAGCGGCCACGGGGCCTTAAGCATCCCCGGGCCATAGGCTGACCAGCAGACCCGCCCCCCCAAGGAGGGCGCGGTGGGCCGGAACGGAGAGAAGACGATGGCAGGCGTGGATGTTCTGGTAACGGCCATGACCGGGGCGAATGCCGCCTATCTTGCGGATACCTACGCCCGGTGGGTTGAAAGGCCGGACAGCGTGGACGGCTCCATGGCCGATCTCTTCGCCGCCTTGAATGACGAGGCGCGCTCGGTGCTGACCGATGCCATGGGCGCCTCCTGGTCGCCGCGCGGCCGTGGCGGCTTTGGGCCGGAGCCCGAAACGGCGCCGGCGCCGAAAAAGGGCGCGCCCGCTTCCGCCAGATCGGAGGACCCCGAGGCCGCCGCGGCTGCCTCCCGCGCCGCGGTGCTCGATTCCATCCGCGCGCTGATGCTGATCCGCGCCTATCGCGTGCGCGGGCATCTGGAGGCGAGCCTGGATCCGCTCGGCCTGACCGAGAAGAAGAAGCACCCCGAACTCGACCCGAAGACCTATGGCTTCACCGACGCCGATCTGCACCGGCCTATCTTCATCGACCGCGTGCTGGGGCGCGAGAGCGCGACGCTGCAGGAAATCATCGCGATCTGCCGCGCCTCCTATTGCGGGGCGATCGCCGTCGAATTCATGCATATCCAGGACCCCGACCAGAAGTTCTGGATCCAGACCCGGATCGAGGGCGCGCCCTGGCTGAACGCCTTCGATACCGCCGCCCGGCGCAAGATCCTGACGCAGATCACCCAGGCCGAAGGGTTCGAGGCCTTCTGCGCCCGCAAATACGTCGGCACCAAGCGCTTCGGCCTGGAAGGGGCCGAGGCGACCATCCCCGCGCTGCAAACCGTGATCGAGGTCGCGGTCGCCGCCGGGGTGAACGAGATCGCCATCGGCATGCCGCATCGCGGCCGGCTGAACACGCTGGTGAACGTGGTGAAAAAGCCCTTCACCCAGGTGTTCAGCGAATTCAAGGGCAATCTGGCCAACCCCGACGACGTGCAGGGGTCGGGCGATGTGAAGTACCACCTGGGCACCTCGACCGACCTCGAAATCGGCGGGCGCATGGTACATCTGTCGTTGCAGCCGAACCCGTCGCACCTGGAGGCGGTGGACCCCGTGGTGATGGGCAAGGTCCGCGCGCGCCAGGACGAGGCGGGCGACACCAAGACCCGCCGCGGGGTAATGGGCATCCTGCTGCATGGCGACGCCGCCTTTGCCGGCCAGGGCCTGGTCTACGAGACCTTGGCCATGTCGCAACTCATCGGCTACCGCACCGGCGGCACCGTGCATCTGGTGGTGAACAACCAGATCGGCTTCACCACCGTGCCGGCGCACGCCTATTCCGGCCTCTATTGCACCGATGTCGCGAAGTCGATCCAGGCGCCGATCCTGCACGTGAATGGCGACGACCCGGAGGCCGTGGTCTTCTGCGCCCGCATGTGCGCCGAATACCGGATGCAGTTCGGCGCCGACATCGTGCTCGACATCGTCTGCTACCGCCGCCACGGCCACAATGAAAGCGACGAGCCGGCCTTCACCCAGCCGGCGATGTATGCCCGCATCCGCGAAACCAAGACGTTGCGCGTGAAGTATGCGGCGGCGCTGGCCGCCCAGGGCAGCATCCCCGCCGAGGAAAGCCGCGCCATCCTCGACGCCTTCAACGCGACCATGGAGGACGCCTACCAGGCCTCCACCTCCTTCAAGCCGAACAAGGCCGATTGGCTGGAAGGCCATTGGTCCGGCGTCAAGGCCGCCGGGAATGGCGAAGACCAGGTCGAGATGCTGCACGCGACGGCGGTCGAACCCGACGTGCTGCGCGAGATCGGCCTCGCGCTGGCCCGCGTGCCGGCCGATTTCAACGCCAACCCCAAGATCGTCCGCCAGCTCGAAGCGAAGAAGGCCGCGATCGAGACCGGCCAGGGCATCGACTGGGCGACCGGCGAGGCCCTGGCCTTCGGCAGCCTGCTGCTGGAAGGCCATCGCGTGCGGCTGTCGGGTGAGGATGTGCAGCGCGGCACCTTCAGCCAACGCCATTGCGTGCTGATCGACCAGACCAACCAGGCCGAATACGTGCCGCTGAACAACATCCGCACCGGCCAGCCGCGGATCGATGCCTTCAATTCGCTGCTGTCGGAAATGGGCGTTCTCGGCTTCGACTACGGCTATTCGCTGGCCGATCCGCATACCCTGGTCCTGTGGGAAGCCCAGTTCGGCGATTTCGCCAATGGCGCGCAGGTCATCATCGACCAGTTCATCGCCTCCGGTGAGACCAAGTGGCTGCGCATGTCGGGCCTCGTGATGCTGTTGCCGCACGGCCATGAGGGCCAGGGGCCGGAGCATTCCTCCGCCCGGCCGGAACGCTATCTGCAACTCTGCGCCGAGCGGAACATCCGGGTCTGCAACTTCACCACGCCGGCCAACTACTTCCACGCCCTGCGCCGCCAGTTGAAGGCGAACTACCGCAAGCCGCTGATCGTGATGACCCCGAAATCCCTGCTGCGGCACAAGATGGCGGTCTCGCCCCTGGCGGCCTTCGGCCCGGGCAGCGGCTTCAAATACGTCTATCCCGAAGCCGAGCAGATCGCGCCGGCCGAGGAGGTGACGCGCGTCGTCATCTGCACCGGCAAGATCTATTACGACCTGCTGGCCATGCGGCAGGAGCAGGGGGTGCAGGACGTCGCCCTCGTGCGGCTGGAGCAGATGCACCCCTTCCCGGAACGCAGCCTGCGCGACGCGCTGCTGCCCTATGTCAACGCCGAGGTGGTATGGTGCCAGGAGGAACCCGAGAACATGGGCGCCTGGCAGTTCGTTGACCGGCGGATCGAAAAAGTGCTGCTCGGCATCGACATCAAGGGCCGCCGCCCACGCTATGTCGGCCGCGACGCCGCGGCCTCCCCGGCGACGGGCCTCGCCCGCGTCCATGCGGCGCAGCAGGATGCCCTGGTGAAAAGCGCCCTGCGCCTGTCGTAGCGGCGGGTGCCGTCATCACGCCTGGCCGTGGCACGGCTGGGCCATTCAACGGAAGATCACGCCAGATGACCGAAATCCTTGTCCCGACCCTCGGCGAAAGCGTCTCCACCGCCACCATAGCGCGCTGGCTCAAGGCGGTGGGCGATGCGGTCGCGGTCGACGAACCGCTGGTCGAACTGGAAACCGACAAGGTCACGGTCGAGGTCAACGCCCCCGCCGCCGGGGTGCTGGAATCGATCAGCGCCGCCGAAGGCACCGAGGTCGAGCCGGGCGGCCTGCTCGGCTCCATCCTGGCGGGTGCCAGCGCCCCCCCCCGCGCGGTGGCGCAGCCGCCGGAGCCGGTGCCGGCCTCCGCCGCCAAGCCCGCCCCGGCGGTCGAGCCGCCACACACCCACGCCGGCCCCGTGCCGCGGCCGGGCGGCGAACCCGCACCGATGCCATCGGCGGCGAAGCTGATGGCGGACAACAGGCTCGCCGCCGCCCAGGTCGGCGATGGCACGGGCAAGGACGGGCGCATCACCAAGGGCGATGTGCTGGCGCTGCTGGCCCGCGCCCCGGTCCCGGCGGCGCCCGCGGCCAAGGCACCGCGCACGGCGGACGCCGGCGAGGAACGGGTGAAGATGACCCGGCTGCGCCTGACCATCGCGCGCCGCCTGAAAGAAGCCCAGAACACCGCCGCGATGCTGACCACCTTCAACGAGGTGGACATGTCGGCCGCGATGGCCCTGCGCAGCGAATACAAGGATGCGTTCGAGAAGCGGCACGGCATCAAGCTCGGCTTCATGTCGATCTTCGTGAAGGCCTGCGTCGCGGCGCTCAAGGAATTCCCGGCGGTGAACGCCGAGATCGACGGCGATGAAGTCGTCTACAAGAACTTCGTGAACATGGGCATCGCGGTCGGCGGCGCGAACGGGCTGGTCGTGCCGGTGCTCAAGCACGCCGATGGCCTGTCCTTCGCCGGCATCGAAAAGGGCATCGCCGATTTCGGCCGCCGCGCCCGCGATGGGCAATTGGCGATGGCCGACCTGACGGGCGGATCCTTCACCATCACCAATGGCGGCATCTACGGCAGCCTGATGTCCACCCCCATCCTGAACCCGCCCCAGTCGGGCATCCTGGGCATGCACAAGATCCAGGACCGGCCGATGGCGGTGAACGGCCAGGTCGTGATCCGGCCGATGATGTATGTCGCCCTGTCCTACGACCACCGGATCGTGGACGGGAAGGAAGCGGTGTCCTTCCTGGTCCGGGTCAAGGAGAATGTGGAAGACCCCCGGCGGTTGGTGCTGGAGGTCTGACCCACCCCTTTTCAGCCCCCCGCGACGAATGGCGCGGGGGGTGTTACCCTGACTCAAGCGGCCCCCTATCCCGGCCGCCCTGTGATGAGGAGGCAGCAATGCGGTCCCACGAGAGCCAGTTTTCCGATGCCCGCCCGATCCGCCGTACGCTTGAGGAGAAGCGGCGCCTGGTGGCCGAACTGCGCGAAACCCTTGCGACGATGAAAAACCACGCCTCGGCCGTGACCCGTGACGCGATCAAGGCGCGGATCAAGGAGCTTGAGGTCGATATCGCCAGCGCCCCGCCACCGCGCGAACGTGACGACCGGCGGGCGCTGACCGATCCGGCGCTGAACCCGCGCCGGCGGGGGCCGCGCGTGACGTTCTGATCGCCCTCAGGCCCCGATCGCGCGGCGCAGGATGCCTTCGGTCAGCACCTGCGGCAGCAGCACCGGCGCCGCGCCGCCGGCGGGGTAGAACAGGTACAGCGGCACACCCTCCCGCCCATGGTCGCGCAGCAGGGCCGTGATGGCCGGGTCGCCGCGCGTCCAGTCGCCCTTCAGATAGACGACGCCGCCGGCCAGCAGCAGCGCGCGCGTGGTCTCGGTTTCCAGCGCGATGCGGTCGTTGACCTTGCAGGTGATGCACCAGGCGGCGGTCATGTTCACCAGCACCGGCCGGCCCTCGGCCCGCAGCGCCGCGACGCGGTTGGCGGACCAGGGCTCGGCACCGGCCAGCGTCACCGCCACGGCGGGCGAGGCGACCCGCAGCGGCGGCAGCAACGCCAGCGCCGCCAGCACCGACGCCAGCGCCACCGCCTGGCCAAGCCGCCGCCCGCGCCCGGTCGCTGACTGCGCGGCGCCCAGCGCCCAGGCGCCAAACCCCAGCAGCAGGCCACCGCCGAGCCCCATCAGCACGCCATCCGGCCCGCTCTGCTGCGCCAGCACCCAGACCAACCAGGCGGCCGCCGCATACATCGGAAAGGCCAGCGCCTGCCGCAGCCGCTCCATCCAGGCGCCGGGCCGGGGCAGGCGGCGGGCCAGGTCGGGCCAAACGGCCAGCGCCGCATAGGGCGCCGCCAGCCCCAGCCCCAGGGCCAGGAAGACCGCAAGCGTGCCCCAGATCGGCAAGGCGAAAGCCGCCCCCACGGCCGCCGCCATGAAGGGCGCCGTGCAGGGTGTCGCGACCACCACCGCCAGCGCCCCGGTCATGAACGACCCGCCATGCCCGCCCCGCCCGGCCATGGCCGACCCGGCCCCGACCGGCCCGCCCACCGAAAACACGCCCGACAGGTTCAGCCCCACGCCCAGCATCAGCCAGGCCATGACCGCGACGAACACCGGCGACTGGAACTGGAACCCCCAGCCCGCGGCGCCGCCCGCGGCCCGCAGCGCCAGCATGACCCCGCCGAGTACGGCAAAGGTGACGAGCACGCCGACGGTATAGGACATCGCCTCCGCCCGCACCGCACCCCGCGCCGCGCCACCCATGCGGGCGACGGCCATAGCCTTCATCGCCAGCACCGGAAAGACGCAGGGCATGAGGTTGAGCAGCAACCCACCCGCCATCGCGAGCAGCACGGCCTGCCACAGCGGCAGGCTCGTGACCGAGGGCTCCGGCGCCCCGTTCGCGGCCTCGACCAGATAGGCGCTGCGCACCCCGCCGGCATCGGTCATCGCCACCACGCCCGACACGCGGCCGGGCACCTCCCCGGCGCCGCGCCGCAGCCCGAGGGTCATGGCCCCATCGGTCAGATGCAGCGCCTGGGGTGCGGTGTTGTCGATCAGGCCGGGTTCATCGGGGAAGAAAAACGCCGCGCCCACCGCGCCGGGGGCGAGGCCCGGGCCGGCCAGCGTCACCGTCCCGCGGCCGGCATCGAAGCCGGCCCGGACGGTCCAGGGGCTGGGACGCGGCGATGCCGCTTCGGCCGCGACGAAAGCGGGCGCCGCCGGGCTGTCGCTGGCCGCCGCCGCGACCGGCAGTGCCAGGGTGAAGCGGCCTTCCTCGGGGATGCAGACCTCGGCGCAGACCAGCCAGGTTGCTTCCGCCCGCAGGGTGAACACCCCGCCCGGGGCCAGCGTGGCGGGCGGCGTCACGGTCAGCGGCAACAGGACATCGCCTTCGTAGCCGAAGTTCACCAGCGGGCCATAGGCGATGCGGGTGGGTGTCGGCCAGGCGATCGGACCGATGGTGCCGCCATCCGGCAATTCCACCACAACCTCGGTTGCCTGCCCGGCATCGCCGGGGTTGCGCCAGTAGGTATGCCAGCCGGGCGCCAGCCTTTGCCGCAAGGCCACGCGGAAGGGCTGGCCCGGGGCGATGGCCGCGGCTTCGGACACCAGCGCGACCTGGGCGCGGGGCGAGACGACCGCCGTGCTCTCAAAATCCCGCGCCGCGGGCATCGACCGACCGGTGACGGGTGGCACCGAAAACGCCGACTGCGCCGCTGCCGGACCAGCCAGCAGCACGGCACCCAAGGCCACAAGAAGGCGTAGATCGAAGCGCATGGAGCGATAGAACGGTCGCCGCCGGCCAGAGATCAAGCCCCAAGGCCGTTGCGGCGCAGCCGGCGCATCGCCACCATGCAGGTCCATGAGCCATCCCCCGTTCGCCAACCCGCCTGGTCTTGCCAACCCGGCCGTGCCGGATGCCGACCAGGTCGTGGCCTTCCTGGCCGCCCACCCGCGTTTCCTGGCCGACCACCCGGCGCTGTACGATACGCTGGAGCCGCCCACGCGCGTCCATGGCGACCGGCTGGCCGACCACATGGCTGCCATGCTGACCGCCGCCCGCAACGGCCGGCAGGCGGTGGCCGCCGAACGCGGCCGGGCCCGTTCGCTGGAGGAACGCGTGCGGGCCGCCGTGCTGGCGCTGATGGAGCAGCCCGACCCGCGCGCCACGGTGACGGAGGATTGGCCGCGCCTGCTGGGCCTGGAGGTCTGCGCCCTGCGGTCCGAGGCCCCGACCCAGCCGCGGCCCTTGCCGCCCGGCAGCGTCGCGCGGCTGCTGCCGCCGGGCCGGAACCTGGTGCTGCGCGATGCGGGCCCAAAGTTAGACCCAGAGTTAGGCCCATTGTTCGGGCCAGGATCGGGGCCAGGTTCAATAGCGCTACACGGCGAAGCCGCCCCCCTGGTGGTGCGGGAGGCGCTGCTGCGCCTGGCGCTGCCGGTGCCGAGCCTGCTGGCCCTGGGCGCCCGATCGCCCGGCGCCCTGCCGCTGCGTGGCGGCAGTGCGGCCTTGCTGTTCCTGGCGGCGGCGCTGACCGCGGCGCTCGGGCGATGACGGGGCTGGCCCTGGTCCAGGGCTTCCTCGACTGGTTCACCGCGGAACGCCGCGCCAGCCCGCACAGCATCGAGGCCTATGGCCGCGACCTGGCCGACCTGCTCGGCTTCCTGACCGGGCACGTGGGGGCTGAACCGGACCTCAGCGCGATGGCGGCCCTGCGTCCGGCCGACCTGCGTGCCTTCCTCGCGTTCCGGGCTGCGGCCGGCGCGGGGCGGGCGACACGGGCGCGGCAGTTGGCGGCGGTGCGGTCGTTCCTGCGCTGGGTGGCGCGGACGCATGGGGTGACGCCGCGGGCGCTGGTCGGCCTGACCGGCCCGCGGCCGAAGCCGCCGGTGCCGCGGGCGCTGACGGTCGGCGATGCCAGGGCGCTGCCCGAGAACACCGACCTGACCCAGGCCAATGCCCGGCTGGCGCTGCGCGACCGCGCCCTGTTCACCCTGCTCTATGGCTGCGGGCTGCGGATTGCCGAGGCGCTGGCGCTCGATGTCCGCGATGCCCCCATGGACTCCCGCGTGACCGCCCCCTTGGACTCCCCCGGGGCCGACGCCGCGCTGCGGGTGCTGGGCAAGGGCAACAAGGAGCGGCTGGTGCCGGTGCTGCCGGCGGTGCGGGCGGCGCTGGCCGACTGGCTGGCGGTGCACGGCGGCACGCCCGAGGCGCCGCTGTTCATCGGCGCGCGCGGCGGGCGGCTGGACCCGGCCGTCGCCCAGAAGGCGATGCGCGATGGCCGCCGGGCGCTCGGCCTGCCGGAGCACGCGACGCCACACGCAATGCGGCATTCCTTCGCGACGCATCTGCTGGCAGGCGGTGCCGACCTGCGCTCGATCCAGGAACTGCTCGGGCATGCGAGCCTGTCCACCACCCAGCGCTATACGGCGGTGGATACCGAACATCTGCTTGCTGCCTGGCGCGGGGCGCATCCGCGGACATGAGGCGAACCCTCACGAGGCACCGGGCCGGGCCGGGTCGCGGCCTGGGCGGATGTGGTCCGCCAGAGCGGCGCGACGATGGACTGACGCCCGGCCGCTGGTTTCACGATACCGGTTCTGGCTGCGCGGCGTTCGGGAAGAACACCGGCGCGCCATTGATCCTGTAGCCGGCGATCGCCGCCTGGCCAGCGGGCGCCAGCAGCCAGTCGATGAAGCGCTGCCCGTCGGCGACCTTCACATGCGGGTGCCGCCGGGGGTTCACCAGCATCACGCCATACTGGTTGAACAGCCGGCCATCGCCCTCGACCACGATCCGCAAATCCTGGCGATTGCGGAAGGCGAGCCAGGTGCCGCGGTCGGCCAGGACATAGGCGCCTTGGGCGGCGGCGGTGTTCAGCGCGGGGCCCATGCCCTGCCCGACCTCGCGGTACCAGATGCCGCGCCCCCGGGTCGGGTCCAGCCCGGCCTGCTGCCACAGGCGCAGTTCGGCGGCATGGGTGCCGGACCGGTCACCGCGGGAGACAAAGGCCGCCCGCGCGGCGGCGATGCGGCGCAGCGCCTCGGCGGAGTCGCGCAAGCCATCGATCCGGGCCGGATCGGCGGCCGGGCCGATCACGACAAAGTCGTTGAACATCACGTGCCGGCGGGGGCCGCCAAAACCCTCGGCGACGAAGCGGTCCTCGGCGGCGCGATCATGCACGAAGACGACATCGGCATCGCCGCGGCGGCCGACGTCCAAAGCCTGGCCGGTGCCGAGTGCGACCACGCGGACCGAAATGCCCGTCGCCTGCGCAAAGATCGGCAGGATATGGCCGAACAGGCCGGATTGCTCGGTGCTGGTGGTGGAGGCGAGCGTGATGGTGCGGTCCTGCGCCCAGGCCGGTCGGACAAGGCAGGCCAGCATGGCGGCGCAGAGCGCGCGGCGATCCCACACATCGCGCGGCAGGAGGAAGGCCTGTGCGTGGCCAGATGGCACGACATTCGCGCCGCGCCGCGTGCTCATACTCCAAACCGCGCGGGACGCGGGCAGGCTGCCAGGCCGGCCTCTCCGCCGGCCCGTCACTGGGCAAACCCCGGAATCCCGCGCCGGAACGCATCCTGCCGCCCATCCCGCGTGATCTGCCAAAGCGGGCTGTCCACCACCAGGCGCTGCCCGCCGTCGCGCTGCACCGGGCGGATCAAGATCGCGCCGACATCGCGCGTCTGCGCCCCGAACAGCAGCAGCGGCAGGCGGACATAGAGGCCCTTGTCGAAGGACCCCTCGCCGAAGCGCGCCGCCGAGACATCGGTGAAGGTCGCAAAGCCGCCGACCTCGATCCCGCTGTCGAAGCGCCGCCCGAATTCCAGCGTCGCCCCCCAATCCCCCGCGAGATACCGCCCCCCCCGCACCACGGTAAAAAGGTTCCACAGCGGCAGGTCGGCGTAGAGCGAGGCGTGGCCCGTCGTCACGGTATGGTCGCGGAAACCGAAGCGCTGTTCGGTGCTGCGCTGCTGCACCCAGTTCGCATCGATCCCGAGCGCAATCGGGCTCGCCTGCGGCCGCCACAGCAGTTCCGACGACACGCCGCCGAACATCGGTTCCAGCAACCCCGCGGTGACGCGGGCGAAGAAATCCGGCGCGGGGGTCCAGATGCGTTCCGCATAGAGGGCCGGGATCGAGGTCGTGCCGTCGCGCGCATAGAGCGCGTAGTCGCTGCGGACACGCGGCAGCACGCTGTCGCTCGGCGCCCCGCCGCCGAGGTTGCCGAACAGCACCTGGCCCAGGCTGCCGGCGATGGCGAAGCCGGCGCCGACCTCCAGCCGCCCGCCGACCCCGATGCCGGCCTGGTACAGCAGCGACCGCGACGGGTCGCCCAGCACGAGGTTGATGCGCGGCAGGATGCCCCAGTCGAAGGACGGGCCCGGCGCGCGGGTCGCCCCGGGCCAGATGCGGCTGTCGGCCGGCAGGAGGAAGGTCGCCGCATAGGCTTCCTCGGGCGAGGCGTCCCGCCGGCCCGCGGCCTCGAGCACCGCGCGGGGGATCAGCATCTCCGAGACCTCGACCCCGGCATTCCACCAGGCCAGGCGCAGCATGTGGACATCGTCGGGCAGCAGGCCGTTGACCGCGCGCAGGGTGCGGGCGGCGACCTGGGCGATGGTGCGGAAGCCACCGCCGGAGACGGCGATGCGGGCCTCCTGCCCCTCGATGCCGAAGGCGATGGCGGGCAGGCCGGCGGCGCGCAGGGCGGCGAAGACGCGGGCGGCGAGCGCTGCCTCGGCCGGGGTTGCGGGGTCCGGCGGCGGGCGGGCCGGCATGGGCGGCGGCGGGGGCAGGCGGACCGCGGGCGGATCCTCGGGGTTCATCCGCAGGCTGAGGCGGAACAGCAGGTCGGTGCCGTTCACGGCGAACAGCCCGGCATCCACGCTGTCGTTCGACCATTGGATGCCGGCGTTGAAGCGGGACGCGGCCTCCCCCCGCAGATTGGTCGTGCGCCCGGGGAAGCCGCCGCGTTCGTCGCGCAGATTGTCGGCGGAGTATTCCGCCTTGAGGCGAAAGCCATCGACCTCGCCCCAGGGTGTCGGCAGGGCAGGCAGGCTGACCTCGATCCCGCCGAACACGCCGGCATACTGGCCCCGAAAGTAGGAGGCGTTGAGCGTGCCGCCCTGGCCGACGTCGCGCGGCCGGTTGGCAAAGCTGGGCGACAGCTCGGTCAGCGGGTTGGTCAGGTCCCGCCCCGTCGCCTGGCGCCCCCAGCCCAGGCCGGCGGTGACATCGACCGGTCCCCAGCGGCGCGAGGCGACGATGTATTCGGCACCGTAGATGCCGGTGCCGATCAGGTCCTGCAACCCGATGGCGATGGCGGGCGTCCATTCGCTTTCTTCGACCAGCCGCAGTTTCAGGTCGAAGGCACGGTCGGTGGTCATGCCTTGGCCCGTGGTGCCGTTGAGCCGTTCGGTCAGGCGGAAGGTCGCCTCGAGAAAGGGCAGCGCCTGGAAGGAGACGAACCAGAAGCGGCGCTGGTGGCGGATGGCGGCGCCGGCATCCAGCATGCCGTCGGGGCGGAAGCGGGCGTTGCGGCTTTCGATCAGCCCGACGCCGCCGAAGTCCATGCCCGTGGCGGGGACGTCCTGTGCCAAGGCCGGGACGGCGCCGAGCCACACCGCCAGCACCATGGCGGCGGCGGCGGTCAGCCATGCTCGAGTCTTTGAAATTTGCATTCCATCACTGGATCGTGAAGTCCGCGGCGGATGGGAAGCCGCAATCCGCGCACGCAACGGCCGGCATGTCCCGTTTGTCATGGGCATGATGCACCGCGACGCGTTGACCGCACCCCGCAGCGCAACATACTTACAACAGACAAGGGCTTAACCTCGGCGTGGCACCATCCTGCCGAGGACCCCAAAGCGATGGTCAACCGAACATGTCCCTGACGCATGACCCCCGCGATGCGGCCTTCCACGGCCGCCGCACCGATGGCAGCACGGTCCGCCGGCCGTTGTCCCCGCATTTGCAGGTCTATAAGCCGCAACTGACAAGTGCGCTGTCGATTTTTAACCGCATCACCGGTTGTGCCTGGGCAGGGGGCATCCTGCTGCTGGTGTGGTGGCTGGTCGCCGCCGCCGCCGGGCCGGGGGCGTTTGGCGCGGTGCAGTGGTTCCTCGGCTCGTTCGTCGGGCTGTTGATCCTGTTCGGAATGACAGCCGCGGCCTGGTATCACACGCTGGGAGGCGTCCGGCACCTGTTCTGGGATGCGGGGTACGGCTTCGACCTGCCGACCACCTATACCTCCGGTTACGCGGTGCTGATCGGCACCGGCGTCCTGACGGTCCTGACCTGGATCGTCGCCCTGGTCGTCTGGTAGGCCGCGATGAACAGCGAACACGATGCAGCCCTGCGATTGCAGACCCCGCTCGGCCGGGTGCGGGGCCTCGGCTCCGCGCGCGGCGGCACGCATCATTGGTGGGGCCAGCGGCTGACCTCGCTGGCGCTGCTGCCACTGACAATCTGGTTCGCGCTGTCGGCGGTCGGGCTGGCGGGGGCAAGTCATGCCCAGGCGCTGGCCTTCATCGCGGCACCGCTGAACGCCGTGCTTATGATCGCGACCCTGCTGCTGAGCTTTCATCACACCAATGCGGGTTTGCAGGTGGTGATCGAGGACTATGTAAGGGGCCCCGGGATGCGCGTCGCGGCGCTCCTGGCGGTGAAGGCGGTCTGCGGGCTGCTCGCCATAGCCTCGGTTTTCGCGGTGCTGCGGATCGCGGTCTGATTTATCTGCAGGGGCGTATCGTCGCCCGCTGGTTTCCCTGGGGGCCCTGGCCCCCGCCATGGATGGAACGGGTCGATGAACGCCATCAGCAAGCCGAGCAACGGGGCCTACCGGGTCGTGGACCATACCTATGACGTGGTGGTGGTCGGCGCCGGTGGCGCCGGGCTGC
>JBBRWI010000070.1:0-16583 GCA_038249305.1 Acetobacterales bacterium
ATAGACCCAGCGCACGGGATCATCCTGTGCCTTGCGCGACACCAGCACGACCTCGGCCGAGACCACGCCGGCATCGCCGACCAGATAGCGGCCGGGCTCGATCACCATCTCCGGCATCGCGTTGCCGAAATGCTCGGCCATTGCGCCCATGATGGCATCGCCGATGGCGTCGATCTCGGGCACTTCGGCGCGGTAGCGGACCGGATAGCCGCCGCCGAGGTTGACCATGCGGACGTTCACCCCGGCCTGGCTGAGGTCGGTGAACAGCATCGCCGCGCGGGCGATGGCCGCGCGGTAGGCGTCGGTGCTGGTCTGCTGGCTGCCGACATGGAACGACAGGCCATAGGGATCGAGCCCGAGGCCCTCGGCCAGCAGCATCAGCCGCCGGGCTTCGCCGACCTCGCAGCCGAATTTCTTCGACAGCGGCCATTCGGCACCGAGATTGCCGACGAGGATGCGGCAATAGACCCGCGCACCCGGGGCGGCGCGCGACAACTTGCGCAATTCCTGTTCGCTGTCGAAGGCGAACATCCGCACGCCGCGCGCGAAGGCGGCACGGATCGCCGTCTCCTTCTTGATGGTGTTGCCGTAGGAGATGGCCGCCGGATCGGCGCCGGCGTCCAGGCACATCGAGACTTCCTCGAACGAGGCCGCGTCGAAGGAGGCACCGAGCGCCACCAGGCGGTCCAGGATCGGCGCGGCCGGATTGGCCTTGACGGCGTAGTAGATACGGGCCGCCGGCAGGGCGGCATGCAGCCGGGCGTAGTTTTCCGCCACGCGATCCACATCAAGCACCAGACACGGCGTCGCCGGGGCAACGTCGCGCAGGAAGCGGCTGACCTTGGGGGTCATCGCAACATCCTTCCACATTGTATGGACCGGCCCGTATCAGGCGGCGGCCCCAAGTTAACGAAACGGTCGAACGAACCAGCGAGACGTCCGGGTCGCCTTGCGACGCCCCGGGTTGCCAGAACGCTTGACGTCGTTGCGTAAACCTTTGGTCGCCTGCCGAATGCGGACAGGGCGGCCTGGGGCCAGAGGCACGTGCGTACTGCGTCTGAGCGGGCAGATAGGCCCCACCCCCGCGCGCCGCAAGCGGAAAATACGCTTTGGCCAGAGATTTTTCGTGACAGCCTCATGTCCGGCCGGAACGGAACCCGTGGCCTTCCGCTCCGTTGCGGCGAATCGCCTGCCATATCGGGGGTCGGCCGGGAGAAATCCGGCGGCAATATTGGCATCTTCCGCCGCCCTTCGCCCCGGTGCATAGGCGCCGCATGGAAGCCATCCCGCCGCCCGTGCTGTTCTTCGCCCTCGGCGCTTTCGCCGCGGCCGTGCGGTCGGACCTCGCCTTGCCCGACGCGCTGGCCAAGGCGCTGTCGCTGTACCTGATGGTGGCGATCGGGCTGAAGGGCGGCTTCGCCTTGGCGGCACCCGGGGCCTCGACGGGGCTGCTGCCCGCCCTGGCGGTGGGCGTGGCGCTGTCCTTCCTGTTGCCGGTGCCGGCGTTCCTGGCGCTGCGGGCGGGGACGGGGCTGGACCGCGCGACCGCCGCCGCCGTCGCGGGGCATTATGGATCGGTGAGCGTCGTCACCTTCGCCGCGGCGACCCAGGCGGTGAACGCGGCGGGGATGCAGGCCGAAGCCTTCATGCCGGCGGTGCTGGCGGCGATGGAAGCCCCCGCCATCGTCACCGCCCTGCTGCTGGCCGGATCGGTCGGCGGCGCCAAGACCCCGCGCAGCACCCCCCGCCTGGTGCGGGAGGTCCTGGCCGGCGGGCCGGTCGTGCTTTTGCTGGGCAGCATGGCGATCGGCTGGGCGGGCGGGGTGCCGGCCCAGGCCCAGTTGCAGCCCTTTGCCGAGGCGCTGTTTCCCGGCGCGCTCTGCCTGTTCCTGCTGGAGATGGGGCTGGTCGCGACCCGCCAGTTGCGCGCGGCCGTCGAGGCCCGCCGCCGGTCGCCGGAAGCCGCGCGCGCGCTGGACCCGCGCTTGCTGGCCTTTGCAGTGCTGATGCCGCTGGTGGGTGCTGCCGCCGGGATCGGCGCGGGCTGGGGCATCGGGCTGTCGGTTGGCGGGGTGGCGCTGTTCGGCACGCTGGCGGCATCGGCGTCGTATATCGCGGTGCCGGCCGCGATGCGGCTGGCGCTGCCGCAGGCGGATGCGGGGGTGTATCTGACCCTGTCGGTGGCGGTGACCTTTCCGTTCAACATCGCGGTGGGAATTCCGCTGTATATCGCGATGGCGCGGATTGTGGCGGGTTAGCGGGCTTTATGCGCGGATGGGATAGCGGGGCAGCAGCGTACGACCCGGCCTGGCGCTCTGCGCCTAATCCCGCAAGCCCCGGATCGCCCGCTCCAGCGCCGCCGGGTCCGGCGCTGCCACCCAATGCAACGGATGGTCGGTCGCCACCGCCAGCAACGCCTTGTACGCAGCGCGCGGGATTTCCAGCGCGCCGAACTGCGCCAGGTGGCCGGTCAGGAATTGCGTATCCAGCAGCATCGCCTCCGCCATTTTCAGCCGGGCGACCAGATGCACCAGCGCGACTTTTGACGCATCCCTGGCCCGGCTGAACATGCTCTCGCCAAAGAACGCCGCGCCGACCGCCACGCCATAAAGCCCGCCGACCAGCGCGCCATCCTCCCACACCTCCACCGAATGGGCGTGTCCCATGCTGTGCAGGGCGCGGAACAGCGCCTCGATTTCGGCATTGATCCAGGTGCCCTCGCGCCCTGGCGCCGGTGCGGCGCAACCCAGGATCACCGCCCCGAAATCCGCATCCGCGGTCACCGTGAAGGGGCCGGACAGCACCGTCCGCCTCAGCCGGCGCGGCAAATGGAAGCCATCGAGCGGCAGCACCCCGCGCGGGTCCGGGTCCAGCCAATGCAGGCGGTTGGCGTCCCGCGCCTCGGCCATCGGGAAGATGCCGGCGCGATAGGCCCGCAGCATCAGGTCCGGCGTGATCTCAAGGGAGCGATGGCGCACGCCCGGATCATGGCATGCGGGCCGCGCGCAAGCGAGGGCGCCCCCGCGGCCGTGCGGCTAACCGGCACCGCGTGCGACAAATCGCTCCAGCCAATGGATCGTGTAGTTGCCGGCCTGGAAATCCGGATCGTCCATGATGCGGATATGCAGTGGCAGCGTGGTCTTGATCCCGGCCACCACCATTTCCTGCAACGCCCGGCGCATCCGCGCGATTGCCTCGGCCCGTGTCGTGCCGTGGGCGATGAGTTTGGCGACCAGGCTGTCGTAGTGCGGCGGCACGGAATACCCGGCATACAGCGCGCTATCGACGCGCACGCCCAAACCCCCCGGCGCATGGAACTGGGTGACCCGGCCGGGTGAGGGGACGAAGGACTCCGGATCCTCGGCGGTGATGCGGCATTCGATCGCATGTCCGGTGAAACGGATCGCGTCCTGCCCGTAGCCCAGGGGCTCGCCGGCCGCGATGCGCAACTGTTCCTTGACCAGGTCCACGCCGGAAATCATTTCCGACACCGGGTGTTCGACCTGCAACCGGGTGTTCATCTCGATGAAGGCGAACTGCCCATCCTGCCACAGGAACTCCAGCGTGCCGGCATTGCGATAGCCCAGGCCGGACAATCCGCGCGTCACCTGCGCGCCAAGCGCCTCGCGGTCCGCGGCGTTCAGCGCGGGGGAGCCTGCTTCCTCGACCAGTTTCTGGTGGCGGCGTTGCAGCGAACAGTCGCGTTCGCCGAAATGCACGACGTTGCCGTACATGTCGGCCATCACCTGCAATTCGATGTGGCGCGGCCGATCCAGGTATTTTTCCAGATAGACGCTGTCGTCGCCAAAGGCGGCCTTGGCCTCGGTGCGGGCCAGGCGCCAGGCGTCTTCCAACTCGTCGGCGGTGCGGGCGACTTTCATGCCGCGCCCACCGCCGCCGGCGGCGGCCTTGATCAGCACCGGATACTGCACGATCTCGGCGACGGCGCGGGCTTCCTCCAGCGTGTTCAGCGCGCCGTCGCTGCCCGGAACCAGCGGCACGCCGAGCGCCCGCATGGTGTCCTTGGCGGCGATCTTGTCGCCGAACATCCGGATGTGCTCCGGTGTTGGGCCGATGAAGGCCAGGCCATGTGCCTCCACCATTTCGGCGAAATTCGCGTTTTCCGACAGGAAGCCGTAGCCGGGATGGATGGCCTCGGCCCCGGTGATGCTGGCCGCCGACAGGATGGCGGCCATGTTCAGGTAGGAATCGCGCGCCGGCGGCGGCCCGATGCAGACGGATTCATCGGCCAGCCGCACGTGCATCGCGGTGTCATCGGCGGTCGAGTGCACCGCGACGGTGCGGATGCCCATCTCCTGGCAGGCGCGATGCACGCGCAGGGCAATCTCACCGCGATTGGCGATCAGGACCTTCTTGAACATCCTATTCGACGATCAGCAGGGCTTCGCCGTATTCGACCGGCGTGCCCCCCTCGATCAGGATGCGCGTCACGGTGCCGGCTTTCGGCGCGCGGATCTGGTTGAAGGTCTTCATCGCCTCGATCAGCAACAGTGTCTGGCCCTGCACGACGCGGGTGCCGACGGTGACGAAGGGCGCTGCGCCGGGTTCGGGTGCGAGGTAGGCGACGCCGACCATGGGCGAGGTCACCGCCCCGGGGTGCGTCGCATCGGGCGCGGCCTCGGCGGCGGGCACGGCGACCGGCAAGGCGGGCGGCGCACCGGGTGCGAGCATCACCGTCTGCGGCGCGATGGTCACCGTCCGGCCGACCCGCACGCGCCGGTCGCCCTCGACCAGTTCGATCTCCGACAGGTCGGTCTCGCGCAGGATCTTGGCCAATTCACGAATGGCGGCGGGGTCGAACTGGATGCCGGTGGTCATGCTTCGTCGTCCCCTTGGGCCAGGATGCCGGCCATGGCACGCAGCGCGAGCGCGTAGCCGCCCGGCCCCAGGCCGCAGATCACCCCGGTCGCCACATGGCTGACGTAGGAGTGGTGGCGGAACGCCTCCCGCCGGTGGATGTTGGTTATATGGACCTCGATCACCGGCAGGTCGGAGGCCAGCAGCGCATCCATCACCGCGACCGAGGTATGGGAATACCCCGCCGGGTTGATGATGATGCCGGCCGCATTGGCACGGGCCTCGTGGATCCAGGAAATCAACTCCCCCTCGCCATTGGTCTGGCGGAAGTCGATGGCGAGGTTCAATTCTTCCGCCGTCTCGGCGCAGATGGCCTCGACATCATCCAGCGTCGTGGCGCCGTAGATTTCGGGCTGGCGCAGGCCCAGGAGGTTGAGGTTCGGGCCGTTCAGCACGGCGATCAGCGGCGGGGTCACGGCGGTCATCCTGCACGGGGAAGTGACGCACCCTAGCCGCGGGGGGCTACCATGGCGCGTTCCGGCGCGGCAAGCAGCAGCGGCATCCCGGTTTGTTGCGGGGTGCAACGCCGCGGCTTGCCGTGCCACCGCCGCCCGGCCATGTAGCAGTCATGGAAGCCAGCATCACCGTGACCGTGAACGGTCAGGAACACGCCCTGCCAACGATGGCCTCGGTCGCGGCGCTGTTGACCCGGTTGGGGCTGGATGGGCGCAAGGTCGCGGTCGAGCGGAACCTTGCGATCGTGCCCCGTTCCATCTGGGCGAGCACCCCGCTGGCCGATGGCGACGCGCTGGAAATCGTCGCCTTCATCGGGGGGGGCTGAGCGTGGATGATGCCTGGGAAGTGGCGGGGCGCCGGTTCGGCTCACGCCTGGTCGTCGGCACCGGCCGCTACAGGGACCTGCCGGAGACGGCGGCGGCGATCGAGGCCTCCGGCGCCGAGATGGTGACGGTCGCGGTGCGCCGGGTGAACCTGTCGGACACGTCGGCGCCGATGTTGCAGGATTTCGTCTCCCCCGACCGCTACACCTATCTGCCCAATACCGCCGGTTGCCACACGGCGCAGGAGGCGGTCCGCACGCTGCGCCTCGCGCGGGAGGCAGGGGGCTGGAACCTTGTGAAGCTGGAGGTGCTGGGGCCGCCGCCGTTCCTCTACCCTGACATGGCGGCAACCTTCGAAGCCGCGGCGGCGCTGATCGGCGACGGCTTCGAGGTGATGGTCTATTGCGCCGACGATCCGGTCGCGGCGAAACGGCTGGAGGAGATGGGCTGTGTCGCCATCATGCCGCTGGGCGCGCCGATCGGTTCGGGCATGGGGGTGGTAAACCCCTATATGATACGCGCCATCAAGGCGCAGGCGAAAGTGCCGGTCCTGGTCGATGCGGGCATCGGCACGGCATCGGAGGCCGCCTTCGCGATGGAACTGGGTTGCGACGCGGTGCTGCTGAACAGCGCCATCGCGCATGCCGGGGACCCGGTTCGCATGGCCCGGGCGATGAAGGCCGCGGTGGTGGCGGGGCGGGAGGCGTTTTTGGCGGGGCGGATGCCGCGAGATTACCGGGCGGATGCGAGCAGCCCGATGGGGGGGATGATCCGCCCATGACCCACCCCCGCAAGCGCGTCGAAATCATCGTCGAACAGGTCCAGGCAGAAACCGTCACCGACCTGCTCGACGAGTTGGGCGCCACGGGCTGGACCATGCTGCCCGTCATCGCCGGCCGCGGCCGGCAGGGGCTGCGCCAGGGCGGCGTGCCCGGCGGCGTGCTGGACAATGTGATGATCCTGGCCATCGTGTCGGCCGAGGTCGCCGACCGGATCACCGCCGCACGCGACGAACTGCTGGGTGCCCGGCCCGCGATCATCTCGGTCAGCGATTGCAGCGTGCTGCGGGCCGAACATTTCTGACCGCCTATCTCGGCCTTTTCGCCGCGGCCTTCGTCGCCGCGACCCTTCTGCCGGTCCAGTCCGAGGCCGTGCTCGTAGCCCTGCTGCTGGCCGGCGACCAGCCCGTCTGGGCGCTGGTCGCGGTCGCCAGCATCGGCAATACGCTGGGGGCGGTGGTGAACTGGTGGCTCGGCCGTAAGGTCGAACGCTTCCGCGACCGGCGCTGGTTCCCCGTCCCCCCGGCCGCCCTGGCGCGTGCCACGGGCTGGTATCGGCGCTGGGGGCATTGGTCGCTCGGTCTGTCCTGGGCGCCGATCATCGGCGATCCGCTGACCCTGGTCGCCGGCGTCCTGGGCGAACCACTCTGGCGTTTCGTGCTGCTGGTCGGAATCGCGAAAACCTGTCGCTATGCTGCCCTGGCCGCCATCACTTTCGGCCTTATGTGACCTGAAGAACGCCCCCGGGATACGACCATGCTCGACGCCGCAACTGACCCACGCCCCCATGCCATCATCATCGGCTCCGGCTTCGGCGGCCTGGCCGCCGCGGTCCGGCTGGGGGCCCGCGGGTATCGCGTGACGGTGCTGGAAAAACTCGATGCGCCCGGCGGCCGCGCCTATGTCTACCGGCAGGATGGCTATGCCTTCGATGCCGGCCCGACCATCATCACGGCCCCCTATATCCTGGAAGAACTCTGGACGCTCTGCGGCAAGCGGATGGCCGATGACGTGGAACTCCGCAGCATCGACCCCTTCTATGAAATCCGCTTCGACGATGGCGAGGTGATGCGCTGCACTGCCAACCTGGCTGACATGCGGGCCGAGGTCACGCGCATCTCACCCGACGAAGGCCCCGGCTTCGACCGGTTCATCAAGGACAGTGAAGCCATCTACAAGGTCGCCTTCGAGGAGTTGGCCGACCAGCCCTTCGATTCGCTCGGCAAACTGCTGCGTTCGGCGCCCGCGCTGTTCCGCCTGGGTGGGCAGTTCTCGGTCTTCACCAAGGTCTCGAAGTATTTCCGCGACGAAAAACTGCGCATCGCCTTCAGCTTCCATCCGCTGCTGATCGGCGGCAATCCGCTGACCACGACCGCCTACTACTGCCTGATCGCGCATCTGGAGAGGATGCACGGCGTGCATTACGCGATGGGTGGGACGGGATCGCTGGTGACGGGGCTGGTCGGGCTGATCGAGGGCCAGGGCGGACGGCTGCGCTACGACACCGAGGTCACCGAGATCACCGTCGCCGAGGGTGCGGCGACCGGGGTGGTGCTGGCATCCGGCGAGGTCCTGGCCAGCGACATCGTCGTCTCCAATGCCGATATCGCCTGGACCTACAGCCGCCTGCTGGCCAAGCAGAAGCGCCACCGCTGGACCGACCGGAAACTGAAGCGGGCCAGTTTCTCGATGAGCCTTTTCGTCTGGTATTTCGGCACCAACCGGCAGTTTCCAGGGGTCTATCACCACACGATGGTGTTGGGGCCGCGCTACAACGAACTGCTGAACGACATCTTCTCCCGCAAGATACTGTCGAAGGATTTCAGCCTTTACCTGCACCGCCCGACGGCGACCGATCCGTCGATGGCGCCGCCGGGCTGCGATGCCTTCTATGTGCTGGCACCCGTGCCGCATCTGGGCAGCGGCACCGACTGGGCCACAGAGGCCGAACCCTATCGCGCGGCGATCCAGAAACGCCTGGAGGAGACGGTGATGCCCGGCCTGGGCGATTGCATCGCAACCTCGCGCATCCTGACCCCGCAGGATTTCCGGGATCGGCTGTTGTCGGTGAATGGCGCCGCCTTCTCGCTGGAACCGCAACTGTTCCAGTCGGCCTGGTTCCGCCCGCACAACCGAAGCGAGGAGGTGAAGGGCCTGTTCATCGTCGGCGCCGGCACGCATCCGGGGGCAGGGGTGCCGGGGGTGGTGTCCTCGGCAAGGGTGCTGGACCAGGTGGTGCCGGATGCCAGCGCCGTCGTCAGGCGCGGCTAGAGCACGATCGATCCGAGTGGATCGATCTCGTGCTCTAGCGCATCATCCATGCAAACCGGATCGTTTGAATAGATAAAGATGCTTGCAAAAACAGCAGATTAGCGCCTGTGCCGTGAGCCCTCGCGATCGGCTCATGCTCCAAGATCCTGGAGCAGGCGCGCGGCCGCCAGGCGCCCGGACAGGGCCGCCATCGGGATGCCGGCGCCCGGATGCACCGAGCCACCGGCGAGGTAAAGGCCCGGCAGGCGCGACGCCGCCCCGGGCCGGGCGAAACTCGCCATGGGGCCATGGTTGACCCGGCCATAGAGCGCCCCGCCCGTGGCCGGAAACAGTGCATGGAAATCGGCGGGCGCCGTGGCGCTGCCGCGGCCTTCCACCACCAGCCCGCAGGCTTCCATCAGCCCAAAGGTGCGATCCTCGTGTTCGGCGGCTGCTACGCCGCCGGTGTCGCCATCGGGGGGTGCGTTGATCAGCACCAGCAGGCGTTCGGGGCCGACGGGTGTCGCGTGTTCGCCGCGATCCTGCGCGCAGACATAGACGGTCGGCGCGGCCGCGATGCTGCGGCGGCGGAAGACGGCGTCGAATTCCTGCGCGTAGTCCTCGGCGAAGAAGACCGTGTGATGCGCCAGCGGAAAGCCGCGTGTCCGCGCGCGGACGCACCAGGTGATGGCTGACAGGGAACGCTTGTCGCGCGGCGTCGGTGGCGCGGCGCCGGCGGCACCCAGCATCGGCAAGGCGTTGGTATCGCCGTTAAACACCACGGCATCGGCGGTGACGTGTTCGCCGCTGTCCAGGATCACGCCGGTTGCGCGGCCGCCGCTTGTGGTGATCCAAGCCACGCCCTGTCCAAACCGGAAGACGGCGCCCTGACGTTCCCCCAGCCCCTGCATCGCCATGGCCACGGCCCGCATCCCGCCCCGCACAAGCGATACGCCCGACTGTTCCACATGCGCGATCAGCATCAGGGTCGCCGGGGCGAACCAGGGCGAGGATCCGACATAGGTCGCATAGCGTCCGAACAACTGCCGCAGGCGCGGGTCTTGGAAGTGCTCGCCCAGCGCCGACCAGAGCGTGCGAAACGGCGCGGTGCGCCACAGCCCCGGCAGCCCCGCGCGCAGCATCAGCCCAAGCGGCGAGGGCCGCTGCGCCGCCATGTAGGTCTGGGCCAGGGTCGCGTGGATGTCGGCAGCCCGTGCGCAGAATGCGCGATAGCCCCGCGCATCGGCGGCGCCCGAAAAATCGCCGATCGCCTCGGCCGAGCGGTCGATGTCGGCGAACAGGTCGAGCCGTCCGCCGGCGCGCCAGGCATGCCGGGCCAGCGTCTCCGCGGTGGTCAGGTGCAGGTGGTCGGCAAGGCTCTGGCCGGCATCATGGAACAGTGATTCGAAGACCCAACGCATGGTGAACACCGTGGGCCCGGCGTCGATCCCATCCACCTGGCGCATCTTGCCGCCCGGGCCGGCGGCGCGGTCGCAGACAATGACCTCCAACCCCTGCCGCGCGAGGTCTGCCGCCGCCGCGAGGCCGCCCATCCCCGCGCCCACCACGATGACCCTGGTCAGGCGGCGTAGCCCGCGGCGGGCCGCCGTGACATCCGCGCGACCTTGCGCTGATGATAGATGATCAGCGACACGCCCGTGACCAGCGGGATCGCCCAAAGCCCCGGATGCAGCGCCAGTTCGGGCAGCACCCGGACCGATCCGAACGCGAGGAAGGCGGTGTAGACGGAGATTCCGGCACCGACCAAACCCTTGATGTGTTCATTCAGCCAGTCGTTCCGCCCGGGTTCACGCTTGTAGAGGAAGACCAGGTTCGTCACCCCGGTCGCGATCCCGATCAGGGAAATCCCCATCATCAGCGGTTGGCCGATCAACCAGCCCTGGAGCGCGCAGTTCACGGCACCGACGATCACCGCCGCTTGCAGAAAAAGGTTGAACGGCGTGCGATTGGCGTCCCGGTCGCGGCGGTTCTGCACGCATAGCCAGCCATACCAGGCGAGGTTCACGGTCAGGATGCCCATGCTCAGCATCATCCAGCCGAATATCCCGCGGATGAAGGGCGGCTCGAACATGCCCTCCAGGTGCGGATGCGTCCCCATCGGGTCGATCAGGGTCAGCAGGCTCATGGCGATGGCCATGCCGCCGGTGATCAGCATCGCGGTCGTGAACACACGGCCCCATTTCACATGGTTCGCGCCGCCCTTGCGCGCCGCGATCGGCACCCAAAACGCAATGGCGCCGGTGCTGCCGGTCACGATGTGCAGCGCGACCAGCGTGTGGAAGAGCAGCAGTTCCATAGGTTCCCCCCAAACCGGACACCATGCTGCCATCTGGCAAGGGTCGGCGCAAAGGGGGCGCGTTGATGGGGGCGGCCGGGGCGGCTAGGATTTGCGTGTTACAGAGGACGCGCCCCAATCAACGCCTATACCCCCCCGCGCCCAAAAGCCCGTTCGGCCCTGGTGGCCCTGATCCGGGCCGCCTTCCGCGGCGATGGCGACCTGCTCAGCCTGCTGCCGGCCGAGGCCTATCGCATCAAGGCGGGCTACATCGGCTATTCCCGGCGGTCGATGCTGATCGTCAACCAGCCTGACCTCGTGCGCGCCATCATGGCCGATCCGAACGATATTTTTCCCAAGTCGGACCTCATGGTCTATGCGCTGGAACCCCTGGTCGGGGATTCGATGTTCGTCTCCAGCGGCGACACCTGGCGGCGCCAGCGGCGGATGATCGACCCGGCCTTTTCCCAATTGCGCGTCGGCCGGGCCTATGCGCCGATGGTCGCCGCGGTCGATGACTACGCGGCGCATCTGGATGGGCTGGCCGCGCGGGGTGAGGCGTTTTCGCTCGACCTCGCGATGAGCCACCTGACCGCCGATATCATCTGCCGGACGGTCTTCTCCACCTCGCTGCAATCGCAGACCGCGCGCGATGTGTTCGAAAGCTTCACGGTGTTCGAACGCAGCGTGGCGCAGGTCGAAATTCGCCGCCTGATCATGGACCCCGCCTGGACCCGCGTGCCGCAGCCCGATGGCGTGCTGGCGGCCTGCGCCCGCATCCGCGCCGCGCTCGGCGAGCTTCTGGAATCGCATCTCGGCAAGCACAGCGTCGATGACATTGCCGACGCCATCGTTGCCGCCACCGATGCGCCCACCGGCCACCGCTTCTCGCGCGAGGAATTGCTCGACCAGCTTGGCGTCATGTTCCTGGCCGGGCACGAAACCACCGCGAGCGTGCTGACCTGGGCCTTCTTCATCCTGGGTACCCAGCCCTACACCGTCGCACGCATCCGCGCCGAGGTCGCCGAGGTCTGCGGCGACGGCCCGGTCGAATACGACCACATCAAGCGCCTGGCTTTCACCCGCAATGTGTTTCGCGAAACCCTGCGCCTCTACCCGCCGATCACCTTCCTGCCGCGTGTGGCCCTGCAGAAGACGCGCATCGGCGACCACACGGTCAAGCGCGGTGCGCTGATCATGATCGCGCCCTGGACGCTGCATCGCCACGAAGCCTATTGGCGCGCGCCGCACGTCTTCGATCCGGACCGCTTTTCCCCCGAACGCGAGGGCGAACTGACCCCCGGCGCCTATATTCCCTTCGGCCAGGGGCCACGGGTCTGCGTCGGCGCCGCCTTCGCCACCACCGAGGCGACGCTGATCCTCGCCCGCCTGGTTCGCCGCTTCGACGTCCATGTGCAGGACGCTGACGCCGTTCGCCCGGTCGCGCGCCTGACCACCCGCCCCGCAGCGCAGATCATGTGCACGGTGACGCGCGCGCCATGACCGGAACGGTGTTGCTGACCCTCGGGCGGCTGCCCAAGGCGCTGGATATCGCGCGGGGTTTTGCCGCACTCGGCTGGCGGGTGATCGTCGCGGAGCCGTTCCGCTGGCACCTGACGGGGTCCTCCAACACCGTCGCGCGCTCCTACGTCGTCAGGGCCCCGGCCGTGGATCATGCGCGCTATCTCGACGACCTGGCCCTGATCATTGCGGCCGAGAAGGTCTCCCTGGTGGTGCCGGTGTCGGAGGAGACGATGCATGTCGCCTTCCTGGCCGCGCGGCTTGGCCCCGATGTGCGGGTGTTCACGGTCGCCCCCGAAGCGGTGCTCGGCCTCCACAGCAAGCAGGGCTTCGTCGCCGCCGCCGGTGCCTATGGGCTTCGCGTGCCCACGACGCGCCGGCTGGACGCGGGCGGGACCGCTGACCGCGACGTGATCGTGAAGCCGGTCTTCTCCTGCTCCGGGCGGGGCGTGCGGCGCATCCGTCGTGGCGAGGCGCTGCCCGAACCGGACCCGGCGCACCCCGCCATCATCCAGGATTTCATCGAGGGCCAGGAGGTCAGCACCTGTTCCATCGCGCACCAGGGGCGGGCCTTGGCGACCGTGGTCTATCGTGGCGGCATCATGTCGGGCTCGGTCGCCGTGTCCTTCGAGCGGATCGACCCGTCGCCGGCGCTGGTCGATTGGATCGACCGCTTCATCGCCGGCTGCGGCCATAGCGGCTTCATCAGTTTCGACCTGATCCTGGACAAGGATGGCGTCCCCTACGGCATCGAATGCAATCCGCGCGCGACCAGCGGCGTGCATTTCCTCGACCCTGCCTCGGTCGCCGCCGCCATCCTCGACCCCGCCGCCGCCATCCGTTTCCGGCCGGAGCGGGAACTCCAGCAATTCTACTCCTGCCTGACCGCCTTCTTCGGCTTCCGCGACCTGGGCCGGATTCTGCGTACGCTAGGCCGCGCACGCGATGTGACCTGGAGCCTGCGTGACCCAAAGCCCTTCCTGCTGATGACCTTCACCACCTGGAAGATCATCTGGATGGCGATGCGGCAGGGCGTGCCGTTCGGCCAGGTCGCGACCTTGGATGTCGGCTGGTACGATGAGGATAAAGATGCCCGCATAAACAGCAGACGCGAGCCTGTGCCGTGAGCCCTTGCGATGGGCTCATGCGCTAGAGCAATATCGGATCAGATGGAATCATCTGATCCGATTTCTTGCTCTAGATTCAACGGCTTCTAGAGCACGAGATCGATCCACTTGGATCGATCGTGCTCTAGGCCAGGGCTGCCGCCAAGCGCCCGGACAGCACCGCCATCGCCACCCCGGCGCCGGGATGGGTGCTGCCCCCAGCCAGGAAAAGCCCGGGCAGTTTGGTGGCCGCCGCCGGCCGCGCGAAGGTCGCGGCCCAGCCGTTCACGGCCTGGCCGTAGAGCGCGCCCCCCGTGCCCGGAAAATCCCGCGCGAAATCAGCGGGCGTGGTGACGACGGCGCCCGTTGAGTCGAGCGCCAGGCCGCAGCGCCGCAGCGTGGCGAAGCAGGCATCGCCATAGCCCGTGACCTCGGCCGCCGTCATCGGGCGCGTATCGCCGCGCGCCGGTGCGTTGACCATCACCAGCAGGCGTTCCGGGCCGCCCGGTGCTGCGTCGCCTTCGCGGTCCTGCGCGCTGACGGTGATCGTGGGCTGCGCCGCCAGCCGTCCCCGCCAGGTCAGGTCGGCGTATTCGGCCGCGGCGTCGGCGGGGAAGAACACCGTGTTCCGCAGCAGGTCGAAACCTTCTGCCCGCGCCTGCAGGGCCCAGGTCAAGGCCGACAGCGAGCGCTTCGCGGCCGGCTGTTCCGGCACGGCCCGGGCGGCGGCGGCGCCGAACAGCCCGGCCGCCAGGGCCGCCGGATCGGCATTGGCAATGACCGATGTGGCCTCGATCACCTCCCCATCCACCAGCCGGACGCCCCGCACGCGGCCGCCGCCGACCAGGACCTCGGCGACATCGGCCCCGGTGCGGATGGTGGCACCGAGGCCGGTCGCCACCGCCGCCAGCGCCGCCGGCAGCGCCTGCATCCCACCCGCGACCAGCCAGACGCCATCCTGTTCTACCTGCGCGACCAGCATCAGCGTCGCCGGCGCCTGCAAAGGCGAGGTGCCGACATAGGTCGCCGTCCGTCCGAACAACTGTCGCAGCCGTGGGTCGGCGAAATGGCGGCCCAGCGCATCCCAAAGGCTGGTCATCGGCGACAGGCCCATCAACCGCCCCAGCCCGGCCGTCGCCACCAGCGACAGCGGACTGGGGCGCGAGGCGCGCAGGAACGGGCCCTCCAAGGCATCGAAGGTGCTCTTTGCCCGTGCCGAGAAAGCCTGGAACCCGCGCGCCGCCTCCGGTCCGGCGAAGGCCCCGATCGCATCTGCGGTTCGCGCCCTATCGGCGAACAGGTCCAGCCGCGACCCATCCGGCCAGACGTGACGGCCCAGGACGTCCATCCGCGTCAGCGCCACATGTGCATCGAGGGTCGTGCCGGCATCGTGGAACAGCGCATCGAAGACCCAGCGCATCGTCAGCGCCACCGGCCCCGCATCGATGGCCACGCCGCCGACCCTCGTTGTGCGTATCTTGCCCCCGATCGAGGCGGCGCGTTCCAGCACCAGAACCTCACGCCCGCGCGCCGCGAGATCGAGCGCCGAGGCCAGGCCGCCGATGCCGCCGCCGATGATCGCGATGCGCCCCGCCATGCTGCCCCCCCCCGCCGACCTGGCCCCTTGTTGACTTGGCCGTTTGGCTGGCATGACATTTTTCCATGACCGTTGAAACCGCCCAACCCCGGGCATCCTTGCGCGAACGCTTCCTCGCCTTCCAGGACCGCCTGGTGATGAGCCCGCGCTTCCGCGCCTGGGCGGCCCGCTTTCCCCTGACCCGGCCACTGTCACGCCGCCGGGCGCGGGCGCTGTTCGATCTGAATGCCGGCTTCGTCTATTCGCAGATCCTGGTCGCCTGTGTGCGGTTGCGGGTGTTCGACGCCTTGCGCGATGGGCCGCGCAGCGTCGCGGCGCTGGCGATGCGGCTGTCGCTGACGCCCGATGCGACGCTGCGGCTGATGGAATCGGCCGCGGCCCTCGACCTGGTCGCGCGGCGGGGCGCGGGCTTTGGCCTCGGGCCTCTGGGCGCCGCCATGGTGGACAATCCGGCCGTCACCGCGATGGTCGAGCACCATGCGATCCTTTATGCCGATCTGGCCGACCCGGTCGCCTTGTTGCGCCGCGAACGCGGAGGCACGCAGTTGGCGGCCTACTGGGCCTATGCGCGCGCGGACGATCCTTCTGCCGTCGAGGCCGGGCAGGTCGCCGACTACAGCGCGCTGATGGCAGCCTCCCAGCCGATGATCGCCGCGGAAGTGCTGGGCGCCTATCGGATGGCGGGGCATGGCTGCCTGTTGGACGTGGGCGGCGGCGAGGGCGCCTTCCTGACCGCGGTCGCGGCGACGGCGCCCGATTTGCGACTGATGCTGTTCGACCTGCCCGCCGTTGCCGAGCGCGCGCGCCAGATGTTCGCCCAAGCCGGCCTATCGGCGCGGGCAACGACCTTCGGCGGCAGTTTCCACACCGACCCGCTGCCGCGCGGTGCCGACATCATCTCCTTGGTCCGTGTGGTGCACGACCACGATGATGATGCCGTGCTCGGCATTTTCCGCGCCGTACGGGCCGCGCTGCCCGACACCGGAAGCCTGCTGCTCGCCGAGCCGATGTCCGGCACACGCGGCGCCGAACCGATCGGAGAGGCGTATTTCGGCTTCTACCTGCTGGCAATGGGCCGCGGCCGTCCGCGCACCGCCGAGGAGTTGGAGGCGCTGCTGCGCCAGGCCGGCTTTTCGCGCTTCCGTCGCGTGCCGACACGCACGCCGTTGTTGACCAGCGTCATGATCGCGCAGCCTTAGAGCGTCATCCGTTCAAACGGAATCGTTTGAATGGATAGAGACACTTGCTAAATCTAGGGCTCATGCTCGAGAATCAAATGCTTCTAAAGCACGAGATGCGTTCGACTGAACGCATCGTGCTCTAGCCCCGGTCGAAGTCCAGCACGAGATTCTCAGGAAATGGCGAGCCCTGGACACG
>JBBRWI010000071.1:0-16464 GCA_038249305.1 Acetobacterales bacterium
CACGCCGAGCGGCTCCGCCCGCCCGGGCGTCACCAGCATCAGCCCGCGATCTCCCGATACAGCGCCGCATAGGCGGCGGCGGGACGCGCCCAGGACACATCGCCCCGCATCGCATTGCGTTGCAGCCGCTTCCACACGCGCGGCTGACGGTACAGGCCGATGGTACGCAGGATTGCGGCCTCCAGCATCTCGGCATTGGTGGGGGAGAAGACGATGCCGGTGCCCTGGCCCATCGCCAGCGCTGCCTCATTTGCATCGATGATGGTGTCGGCCAGGCCCCCGGTGCGGGCGACCACCGGGATCGCGCCATAGCGCAGGGCGGAGAGTTGCGTCAGCCCGCAGGGTTCGAACCGCGACGGTACCAGCAGCGCGTCGCAGCCGGCCTGGATCAGGTGGGCCAGGCCCTCGTCCAGCGCGAAGGCGGTGCCGATGCGGCCGGGATGGTGAGCGGCGCGAAAAGCGGCCTCGATCGGCGCATCGCCCGCACCCAGCAGCGCCAGTTGGCCGCCCGCGCCGAGCAGAGCGGGCAGGGCGGCCGGCAGCAGGTCCAGCCCCTTCTGCCAGGACAGCCGGCTGACCACGCCGAACAGCGGCGCGCGCGGATCGGGGTCCAGGCCCAGCCGCGCCTGCAACGCGGCCTTGTTCTTCGCCCGCGGGCGCGGATCGGCGGCGTCGTAGGTCGCGGCCAAATATCGGTCGGTCGCCGGATCCCATACGGTGGTATCCAGCCCGTTCAGGATGCCGCGCAGCACGCCGGCGCGCGCCCGCAACAGCCCATCCAGCCCCATGCCGGCCTCCGGCGTGCGGATTTCGGCGGCATAGGTGGGGGAGACGGTGGTGATCCGGTCGGCCAGCGCCAGCCCGGCCTTGAGATAACCGACCCGCCCCCAGTGTTCGATCCCATCGACATCAAAAGCATGCGCCGGCAGGCCGAGGCGGGGCAGGATCGCAGCGTCGAACTGCCCCTGGAACGCCAGGTTGTGGACAGTGAAGACCGAGGCCGCGCGCGGCGGCCCGCCGTAATGCAGATAGGCCACGGCCATGCCGCCCTGCCAGTCATGCGCATGCAGAACGGCGGGCGCGAACCCCCTGATGGCGCCGCGCGCGATGGCATTGGCGGCGGCGCCCAGTGCGGCGAAACGCAGCGCATTGTCGCCCCAGTCCCGCCCATCCGGCCCGGCATAGGGGCCGCCCGGCCGCGCGAACAGATGCGGCGCATCCAGCACGAAGACGGCAAGCCCGCGCACCATCGCCGCCAGCACCCGGGCCGGCCCGCCGAACATCATGCCCAGGTCATGGACCGCGGCATCGGCCGGCAGCGCCGCCATCACCCCCGGATACCCGGGCACCAGCGTGGTCATGGCGATGCCGTGCGGGGCGAGCGCCGCCGGCAGCGCGCCCGCGACATCCGCGAGGCCGCCGGTCTTCACCAGCGGAAACACCTCCGGCACCACCGACAGGACCTGCATCAATCGGCAAGCCGGTCCAGCATCGGCTGCGTGATCAGGACGATGCCGCGTTCGGTGCGGCGGAAGCGACGGATATCGTCGTCCGGGTCCTCGCCCACCACCAACCCTTCGGGAATGCGCACGCTACTGTCCACGACACAGTTGGTCAGCCGCGCGTGGCGCCCGACATCGGCACCCGGCAGGATCAACGAGCCGCGGATATGTGCCCAGGAATGCGCGCGGACATTGGTGAACAGCAGGCTGCGCCACAGCGCGGCACCGGAGATGATGCAGCCGCCCGAGACCAGCGAGGAAATCGCCTCACCCCGCCGGCCCGGCACGTCATGGACGAATTTCGCCGGCGGGGTCAGTTCGCTGTTGGTCCAGATCGGCCAGTCGCGGTCGAACAGGTCGAGGTCCGGCACCACATCGGTCAGCGCGATGTTCGCCTCCCAATACGCATCCAGCGTGCCGACGTCCTTCCAGTAGGGGGCGGCTTCCAGGCTGCTGCGTACGCAGGATTTGGTGAAGGGATGTGCCACGGCGCCACCCGCCTTGACGATCAGCGGGATGATGTCCTTGCCGAAATCGCGCGTCGAATGCGGATTGGCCGCGTCGCGGCGCAGGTGGTCCATCAGCACCTTGGTGGTGAAGACGTAGATGCCCATGCTGGCCAGGGCCATATCGGGGTTGTCTGGCATGGCGGGTGGCTCTGCCGGCTTTTCGATGAAATCGACGATGCGGTTGGCCGCATCCACGGCGATGATGCCAAAGCCCTTCGCCTCGGCCAGCGGCACGGCGTGGCAGGCCACGGTCACGTCGGCGCGGCTGTCGGCGTGCTGCTGCAACATGGACTCGTAGTCCATCTTGTAGACGTGGTCGCCGGCCAGGATGACCATGTATTCGGGGTTGTAGGAATCGATGATGTCGATGTTCTGGAACACCGCATCGGCGGTGCCGGCGTACCAGGCATCTTCCGAAACGCGCTGGCTGGCCGGCAGGATGTCGAAGGATTCATTGCGTTCCGGCCGCAGGAAGGTCCAGCCGCGTTGCATGTGCCGGATCAGGCTATGCGCCTTGTATTGCGTCGCGACGCCGATGCGCCGGATGCCGGAATTCAGCGCGTTGGACAGCGTGAAATCGATGATCCGCGACTTGCCGCCGAAAAAGACCGCGGGCTTCGCGCGCCGATCGGTCAGTTCCATCAGCCGGGTGCCGCGGCCCCCGGCCAGGACATAGGCCATGGCGTGGCGCGCCAGAGGCGGGCCGAGTGTCGCTGAACGGACCATATGGAGTACCTGGATGTGTCGCCCGGAAGGCTAACCCAGCCTCACCCGGGCTCCCATAGCAAAAACAACGCGGATAGCGGTGGCAGCAGAAGGTCGGCCGAGGCGGGCAGGCCGTGGCTCTCCGCCGCCACCGCTTCGACCACATCCGGATTGCCCAGGCCGCTGCCGCCGTAGCCGATGGCATCGCTGTTCAGCACCTGGCGCCAGCGGCCGGGGCGGGGCAGGCCAATGCGGTAGTGGTGGCGCGGTTCCGGCGTCAGGTTGCAGACCACCACGACGGGGGCGTCCTGTTCTTCGCCAAAGCGGGCCCAGGCGAAAACCGATTGGGCGCGGTCCTCCACGACGATCCAGCGAAACCCTTCGGGGTCGTGGTCGCGCGCATGCAGCGCGGGCAGGCGGGTGTGCAACCGGTTCAGGTCGCGCACGAGCGCCTGCATGCCCTGGTGCGGCGCATGGGCCAGCAGGTCCCATTGCAGTTCGCCGGCAAAATCCCATTCACGGCGCTGCGCGAATTCGCCGCCCATGAACAGCAGTTTCTTGCCGGGATGACCCCACATCCAGCCGAACAGCGACCGCAGCCCGGCAAAGCGCTGCCAGTCGTCACCGGGCATCCGACCGATCAGGCTGGACTTGCCGTGCACCACCTCGTCATGGCTAAGCGGCAACACGAAAGCCTCGTTCCAGGCGTAGAGCAGGCCGAAGGTCAGTTCATTGTGGTGGTGCCGGCGATGCACCGGTTCGCGCGAAAAATAGTCGAGCGTGTCGTGCATCCAGCCGAGGTTCCACTTGAACCCGAACCCCAGCCCGCCGTCGGCCACCGGGCGCGTCACCCCGGCCCAGGCGGTGGATTCCTCGGCCATGATCAGCGCGTCGGGGAATGCCTCGGCGATCACTGTGTTCAGCCGCTTGATGAAGGCGACCGCATCGGCGTTGTGGTTCGACCCGTCGGGATTGGGCACCCATTCGCCCTCGCTGCGCGCGTAATCGAGGTAGAGCATCGAGGCGACGGCATCGACGCGCAGCCCGTCCAGCCGCGCGAGCCAATGCAGCGCGCTGGCGATCAGCATGTTGGCGACCTCACGCCGGCCCCAGTCGTAGATCAGCGTGCCCCATTCGGGGTGGCTGCCACGCCGCGGGTCGGGGTGTTCATAGAGCGGCGTGCCGTCGAATTTCGCGAGGCCAAAGGCATCGTCGGGGAAATGCGCCGGCACCCAGTCGAGCAGCACCCCGAGGCCCGCGGCCCGGGCCGCGGCGATGAAGCGCGCACAGCCGGCGCCATCGCCGAAGCGGGCGGTCGGTGCGAAGAGCCCCGTCGGCTGGTAGCCCCAGGAGCCATCGAACGGATATTCGGTGATCGGCAGCAGTTCCAGATGCGTGAAGCCCAGGTCGGCCGCGTAGGGCACCAGGGTTTCGGCCAACTCGTCCCAGGTCAGGAAGCGGCCCCCCGGTCCCCGCCGCCACGACCCCAGATGCACCTCGTAGATCGACATCGGCTTCCGGCGCGCCGAGCCTTTCCGGGGCGGCGGCGCCGGCGGCAGCGGCAGGGGCGGTGCGACGATCGAGGCATTCGCAGGCCGCAGTTCGGCAGCACTGGCAAAGGGATCGGCCTTCAGCGGCAGCACTGCATCGTTGGGGCCGATAATCTCGTATTTGTAGCGGTCGCCGGGACCGAGGTCGGGGAGGAAGACCTCCCACACGCCGCTGTCCACGCGCTTGCGCATCGGATGCGCCCGGCCATCCCAGCGGTTCCAGTCGCCCACCACCGAGACCCTGCGCGCGTGTGGTGCCCAGACGGCAAAGCGCACGCCCGCGACGCCTTCATGCAGGCAGGGGTGCGCGCCGAGGCGTTCGGCCAGGCCGTGATGCGTGCCCTCGATCAGCAGATGGTCGTCGAGCGGCCCCAGCGTCGGCCCGAAGGCATAGGCATCGCGCAGGGACCAGGCATCCGCGCCGCGCCGCGCGTGCAGCCGGTAGCCGAAGCCGGGCAAACGGTCCGCGGCAAAGCCTTCGAACACCCCGGCCGCATCGCGCTGGTCGAGTGGGATGGCCGCGCCGCCGTCGTCGGGCACCGCCTCGGCGGTCTCGGCACCCGGTAGCACCGCCCGGATGACGGTGCCGCCGGCGGCCGCATGCGGCCCGAGCACGGCGAAGGGATCGGCATGCCGCGCCCGTGCCAGCGCCGCGACCGCGGGGGCCGTGAGGCGCCAATCGGCCATGGCGCGGCGCTCAGCCCTCCACCGGGATGTTCCAGATGTCGCGGGCGTAGTCGGCGATGCTGCGGTCGGAGGAGAACCAGCCGACATTGGCCGTGTTCAGGATGCTGGACCGCCACCAGGCGGCCGGATGGCGCCAGCGCTCGTCGACCTGGCGCTGGGCGGTCCAGTAACTGTCGAAATCGGCGGTCACCAGGAAGTAGTCGCCGTGGCGCATGGCCTGCGTCAGCGGCCGATAGCGGTCGCGGTCATCCGGCGAGAACACGCCGCCCTCGATCTGGTCGAGCACCTGCGAAAGCTTGAGGCTGTGCGCGATCACCGGCCCGCTGTCGTAGCCGGACCGCCGGCGTTCGGCGACCTCCTCGGTGGTCAGGCCGAAGATGAAGATGTTGTCGGCGCCGACACGTTCGTGGATTTCGACATTCGCACCGTCCATCGTGCCGATCGTCAGCGCGCCGTTCAGCGCCAGTTTCATGTTGCCGGTGCCGGAAGCCTCCATTCCCGCCGTCGAGATCTGTTCCGACAGATCGGCGGCCGGGATGATCCGCTCGGCCAGCGAGACATTGTAGTTCGGCAGGAACACCACCTTCAGCCGACCGCGCACGCCGGGATCGTTGTTCACGAGGCGCGCCACGTCATTGGCCAGGCGGATGATCAGCTTGGCCTGGTGGTAGGAGGCCGCCGCCTTGCCGGCAAAGATCTTGACCCGCGGGGTCCAGTTGCGCGTCGGCTCGGCGCGGATCGCGTCGTACAGCGCGATGGTCTCCAGCACGTTCAGCAGTTGGCGCTTGTATTCGTGGATGCGCTTGATCTGCACGTCGAACAGCGCATCCGGGTCGATGCGGATGTGCAGCCGGTCCTGCACCAGCGCCGCCAGCGTCACCTTGTTGGCGCGTTTGACCGCGGCGAAACGCTGCTGGAAGGCAGCATCGGAGGCCAGGGGGCGCAGCTTTTCCAGCGCATGGGGATTGTCCAGCACCTCCGGCCCCACCGTCTCGACCAGCAGCTTCGTCAGGGTGGGATTGGCCTGATGGAGCCAGCGGCGGAAGGTGATGCCGTTGGTGACGTTCACGAGCTTTCCGGGGAACAGCATGTTGAAGTCGCTGAACACCGTCTTCTTCAGCAGGTCGGAATGCAGCCCGGACACACCATTCACCTTGTGCGACCCGACCACCGCCAGATGCCCCATGCGAACCCGGCGGCCCTGGTTCTCCTCGATCAGCGAGACCGAGGACAGCAGCCGCCCGTCATAGGGATGCGCTGCGTTCACCTCGTTCAGGTAAAGCCCGTTGATCATGTAGATGATCTGCATCTGCCGCGGCAGCAGCCGTTCCATCAGCGGCACGGGCCAGGCTTCCAGCGCCTCCGGCAGCAGGGTGTGGTTGGTGTAGGAGAAGGTTTTTCGCGTGATGTCCCAGGCATCGGCCCAGGCGATGGCGTGCTCATCCACCAGGATGCGCATCAGCTCGGCGATCGACACCGCAGGATGCGTGTCGTTGAGCTGGATCGCGACCTTGTCCGGCAGCGAGCCGATGCTGCCATAGACACGGATGTGCCGCTTCACCAGGTCCTGCAACGAGGCCGAGGCGAAGAAGAATTCCTGGCGCAGCCGCAACTCCAGGCCGGATGGCGTTTCGTCGGAGGGGTAGAGCACCTTGCTCACTGCCTCGACCCGCATGCGGTCCGCGACCGCGCCGACATGATCGCCGGCGTTGAAGGACTCAAGCCGCAGGATTTCGGGGCCGCGCGCCGACCACAGCCGCAGCGTATTGACCTGCTTGCCGCGCCAACCGACCACGGGCGTGTCGTAGGCGACGGCATCCACCGTCTCGGCCGGGGTCCATCTGCGTGGGCCGAAATCCTCGGCGTCCTCCTCCGCTTCCACGGTGCCGCCGAAGCCGATGGTATAGGCGATTTCCGGACGCGCGAATTCCCAGGGGTTGCCGAAGGCCAGCCAATCCTCGGGGAATTCCTGCTGCACGCCGCCGACGATGGCCTGGCGGAACAGCCCGTTCTCATATCGGATGCCATAGCCGAAAGCCGGAATGGCAAGGGTGGCCATGCTTTCCATGTAGCAGGCGGCGAGGCGCCCGAGACCGCCATTGCCCAGCGCCGCGTCGGGTTCCTGGTTGCGCACCGCCTCATACTCGACGCCCAGCGAGGTAAGCGCCTCGGTCACCGCCTCGGTCAGGTTCAGGTTGTTGACGTTGTCGGCCAGCAGCCGCCCGATCAGGAACTCCAGCGACAGGTAATAGACCTGCTTGCGGCCCTGGCGGTATGACTCCCGCGTCTGCGGCAGCCAGTGGTCCAGGATGCGGTCCCGCACGGCCAGGGCGGTTGCCATGAACCAGTCGCGCTCATTGGCCGCGACCAGGTTCTTGCCGACGGCATAGGTCAGCTTCTTGATGATGTCGGCCCGCAGCGAGGCCGCGTCCGTTCCCCGCGGCGGGCTGGAACGGGCACCCGGGTCGATCGACCGGACCGGGCTCGTCTCAAGCGACTCTGGCATCAGAGACTCTGGGGTCATGGGGGAGTGAAATCCTGCAGCTGGCGATAGGAAGGCGTCGCAACATGCCAGCAAGCGGGGCGGCCGGGGAAGCCCGACCGCCAGGACCCGGCTATTCGGCGGCCACCCGTGGCTCCGCCGCCGCATCTTCGGCGATCAGGCGCGCAAGGATGCGGCGCATCATGACACCGGGCTTGTCGGATGGCATGTTCATCTCGACCCCGGTCTGGTCCAGCGGCACGTCCCAGGCGGTGGATTCCAGGATGTCCTTGTCCTCGGCGGTTACCACCCGGTCGAAGGCGATGACCTTTTCCGCCGGGGCATCGGCCTCGGTGTCGCTGCGATAGACCCATTGGCAGACCATCGAAGTCTGGTCGTCGATCGGCGTCGCCGCGGTGACGATGCTGTGGATCAGCCCGTTCGGATAGGTGATCCGCAGCTTGCGCAGGAAGGGCGCATACCAGCGCGCCCGCATGTGACGGACGGTGGTGTCGCTGTCCATGTTCAGCAGCGCCTTTTGCGCCGCCGGGTTGCGGACCGGGACCTCGGAGCGGAACAGGAAGCCGTCGGGGAATTCGTCGATCTCCAACTTCGCCGGTTCGGGGTGGCCCTGGTCGCCGAAGGATGCGCGATGCACGAAGGCAAAATGCGCGTTGTCGAATGAGTTTTCCATCAACCGCAGGCCGGCGCAGGACCAGGGTTCGTGGAATTCGAAGATCTGGCGGAAGCCATCGGCGTCTTCCTCGAAGTCCGGGATCGCGGTCATCGGTTCGGCCAGCGCCACCCAGACATAGCCGTAGCGGATTGCGGCGCGATGGCTGGTGACCCCCATGCCGGTGCGGCCCTGGCGGTCCACCGGGCGCTGCGGCACGCGCACCACCACGCCTTGCCGGTCGTATTCCCAGCCGTGGTAGCCACAGGCCAGCACGCCGTTGGCGTAGAAGCCCTTGGACAGTTTCGCCATGCGATGGCAGCAGCGGTCGTCGAGGGCGGCGGGTTCGCCCTCGCCATCGATCCAGACGACGATGTCCCGCCCCAGCAGGCGGAACGGCTTTGGCCCGGCCGCGAGATCGGCCACGGGCATGACGGGATACCAGAAGCGTTGCAGAAGCGGGGTTTGGGTCGCGAGCATTGCGGGCCTCCTTGCCGGACGCAGAGGTCGCGCGTCGGGGGGCGGCGACGCAAGCGGCAACTGCGCGTTGCGGACGGTGCCCAGGGTGGCTACTGCCGCCGATATGGGCGGTCTGCCGGCGGTTTGGGCAATCCGCCCGGGATTTCCGCCGACGCGCCGCGACTGCTACATCCGATACCGTGACCGGTTCGGAAGACAGCGCCCCATGACCACACTCCCCTCCCGTTTCTGGGCCGACCTGCCCTGGCCCGCCTTCCGCGACCTGCCGGCCGATACGGTCGCCATCGTGCCGGTCGCCAGCATCGAACAGCACGGCCCGCATTTGCCGGTTTCGGTGGACACCACGATCAACGAGGGCGTCGTCGCGCGCGCGCTCGATTTCCTGGCGCCCGAGGTGCCGGTGCTGGTGCTGCCGACGCAGCGCGTCGGGCTTTCGCTGGAACATTTGGCCTTTCCGGGCACGATCACGCTGACGCCCGAAACCCTGCTGGCGGTGGTCACCGAGATCGGCGACAGCGTGGCGCGTGCGGGGGTCCGCAAGCTGGTCTTCGTCAATAGCCACGGCGGCCAGCCGCAGATCCTGGACATCGCCGCCCGCCGGATGCGGATCAAGCACGCGATGTTCGCGGTGAACTGCCAATGGTCGCGACTGGGCAAGCCACCCGGGCTGATTTCCGACATCGAAAGCCGCTACGGCATCCATGCCGGCCACGTCGAAACATCGTTGATGCTGGCGCTTAAGCCGGAGCGCGTGGACATGTCCCTGGCCCGCAACTTCGCCAGCCGCGCGATGCGGTTCGAAAACGAGGCGCCGCTGCTGTCGCCCGAAGCCGGCGTGCCGATCGGCTGGATGGCGCAGGACCTGGACCCCGCGGGGGCCGCCGGCGACGCAACGCTGGCGACGGTCGAAACTGGCCATAAAATCCTGGATTTCGCGGGGCAGCGCATGGCCGACCTCTGGACCCAGGTCTGGAAGTTCGACCTGGCGACCTGGCTCCGGCATGCGCCCGATCTCGATGCTTGACCTTGGTAATATCGAGACCAGCACGGATCGCGCGCTGCTGCGGCAGAAATCGCGCGACTTCTACTGGTACTCGCCGATCCTGAAGGCGCTGCTCGACGGCAAATCCGCCGACCTGCTGGCGCGTCCAAAGGATGAGGCGGAGGTCTTGCGCATCCTGGCCGCAGCCCGCGCCGCCGGCATGCCGGTCACCGCGCGCGGTGGCGGCACCGGCAACTACGGGCAATGCGTGCCGATGCAGGGCGGGGTGGTGATGGACCTGTCCGGCATGACCCGGCTGATCTCGCTGCGCGACGGCGTGGCCGAGGTCGAGCCCGGCGCCAGGCTGGTGGACATCGACGCCTGGGCGCGGCCGCAGGGGTGGGAGCTGCGCCTCTGGCCCAGCACCAAGCGCACCGCGACGATCGGCGGCTTTGTCGCGGGCGGCGGCGCCGGCGTGGGTGGTCTGCATCACGGCACGATGCGCGAACGCGGCAATCTGCTCGGCGTGCGGGTCGCGACGATGCAGGACCCGCCGGCGATTCTGGACCTGGATGGCGACCGTGCCTCGCCGGTCAACCGCACCTATGGCACCACCGGCATCCTGACCCGCATCCGGCTGCCGCTGACGCCGGCGCAGGATTGGCGGGATGTGGCCGTCGCCTTTGCCGATTTCGACGATGCGGCGCGCTGCGCCTGGGCGCTGGCGCATGCCGATGGCATCGCGAAGAAAATGTGCGCGGTGTTCGATGCACGGCTGCCGCCCTTCTTCAAGGGGCTGGACGTGCCCGCGGGCCAGGCGCTGCTGCTGACCAGCATCACGCCGGCGGGGATGGTCGCGCTGCGTGACCTGGTCGGCGACCACGACGGCGCCATCATCGCCGAACAAGGCATGGCAGCGGCCGAGGCCGATCCCGCCGCGACGCCCTTCTACGAATACTGCTGGAACCACACGACCTTGCAGGTGCTGAAGCGCGACCGCGGCGTCACCTACCTGCAATGCCGCTTCCCCTTCGAGGGTACGCTGGAGGCCGTCGCCGCCGTCCGTGCGCGGTTTCCCGAAGAGCTCTGGATGCATACCGAATGCGTGCGCTTCGGTGGGCGCCTGACGATGTCGGCGCTGCCGGTGATCCGCTGGACCACCGAGGCGCGGCTCTACGAGATCATCGCCGGCTTCGAGGCCGAGGGCTGCGGCATCGCCAACCCGCATGTCGTCACCATCGAGGAAGGCAGCGGCTACCGCCGCGTTCCCGGCGACCAGCTCGGCTTCAAGAAACGGGTCGATCCGCTGGGCCTGCTGAATCCCGGCAAGATGAAATCCTTTGAGGAAGACCGCACATGACCCTTGCCGCCATGATGGCCGAAACCGCCGGCCTTGACTGGATCACCGACCCCGCCTTGGTGCGCCAGAAAAGCCGCGACTTTTTCTGGTATTCGCCGGTGCTGAAACGCCAGTTGAACCGCGTGACCGGTGAGGCCGTGGTCACCGTGCGCTCGGAAGCCGAGGTGATCGCGGTGCTCGCCGCCGCCCATCGCCATGGCATCGCGGTCACTGCGCGGGGCGCGGGCACCGGCAACTACGGCCAGGCGATGCCGCTCGCGGGCGGCGTGGTGCTGGACCTGTCGGCGCTGGACCGCGTGGTCTGGTGCAAGCCCGGGGTGGTTCGCACACAGGCCGGCGTGAAGATCATCGACATCGATGCGCAGACGCGGCGGGAGGTCGGCGGCGAACTCCGCTTCCACCCCAGCACCAAGCGCACCGCGACGATCGGCGGCTTTATCGCCGGCGGGTCATCCGGTATCGGCAGCACGACCTATGGCATCCTGCGCGAACCGGGCAACATCCTGGGCCTGCGCGTGATCACCTGCGAAGCCGAACCGCGCGTGCTGGAATTGCGCGGCGATGATGTGCAGCAGGTCAACCATGCCTATGGCACCAACGGCATCATCACCGAGTTGGAATTGCCGCTGGCGCCGGCCTGGGAATGGATGGACCTGATCGTCGCCTTCCCGACGCTCGGCGCCGCCGCGGGCTTCGCCGATGCGATCTGCCGCATGGATGGGGTGGCGAAGAAACTCGCCTGCGTGATCGCGGCCCCCGTGGCGCAGGAGCATTTCAAGAACCTGGGGGCGATCGTGCCACCGGGCCAGTCGGTCGCGCTGATGATGGTGGCCAAGCCGTTCCTCGACCTGATGCCCGCGATCATCGCGGGGCATGGCGGGGCGGAGTTGCATCGCATCGCCTCCGATGACGCAGCGGTCCCGCTCTATGAACACTCCTGGAACCACACGACGTTGCAGGCGCTGAAGACCGACAAGTCGCTCACCTATCTGCAAACGCTGTTTCCGGCGCCCGACCATCTGGCGTTGGTCGCGAAGATGGAAGCGACCTTTGGCGACGAGGTGCCGATCCATCTGGAATTCGTGCGCTTCGGCGGCACCGTCTGCTGCTTTGGCCTGCAACTCGTGCGCTTCACGACCGAGGAACGCTTGGCCGCAATCATCGCGATCCACGAAGCCGCGGGGGCGCCGATCTTCAACCCCCACACGTTCACCTTGGAAGAAGGCGGGATGAAGCGCGTCGATGCGCGGCAACTGGATTTCAAACGCGCCGCCGACCCCAAGGGCCTGCTGAACCCCGGCAAGATGATCGCCTGGGACGACCCTGATTGGCAGCCGGGCCGCGCACAGTCGGTGCATCTGTACGAGACGGATTACGCCGCCCCGGCCGAAATCCTGGACTAGAGCAATATCGGATCAGATGGAATCATCTGATCCGATTTCTTGCTCTAGATTCAACGGCTTCTAGAGCACGAGATCGATCCACTTGGATCGATCTCGTGCTCTAGCCCCTGATCAGCGACCGCCCGGTCATCTCCACCGGCAGGGACAGGCCCAGCAGCGCCAGCAGGGTCGGCGCGACATCGGCCAGGCGGCCATCCGCCAAGGTCGCGCCGGGCGGCCCGCCCAGCAGCACACAGGGCACCACGTTCAGCGTGTGCGAAGTATGCGGCCCGCCGGTCACGGGGTCGCGCATCGTCTCCGCATTGCCGTGGTCGGCGGTCACCAGCAGCGCCCCGCCGGTGTCGCGGATGGCAGCGACGATGCGCGCAAGACCGGCATCCACCGCCTCCACCGCCTTGATCGCCGCGGGCAGGCTGCCGGTATGGCCGACCATGTCGGCATTGGCGAAGTTCAGCACGATCAGGTCATGCGCCTGGGCGCGGATGGCGGCCTCGGCGCGGGCGGCCAGGTCGGGTGCGCTCATTTCCGGCTGCAGGTCATAGGTCGCGACCTTGGGCGATGGCACCATGCTCCGCGCTTCACCTGGCAGCAGCGCCTCGTCGCCGCCATTCAGGAAGTAGGTGACGTGCGGATATTTTTCCGTCTCCGCCATGCGGAGTTGCGTCATGCAGGCCGCCGCCACGGCCTCCCCCAGCAAGCCGCGCATCGATTGCGCCGCGAACAGCGTGGCGAGGAACGCATCCAGCTCGACCGAGTATCGCGTCATCCCGGCCGCCGCCGACAGCGCCGGCACGCGCGGCCGCACAAATCCGGCAAAGCCCGGATCGACCAGCGCCGCCATGATCTCCCGCACGCGGTCGGCGCGGAAATTGAAGCACAGCAGCCCATCGCCATCGGCCATGCCGGCGTAGTCGCCGATGACATGGGCGGGCACGAATTCATCGCTGCGCCCGGCGGCCGTGTTCAGGGCGATCGGCTGCATCGGGTCGGCCACGCGCGCGGCATCGGCCATCACCATGGCGCGCCAGGCCTGCGACACACGCGCCCAACGGTTGTCGCGATCCATGGCGAAGTAGCGCCCACACAGGGTCGCCAGCCGGGCGCCGGGCGGCAGGGCCGCCAGGAACGCCGGCAGGTCGCGCATCGCCGCATCCGGCGCGCAGTCGCGCCCATCGGTCCAGCCATGCACCGCAACCGGCACGCCGTGCGCGGTGATGGCCCGGGCCAGGGCGATGGCGTGGCGCTGGTGGCTGTGTACCCCGCCTTCGGACAGCAGGCCGACCAGATGGCAGGTGCCGCCGCTTGCACGCAGCGCCGCGATCAGCGCCGCCAGCGCCGGCAGGCTGGCGATCGAGCCATCCGCGATGGCCGCATCGATCCGCGGCAGGTCCTGCATCACCACGCGCCCCGCGCCGAGGTTCAGGTGCCCAACCTCCGAATTGCCCATCTGGCCTGGAGGCAACCCCACATCCGGCCCGCAGGTCGCCAGGTAGCCGCGCGGGCCGGTGGCCCAAAGCGCGTCGAAACACGGCGTGGCGGCAAGGGCCACGGCATTGTCGGCGCAGCCGGGCCGAAACCCCCAGCCGTCCAGGATCACAAGCATCACGGGCTTTTGGTGCGGCATCGGCTATCTGGTCCAGGGCAGCGGGGCCGTTCTCGGTATCCGCAGGCGCGGGCGCCGGCAAGCGGCTGGGCTCAGCGCCCTTCGCGCAGGGCCGCGATCTCGGTCCGCAGGGCGCGCAATTCGATCATTACCGCCTCATGGTCGGAAACGGCATGCGCCTCCACGCGGGCCTCCCGCAGGGTCTGGATGCTCTCGACGATGACGCCGATGAACAGGTTCAGCACGACAAAGGTGCTGAGCACGATGAAGGGCATGAAGAACAGCAGCGACCAGGGGTGCACGTCCATCGCCGGTTTCACGATATTGGCCCAGTCGTCCAGCGTCATCAACTGGAACAGGGTGAACAGGCTGGCGCCGAGCGAGCCGAAGGCCTCGGGCATGTCGTCGCCATAGAGTTTGCTGGCCATGACGCCAAAGACATAGAAGATCAACAGCATCAGCAGCAGGATGCTGCCCATGCCGGGCAGCGCCTTGAGCATCGCCTCCACCACATTGCGCAGCGACGGCACCACGCTCATCAGCCGCAACACGCGCAATATGCGCAAGGCGCGCAGCACCGACAGCGGCCCGGTGGCTGGTGCCCAGGCGATGCCGACCACCAGAAAGTCGAAGATCCCCCACGGGTCGCGGAAGAACTCCAGACGATGCGCGAAGATGCGCAAGCCGAGTTCGATGGTGAACAGCCACAGCAGCACAGTGTCCACCACCTGCAGCGCATCGCCCCAGGGGGTTGCCATCAGGCTGTCGCTCGTCTCCAGCCCCAGCGTCACCGCATTCAGCAGGATCAGGCCGATGACGACGCGCTGGAAGAGATCATGGCCGACAAGCCGTGCCACCCTGGCCCGCGCGTTGCCGGTGGCAATGACAGAAGCAGACATGCAAACTCCCTGACCCGGCCCTCCGCCTGGGCAGCAGAATGCCGCGGAGGGATGGCCATTCAGCCGCCGCGGGTCAACCCGGCTTCAGCCGAATACCAGCGCCGCCACGCCAAAGATCTGGTAGTGAAAGTGCAGCAGCGCGGCCCAGGTAACCACCGCCAGCAGCGGTGCCAGCCAGCCGAGTTCGCCCAGGACAAGGCGGTTGCGGCCGGTCGCGATGGCCGCGAAGGGCAGGATCGACGTCGCGCCGGCGAACCCCGCCCATTCCGCCGGCCGCCGCGCGCGCAGCTTGGCATCGATCGAGGGCATGCCCAACAGCGACGTCACGGCAAAGGCACCGAAGAATACCAGGCTCGCGCTGTCCCCATTTGCCCCGGCATGCAGCACCGCCCAGGCAGTGAAGGACCACAGCATCGGGTGGCGCGTCACCCGCGTGATGCCGCGCGGTTCGATGGCCAGTGCCGCCTCCGCCGCCACGGCCGTCGGGTTGGGCGCGGTGACCGAGGCAAAGAACAACAGGAAGGCCGGCAGCATCAAGGCTGCCATCAGCCAGCGATAGCCGGTCGAGGGAGACCATAACAGCGTGCTTTCCGGCATCGCGGCCTGCCAGGCGTTCACCAGCAGGGCGATGGCGATGACCGAACCCACCGAGAACACGCCACGGAACCAGCCCTCGCCCAACCGCGCGACCAGCACGCCGCGCAGGGGCGACCCCGCCAGCCCAACATGCACGCCGACCCACAACAGGGCCGCAAGGAACAGCATCAGCATTGCACGACCCCCGCCGCGCTCAGGGCCGCGGCATCCAACCCAAGTTCCGCCAGCAGGGCGGCGGTGTCCTCACCAGCACGTGGGGGCTGGCGGCGCAAGGCCAAGGGGCCGGCCGCCATGCGCACCGGGGTCAGCGGCAGGTCGGCGGTGATGCCCGGCGCCAGCGCATGCGCTGCCATCAGCCCACCGGCCAGCAGGTGCGGGTCGGTGAACAGGTCCTCCGGGCGGTTCACCGGGGCCGCGGGGATCAGCGCGGCGTTGCAGGCGGCCATCACCTCGGCGACCGACATCGTGGCGAACAGCGCGGTCAGGCGCGGCATCACACGATCGCGCGCGGCCACGCGCTGTGTGTTGGTCGCAAGCGATGGGTCGGCGCCCAGGTCGGCCAGGGCCGGGAATTGCTGGACCAGCCGGACCCAATGCTGGTCGCTGACCACGCCGACAAAGACCTGCCCGTCGCGCGCGTCAAACACGTCATAGATCGCCCAGGTGATGCGGCGTTCGGTCATCGGCGGCACCGGTTGGCCGCTGATCGCCCCGGCCGCCATGTGCTGCGCGACCAGGAAGGCGACGCTTTCGAACAGGCTGGCCGATACTTTTTGCCCGCGCCCGGTCGTCTCGCGCTCGCGCCACGCCGCCTGCATGCCGATGACGCCGAACATGCCGCCCATGATGTCCACCACGCTGGCCCCGGCCCGCAGCGGCCGTCCGGGCGGGCCGGTCATGAACGCCAGGCCGCCCTGCATCTGCACCACCTCATCCAGCGCCGGCAGGTTTTCATAGGGACCGGGCAGGTAGCCCTTGAGCGTGCAGTAGACCAGGCGCGGGTTGATCGCGGCGAGGCTTTCATAATCCAGC
>JBBRWI010000072.1:0-16150 GCA_038249305.1 Acetobacterales bacterium
GATTTGCAGCCCGGCCGCGTTGGGGTGTCGGTGACCGGCGATGTGGCGGATGGGCCGGCGATGGAGGCGGCGGTGGCGGCCGCGATGGCGCTCGGCCCGCTGCGTGTCGCGGTCGCCTGCGCCGGGATCGCGCCGGCGGCGCGGCTGGTCGGGCGCGGCGGCGCGCATGACCTGGCCTTGTTCGAACGGGTGGTCCGGGTGAATCTGGTCGGCACCTTCAACCTGTTGCGCCTGGCCGCGGCCGCCATGGCGGGCAACGAACCGGTGGGCCACGACGGCGAACGCGGTGCGATCATCCTGACCAGCAGCATCGCGGGCACCGAGGGCCAGGCTGGCCAGACCGCCTATGCCGCCAGCAAGGCGGGGGTGATGGGGCTGACGCTGCCGGCCGCGCGGGACCTGGCGCGCAGCGGGGTGCGGGTGGTGACCCTGGCACCGGGCATGATGGAAACGCCGCTGCTGGAGGTCTTGCCGCCGGCAGCCCTGCAAGCCCTGCGCGCCATGCCGCTGTTCCCGGCCGGAAGGCTGGGGACTCCGGCCGAATTCGCGGCGATGGTGCTGGCGGTGGTGCGGAACCCGCTGATGAACGGGTCGGTGGTCAGGCTGGATGCGGGGCTGCGGCTGCCGCCGTGACCCCTGTTGACGCAACGCAATGCGCCATGCGGCAATGCGGCCTAAGCTGGTGACGTCAGCCCAGGGGAAACGCAAAATGCCCGATGACCGATTGATCGCGATCAAGCCCGAGATCGCGGCCCACGCCTATGTCAACGCGGCCCGACACGCCGACATGACCGCCGCGGCCGCGGCCGATCCCGCGGCCTATTGGGCGAAGGAAGCCGGGCGCATCGCCTGGATGACGCCGCCGACCCAGATCAAGGACGTCTCCTTCAACGGCGATGTGCACATCCGTTGGTATGCCGATGGGGTGCTGAACGCGTCGGTATCGTGCCTGGACCGCCACCTCGCCACCAAGGGGGATGATGTCGCGATCATCTGGGAAGGGGATGACCCGACCGTGTCGGAAAAGGTCACCTACCGCCAACTCCACGCCCGCGTCTGCCAATTGGCCAATGCGTTGCGCGAAAAGGGCGTGAAGAAGGGCGATCGTGTCACGATATATCTGCCGATGATCGTGGAGGCGGCGGTCGCCATGCTCGCCTGCGCCCGTGTCGGCGCCATCCATTCCATCGTCTTCGGCGGCTTTTCCCCCGACAGCGTCGCGACCCGCGTCCAGGAAAGCGAAAGCACCGTCCTGATCACCGCCGACGAAGGCCGGCGCGGTGGCCGCAAGGTGCCGCTCAAGGCCAATGTGGACGAGGCGCTAAAATCCTGCCCGACCCTGACCACCGTCATCGTCGCAAAAAACACCGGCGGTGCCGTGCATATGGAACCCGGCCGCGACCATTGGTGGGCCGATGTCTGCGACCACCAGCCAACCGAAGCCGACCCCGAGCCGATGGGTGCCGAGGACCCGCTGTTCATCCTCTATACCAGCGGTTCCACCGGCAAGCCGAAGGGCGTGTTGCACACCACGGGCGGCTACATGGTCTGGGCGTCGTACACGCATGAACTCGTGTTCGACTACAAGCCCGGCGAAATCTACTGGTGCACCGCCGATGTGGGCTGGGTCACCGGGCATACCTACATCGTCTATGGGCCGCTCGCGAATGGCGCGACGACATTGATGTTCGAGGGCGTGCCCTCCTGGCCCGACAATGGCCGCTTTTGGGAAGTCGTCGCCAAGCACCGGGTCAACATCTTCTACACGGCACCCACCGCGATCCGCGCGCTGATGCGCGATGGCGAGGCTCCCGTCCGCAAGCACGATCGCAGCAGCCTGCGCATCCTGGGCAGCGTCGGCGAACCGATCAATCCGGAAGCCTGGCTCTGGTATTACCGGACCGTCGGCGATGAACGTTGCCCGATCGTCGATACCTGGTGGCAGACCGAGACCGGCGGCATCCTGATCTCGCCGCTGCCGGGCGCTGTTGCGCAAAAACCCGGTTCCGCGACCTTGCCGCTGCCGGGGGTGTTCCCGGCGCTGGTCGATGGTGACGGCAAGATCCTGGAGGGCGTGGCCGAGGGCAACCTCGTGCTGCTCGACGCCTGGCCCGGCATGATGCGGTCGATCTACGGCGATCACGCGCGCTTCGGGCAGACCTATTTCAGCACCTTTCCCGGCCTGTATTTCACCGGCGATGGCGCCAGGCGCGATGCCGACGGCTACTACTGGATCACCGGCCGCGTCGATGACGTGATCAACGTCGCCGGCCACCGCATGGGCACCGCCGAGATCGAAAGCGCGCTGGTCGCCCATACGATGGTGGCCGAGGCCGCGGTCGTCGGCATGCCGCACGAGATCAAGGGCCAGGGCATCTACGCCTATGTCACGCTGAAGACCGGCATCGAGCCGACCGATGCGCTGAAGAAGGAACTCGTCGCCTGGGTCCGCAAGGAAATCGGCCCGATCGCGACGCCGGATGCGATCCAATGGGCGCCGGGCCTGCCCAAGACCCGCAGCGGGAAGATCATGCGCCGCATCCTTCGCAAGATCGCGGCGAATGAGGTCGATGGCCTGGGCGACACCAGCACGCTCGCCGACCCGACGGTGGTCGAGGACCTGGTCGGCAACCGCGCCGGCGCCCCCTGACACGGGGGCGCCGTGCCGGTTCAATCGGCGCCGTACAGCGCCCGGGGTAGTGCGACGACCGCCATCTTCGCCTCGGTCACGCCCGGCACTTCCTCGGCCAGCACCCGCAGGGCGGTGCGGACTTCGGCCACGTCGCAGAAGCCGTGGAAGGTGACGACGCCCTTTTCGACCGTCGGCCAAATGAAGAACGGGCGGGCCCAGGCTTCGCGGTGAATGGCGGCCTCGACCGCGCGGCGGATGGTGTCCTCCTCCGCGCCGGCTTCGGTCGCTTCGGCGGGTGCGACCAGTGCGGCCAGCAGATCGGCGCGCGACACGACGCCCACCAGCAGGCCGTCACGCAGCACCACCACCCGCTTGACGCGACGCTCCTCCATCAGCAGCGCGATGTCGCCGGCTGGGGTGTCCTCGGTCACCGACACCAGGTTCTTGGTCATGATGTCACTTGCCTTGGCGCCATGGGTGCGGGTGAAGCGCGCCGCATCGGCGTGGGTGCTGGCGAACATCTGGCTGAACCAGCCGCGCGGCTGCTCCACGGTGCCGGCCAGCCGGCGCAGCAGGTCGCTTTCGGAGACGATGCCCACGACGCGGCCGTCCGGCCCCAGCACCGGCACCGCCCCGATGCGGCGGTCGGCCAGCAGCCGCGCCAGCGCCACGACCGGGGCTTCCGGCGGCACGGTGATCACATCGGTGGTCATCAAGTGCTTGGCTTGCATCGGTGGACTCTCCCCAGGTTGGCGGCGGGCCGCGGTGATCGCTGGCCCCGTGGTCGCGGCATTGTACCCTAGGCCGGGGCGGGGCCGCGGCGCCTTGATCTGGGTCAACCCCACAGCCTGCGTTTGCCTCGGGGCTTGGCGGGCTGTCATGATGGGCCACCGTGCGGGCGTGCCGGAACGGTAGACGGAAGGGTCTTAAAAACCCTCGCCCCACAAGGGCATGCGGGTTCGATCCCCGCCGCCCGCAGAATTGGCCCAAAGAGGGCCGAAGAACAGGGAGTGCGACATGATCACCCGACGCAGCCTGGGCGCCAGTGCGCTGGCGATGGCCGCCATACGCCCCGCGGCGGCGCAAGACAGGACCATCCGCTTCCTGGTGCCCTATGCCGCCGGCGGCGGGCAGGACATTTCCGCCCGGCTGCTCGCGGAACCGCTCCGCGCCGCCCTGGGCCAAACCGTCGTCGTGGAAAACCGCAGCGGCGCCAGCGGCATGATCGCGGCCCAGGCTCTGGCCCAGGCGGTGCCCGACGGCACCACGCTGATGCTGGGCGGCGCCGGCGAAACCGCGGTCAACCAGCACATCTTCCGCGGCCGCATGGCCTATGACCCGATCCGCGACCTGGCGCCGGTGATGATCGTGGTGAAGGTGCCGAACGTGCTGATGGGCTATCCCCAGGCGCCGTTCGCAACCGTCGAGGACCTCGTCGCCTATGCCCGGGCCAATCCCGGGCGGCTGTCCTATTCATCCTCCGGCATCGCCAATCCGCAGCACCTGGCGGGCGAGTTGCTGAACCACCTGGCGCAGATCAACACCGTGCATGTGCCGTATCGCGGCTCGGGCCAGGCGGTGCTGGATATCGCCTCGGGCCAGGTGCAGTTCGGCTACAACAGCCTGGCCTCGGGCCTGGCGCTGATCCGGGAGGGCCGCATCCGCGCCATTGCCGTCACGTCGAAGGAACGCATGCCGCAACTGCCCGGCGTGCCATCGGTGTCGGAATACGCGCCTTTGGCAGCCTATGAGTTGGTGAACTTCTTTGGCGTCTTCGCCCCGGCGGCGACACCAGCGCCGATCATGCAGCGCCTGCACGCCGCGGTCGCGGGCGCCGTCGCCGACCCCGATCTGCGCGCGCGGTTCGAAGCCCAGGGCCTGCTGGTGCAGTCGATGTCGCTGGCCCAGTCACGCGCCTTCGTGATCGCCGAGTCGGAAAAATTCGGCCGCATCGTGGAGGCCGCGAAGATCACGGTCGAAGGCTGATGCGCCGCCTGCTGATCACGGGCGCAGCCGGTGAGATCGGCACCGTGCTGCGCCCGGCCCTGCGCGACACCGCCGATGCGCGGCGCCTGGTCGATATCCGCCCGATCACCGACCCCCAGCCGGGCGAGGATTTTTTCCAGGCCGACCTGACCGAGCCCGGCGTCGCCCGCGACGTCTGTGCCGATGTGGATTGCATCCTGCATCTGGCCGGCATCCCGCGCGAGACCGGCGGCACGCCAGCCGAGATCTTCCACGCCAACGTCCTCGGCACACACCTGCTGTTCGAGGCGGCGCGCAAGGCCGGCGTGCGCCGTGTGATTTTCGCCAGCAGCAACCACGTCATCGGTTTCTACCGCGCGGACCAGCCCATCGGCACGCAGGAACCGCCGCGGCCGGACGGGCACTACGGCGTCAGCAAGGTCTTCGGCGAGGCGACGGGCCGGCTCTACGCCGACAAGCACGGGATCGAGGTCGCCTGCCTGCGGATCGGCGCCTTCCGCGCACGGCCCGGCAATGCGCGCGAATTGGGCGGCTGGATCAGCCACGGCGACATGGCGCGGCTGGCGCGGGCCTGCGTGACCGCACCGCCGTTCCACTTCCTCGTGCTTTACGGCGTGTCGGCCAATACGCGCGCATTGTGGGGCGGCGATGACGCAGCGCGGGTCGCGGTCGGCTACATCCCGATCGACGACGCCGAGGCGTTTGCCGAGGTCTTGCAGGACCGCGTGCTGGATGGCCTGGGCGCGGTGTTCCATGGCGGCACAGTGGCAGCGCTGGGTTTTACGGGGGATGCCGACCTGATCGGCTAGCAGATTGCTGAAAACCCGGGGGGGGTGCGCTGTGGAGAGGGCTTTGCCCCCCACCACGCTACCCCGCCGCCGCCAGCCGTGCCCCCGCATCCGGCCGCCGTGCGGCGCGCTGCCACAGCCCTTCGCGCGCGATCTCGGCCGGTTCGGGCCGGCCGAGCAGGTAGCCTTGCACGCGGTCGCATTGCAGGTGGCGCAGCATCGACAGTTGTTCCTGCGTCTCCACCCCTTCGCCCACCACATCCAGCCCGAGGGCGCGGGACATGGTCAGCATCGCCTCGACCAGCGCGCGCGCCTGGCGATCGCTGCTGAGCGCGCGCAGGAAGCTGCGGTCGATCTTCACCGCATCGAAGGGGAAGCCGCGCAGGTAGCTCAGGTTGGAATTGGCGGTGCCGAAATCATCCAGCACCATCCGCACGCCCAGGTCGCGCAGCGCCTGCATCACGCCGACCACGCCCTCGGTCTGTTCCAGCAGCAGCCCTTCGGTCAGTTCCAGTTCCAGCCGCGTCGCCGCCAATCCGGTGCGCGCCAGCATGTCGGTGATGAAGTCGAGCAGGCCCGGATCGCGGAACTGCGCCGGCGAGAGGTTGACCGCGATGCGCACGGGCAGCGCCCAGGCGGCGGCCTCGGCGCAGGCGGCTTCCAGCGCCCAGCGGCCAAGGTCCAGAATCATCCCGGTCTGCTCCGCCAGCGGGACGAATTCGCCCGGCGACACCGCGCCGCGCAATGGGTGAGTCCAGCGCAGCAGCGCCTCGAAGGCGACGGGTTCGGTGGTGATGACGTCGCAGATCGGCTGGTAGGCCAGGGTGAATTGCCGCTGTTCCACCGCGTCCCGCAGGTCGCTTTCCAGCGCCATGCGGTGGCGTTCGCGGTCGCCGACGTCGCTGGCATAGGCGCACCAACGGTTCCGCCCGCCCGCCTTGGCCTGGTACAGCGCGGCATCGCCGTTGCGCAGCAGTTGTTCGACCGTGCCGCCATCCAGGGGATAGACGGCGATGCCGATCGACACGCCGACCATGACGCGATGACCGCCGAGCAGATGCGGCTGGCGCACCGCATCCAGCAACCGCCGCGCGACCTGCGCCGCGCGCGCTGCATCGCCCTGGGCCAGCACGACGGAAAACTCATCGCCGCCCATGCGGGCCAGCAGGTCGTCCTCGCGCACCACGTCGCGCATGCAGGCGGCGACGCGTTGCAGCAGCAGGTCGCCGACCTCATGCCCATAGGTGTCGTTGACCGCCTTGAAGCCGTCCAGGTCGAGGCAGAGCACCGCCAGCGTCGTGGCCCCGCGCTGCGCCCCGATCAGGGCGCGGTCCAGGCGCTGGCCGAAGCCGTTGCGGTTGGCCAGCCCGGTCAACTGGTCGTGCGAGGCCGCCAGCGCCAGCATGCCCTCGGCCTCGGCGCGCGCGGTGATGTCGGTGTAGGTCCGGACCATGCCGCCGTCGGGCAGCGGCACGCTGCGGATTTCGAGCGTCGTGCCGTTGGGGCGCCGGCGCTCGTAGGTGGTCTCGTGGACCGGCAGTCGGCCGGTGCCGAAGGTTTTTCGCTGCGCCGCGGTCAGGGCTTCAAATTCGCCGCAGCGGACCTGGTGGGCGTTGATCTCGGCGAAGGGGGTTCCCCCCGCCAGCATCGCGCCCGGCAGGTCGAGCAGCAGGCCCGCGCGGCGGTTCGAAACGGCGACGATCCCCTGGCCATCGACCAGGATGATGCCCTGGTTCATGTGTTCCAGCGTGGTGCGCAGGATTTGCGTGGCCTGGGTCAGCCGTTCCTCGCTCGCTTCCAGCGCCGTCGTTTCATCGCGCAGACGTGCCTCGCTGGCACGCAGGGCCATGCTGTCCATCTCAATGCGGCGGTGCGACCGGGCGATAAGGGCGAACTGGCGGGTCAGCAGCAAAGCCAGCAGGCCCGTCAGCAGGCTGCCGAACAGCACGGCCAGCGTCAGCGCCACCGCCTGCTGCCGCCAGCGGGCCAGGGCCTCGGCCTCCTGCCGGGTCGCATTGATGAACAGTCCGAAGCCCGGGATCGGCCGCACCTGCACGAAGCGCGGGCCGCGGCCGTCGGCTGTGCCGGGCGAACGGTAGCCGCCGCCGCCGGCAGCGGTCGTCGTATACCAGGCCGGCGTCAGCATCCGCTCGGCGACGTTGTCGTCCGGCGACATCGGGAAGCGCTTCAGCACGCTGCCATCCGCCCGCGCCAGGGTAACGCCGGTGCCGTCCTCGAACCCGGCGGCGGCAAAGAATTCGTTGAAGTAGTTCAGATTGATCGCGGCGTTCACGACGCCGACGAAGGCGTCATCCGCCGCGAGCAGGCGCCGCGCCAGATAGACCGTGCGGCCGCCGTTGACCCGGTTGGTCACCAGTTCCGACACGAAGGCGCCGCGGTCGTCGGTCTCGGCGAAATGGCGGAAGTAGGACCGGTCGGCGAGCAGTGTCCGCCGCGAGGGGAACACCCGCGTTGCGTTGACCGATATGCCATCGCTACCGACCATCGTCAGCGCCTCCACCTGCGGCAGGTTCTCCATCCGCCGGGCAAGCGCGATATGCGCGGCCTGGGTGCCGAAGTCGGGGGCGATGCCCTCCTCGGCCGAGGCGACATCCTGCGCGACCTGTTCCGCCACCGCGCGCAGCACGCGGTCGGCCGCCTGGAAGGACTGGGCGGCCTGTTCGGCCAGGATCACCGACAGGCGACGCAGGTCATTCTGAGTCTCGATCACGGCAGCCCGGCGCAGTATCAAGGCGCTGCTGGCGCCGACGGCGATGAGCAGCAGCACCAGGGCGATCGCCCCGCGACGGATGCGGCGGGCTTGGCGCTTTTCGGCCAGGATACAAGGCATGGCGGTCCCCGATGGGGGCCGTGCCAGCGGCGCCCGTTCGTATCGATATGGCATCGTGGCGAAGGTCCTGGCGCGACATTCGTGCGGTCCATCCGCGGCCCGCCGGCATGTTGGGGGGCAGGGATGAAGACTTCGTGCGCGCGACGCCCGGCCCTCCCCACGGCCACCCCCTGGCGTCGGCGGCGCCTTGTGGCCAAATAGCGCCCCGCGCCCGACTTTGCGCGCGACCCATCCGGAGACCGCCATGCGCCTTGTCACTTTCTCCAGCGGCGGCGTACCGCTCCTGGGCGCGCTTGATGCCCAAGGGGCCGTGCGCGACCTGTCGGGCGCGGGGCTGCCGCTGTCGATGCTGGGGCTGATCGCCGCAGGCGAGCCGGCCCTGGCCGCCGCCCGCGCCGCCCTGGTCACCGCCCCCGTGGTGCCGGGCGCGCGACTGCTCGCGCCGATCCCGCGGCCGGAGAAGAACATCTTCTGCGTCGGCAAGAATTATCACGAGCATGCGCGTGAATTCGCGGGCTCGGGCTTCGATGCCTCGACCAAGGATGTCGTGCCGGAACATCCGGTGGTCTTCACCAAGCCGCCGACCAGCGTGATCGGAACGGGCGAACCGATCCCCGGGCACCTCGACCCGACCAAAAGCGTGGACTACGAGGGCGAATTGGCCGTGGTCATCGGCAAGCCCGGCCGTGGCATCACGGCGGCGGCGGCGATGGGGCATGTGTTCGGCTACACCATCGTCAACGACGTCACCGCACGCACCTTGCAGCATCGGCACCGCCAATGGGTGCTGGGCAAGGGCATCGACGGCTTCTGCCCGATGGGGCCGGCGATCGTGACCGCCGATGCGGTGCCCGATCCGCGGGCGATGGTGATCACCACCTGGGTCAATGGCGAACAGCGCCAGCACGCGCCGGTCGGCGACCTGATCTTCGACATTCCGAGCTTGATCGAGGCGATCAGCGCGGGCATCACCCTCGAAGCCGGCGACATCATCGCGACGGGCACGCCGGCCGGCGTCGGCATCGGCTTTTCGCCGCCGCGATTCCTGGTGGCCGGCGATGTCGTGCGCATCGAAATCGCCGAAATCGGCGTGCTGGAAAATTCCGTCGCCTGAAGGAGGCCGCCATGACCATCGCCCGCCGCCGCATCCTGGCCACGCCGGCCCTTCTGGCTTGGCCCGCCGCCGCCGTGCTGGCCTGGCCGGCCGAAGCCCAGGACAGCCGCCCGATCACCATCGTCGTGCCCTTCCCGCCCGGCGGCCAGGCGGACCTCGCGGCACGCCCGGTCGCAGCGGCCATGGAGCGCGGGATGCGCCAGCCCGTGGTGGTGCAGAACCGCGGGGGTGCTGCCGGTGCCCTGGGCAATGCCTTCGTCGCGCGCGCCGCACCCGATGGCGCGACCCTGCTGATGGCGCTGTCGTCGCTGGCGGTGATCCCGGTCGCGGAACGGCTGTTCGATCGCACGCCGACCTACAGCGTCGATCAACTGGCGCCGATCGCGCTGGTCAATGCCGATCCCACGATGCTGGTGGTGCCGGCCAACGCGCCGTGGCGCAGCATCGCCGAATTCCGCGACGCGGCAAGGGCGGCACCCGGGACCATCCCCTACGGCTCCTCCGGCGCCTATGGCACGCTGCATGTGGCGATGGAGATGTTCTGCACGGCCGCCGGCATCCGGCTGCTGCATGTACCGTTCCAGGGCGCAGGGCCGGCGCTGACGGCGCTGCTGTCGGCCAGCAACCAGGCCGGCAACATCCAGGCGCTGGCGACGGCACCCGGCACGGTGACGCAGCATGTGCGCGACGGGCGCATGCGGGTGCTGGGCTGCTGGGGGCGCGAACGCGCACCGGCCTTTCCGGACGTGCCGACCTTCATCGAAAGCGGTTACCCCGACGTCGAATTCTACATCTGGGCCGGGATGTTCGCGCCCGTGGCGACGCCCGCACCCACGATGCTGCGCCTGCGGGAGGCTGTGCGCGCGGCGATGGCCGACCCTGACCTGATCCGCGCCTTCAACGCGGCCGGCGCGCCGCCGCGCTACATGGACGCGCCGGAATTCGCGCTCTTCTTCGCCGAGGATTCCGCGCGGCTGGTCACGGCGGTGCAGAAGATCGGCAAGGTGGAATAACGGGCGGCTGAAAATCGGGGGGTTGCGCTGTGGAGGGGGCGAAGCCGCTTTCAAGCGCGCCAGCCGCTTTCCCGGCAGCCCGCCAGCCGGACCCTTCCCCCCATCCCCGCCGCGCGCAATCTTCGGCCCTCCACCGCCAGGCACGCCCCGCATGTCCGACACCGACCCCGCCCTGATGACCGCCGAGGCGCTGCTGGCGCTCTACGCCCGCCGCGCCCTGTCGCCGGTCGAGGCGTTGCAGGCGGTGACCGAGCGCGTCGCCCGGCTGAATCCCTGGGTCAACGCCTTCGCCTGCCTGGACCCCCGCGCCCCCATCGCCGCCGGCGACAGCGCGCAGCGCTGGGCCGCGGGCCGCCCGATCGGCCTGCTGGACGGGGTGCCGACCACGGTGAAGGACCTGGTCCATGTCGCAGGCTTGCCCACCCGGCGCGGCAGCCGCACCACCGACCCCAGCCCGGCGGCCGAGGACGCGCCCCTGGTCGCCGGGCTGAAATCCGCGGGCGCCGTTATCATCGGCAAGACCACCACCACCGAATTCGGGTGGAAAACGCCCGGCGACTGTCCGTTGCACGGCATCACCCGCAACCCCTGGAACCGGGACCGCACGCCGGGCGGATCGAGCAGCGGTGCCGGCGCTGCGGGTGCTGCCAGTTTCGGCCCGCTCCATGTCGGCACCGATGCGGGCGGGTCGATCCGCATCCCCGCCGCCTGGTGCGGGCTGGTCGGCGTGAAACCGACGTTCGGCCGCGTGCCGCAATGGCCGCATGGCGCGTTTTCCGGCGTCGCCTGCGCCGGGCCGATGACCCGCACGGTGCGCGACGCCGCCCTGATGCTTTCGGCCATGGCACGCGGTGACGCGCGCGACCCCTACGCCCTGCCGGATGATCCACGCGACTGGCGCGATGGCATCGAGGATGGTGTCGCGGGGCTGCGGGTCGCCCTGGTCCGCCGCCACGGTTTTGACGCGCCGCTGGATGCCGAGGGCGAAGCGGCCCTGCTCGCCGCCGCCCGGATGCTGGAAGACCAGGGCGCGATCGTCGCGGATGCCGACCCCGCCCTGCCCGACACCCGCGCGATCTTCGGTCGCGTCTGGGGCGTCGCCCTGGCCCGGCTGGTCGCCTCAACCCCGGAGGCAAAACGCCCCCTGCTCGACGCCGGGATCGAGGAGGTCGCCCGCCGCCAGGCCGACATGCCCGCGACCGATTTCCTGGGTGCGGAGATGCTGCGCATCGACGCCGCCCACGCCATGGCGCGCTTCCACCAGGGCTTCGACCTGCTCCTGACCGCCGCCACGCCGACGGCCGCCATCGCCGCCGACCAGCCGACCCTGCGCCCGTGGGAGGCGCTGTGGCGCGACTGGGCGCCCTGGACCTTTGCCTTCAACCTGACCCGCCAGCCCGCGATCAGCGTACCCGTCGGGCTGGACGACGCGGGCATGCCGCGGGCGGTGCAGGTGGCAGCGGCACTCTACCGCGACGACCTGTGCTTCCGAGCGGCACGGGCGATCGAACGCGCGGCGGCGGTGGGGGCGGCGCCGGTTTAGCCGGATGGTGGGGGCGAAGCCCCTTTCAGGCGCGCTGCCCGACTGCTCTGCAGTCTGTCAGTCCGTTCAGGCGTCAACCGCCTCCATGTCCACGCTGGCCGCATTGTCCTGGATGAAGCGGAAGCGCAGTTCGGGCTTGCGGCCCATCAGTGCCTCGACCAGTTCGTTGGTTGTCGCGCGGTCCTCCGGGCGCAGCACGACTTGCAACAGGCTGCGGCGGGCGGGGTCCATGGTGGTGTCCTTCAGGGTCGCGGCCGGCATTTCGCCCAGGCCCTTGAAGCGGCTGACCTCGACCTTCTGGTTGGGCTTGAAGGCTGATTTGATCAGCCGTTCGCGGTCGGCATCGTTCATCGCATAGACCGACTTGCCGCCGGCCTGCAGCCGGAACAGCGGCGGCATGGCCAGGTAGACCCGGCCTTGCTTCACCAGCTCGGGCAATTCCCGATAGAAGAAGGTCATCAGCAGGGCGGCGATATGCGCGCCATCGACATCGGCGTCGGTCATGATGACGATGCGGCCATAGCGCAGCCGGGCGATGTCGAACCGGTCGCCAACGCCGCAGCCCAGCGCCTCGATCAGATCCTTCAACTCCTGGTTCTGGCGCAGTTTCTCGGTGCTGGCCGAGGCGACGTTCAGGATCTTGCCGCGCAACGGCAGCACGGCCTGGGTTTGCCGGTCGCGCGCCTGTTTCGCGCTACCGCCGGCGCTGTCGCCTTCGACCAGGAACAACTCGGTGCCCTCGATCCCTTCCTTCGCGCAATCGGCCAGCTTGCCCGGCAGGCGCAGTTTCCGGGTCGCGGTCTTGCGGGGGGTTTCGCGAGATTCCTTGCGGCGGATGCGCTCCTCGGCGCGCTCCATCGCGAAGGCCAGCAGATTGTCGGCCGATCCCGGGTCGCCGGTCAGCCAATGGTCGAAGCGGTCGCGCAGCGCGGCCTCGACGTATTTCGTCGCGTCCGCGCTGGTCAGGCGGTCCTTGGTCTGGCCCTGGAACTGCGGGTCGCGCAGGAAGACCGACAGCATGCCGGCCAGGCCCCCGAAGACATCCTCGGCGGTGATGGTCGCGGCGCGCTTCTCCTTCTTGAGTTCGCCATAGGCGCGCAGGCCCTTGACCAGCGCCGCCCGCAGCCCCGCCTCATGCGTGCCGCCCTGCGGCGTCGGGATGGTATTGGCATAGAGGTTCAAGAACCCCTCGCCCTGGTCGAGCCAGGTGATCGCCCATTCGGCGCGGCCCTGGCCGTCGGGGAAGTCGGCCTCCCCGGCCCAGGGGCTGGGCACCACGCCGCGCCGCGCATCCACCGCCGCCGTCAGGTAGTCCAGCAGCCCGCCGGGGAAATGCAGGTCGGCCGCGGCTGGCGCCTCCTCGGTCGCCAGCGACGGATCGCAGGCCCAGCGGATGGTGACGCCCTTGAACAGATAGGCTTTTGAGCGGCACAGCCGAAACAGCCTGGCCGCGCGGAACGGCTGGGGGCCAAAGATCTGCGCGTCCGGATGGAAGCGGATGGTGGTGCCGCGGCGGTTCTGCACCGGGCCGGCGTTCTTCAGTTTGGTGATCGGCTTGCCGCGCGAAAACGCCATGGTGAACAGGGTACGGTCGCGCGCGACCTCGACCTCCATGGTGTCGGAGAGGGCGTTGACCACGCTGGACCCGACCCCATGCAACCCGCCGGATGTGGCGTAGGCCTTGCCGGAAAACTTGCCGCCCGAATGCAGGGTCGTGAAGATCACCTCCAGCGCCGATTGCTTGGGGAACTTCGGGTGCGGGTCGGTCGGGATGCCGCGGCCGTTGTCGCGCACGGTCAGCCAGTTGCCGGCCTCCAGCGTCATCTCGATGCGGCTGGCATGGCCTGCCACCGCCTCGTCCATCGCATTGTCCAGGATTTCGGCGGCCAGATGGTGCAGAGCGTTTTCGTCCACGCCGCCGATGTACATGCCGGGGCGGCGGCGTACGGGCTCCAACCCTTCCAGGACCTCGATGTCCTTGGCGGAATAGGCATCCTCGGCCGATTTCTGGGCGCGGGCAAACAGGTCGCTCATGGGGCGGCGTTCATGCTGTGTTCTCGCTGTCGGAGGGAGGATAGCGACCCCCCGCCTGGGCCACAACCTGTCCTGCGATTCGCGGCCGCGGGTCGGGTCGCGTTAGGCGTTTCGACCCCAGGAACGCTGCACGGCCGGCGTATAGAGACCTTCCTGACCGGCCGCCTCCTCAAGCGCTTTGAGACCATTACCCCGCCCATCTGGTCCCGCATCGGCATCCGCCAGGCGGGGTCTCGGACGGAGGAGGTCCAGCCCTCGAACCTGCATGGCCTGGGGCTCGCTGGCCGACCGCGAACGCCTTTGGGCCGCATTCCAGGCCGATCCGGAATGGATCGCCAGGCGGGCCGAGACCGCCGGCATCGTGAACAGCTGACGAGGTTTTCGTTGGCCGCGTAATGATGTTTGCGGCAGAGGGCTTGCCCCCCTCTCACGCAACGCCGCACGAAGCCTAAAGCCCCGCCGCCTCCAGCCCGAAAATCGCCCGCGCGGCCGCCTGCGCGCGGGGGACCATGCTGGCCACGACCATGAATTCGTCGGGGCTATGGGCCTTGCCGCCGACCGGGCCGACCGAGCACAGGGTCGGCGCGCCGACCGCTGCGGTAAAGCCGCTGTCGGCGCAACCGCCGGAGAACTCGCCCGCGGCGGTGAAGCCGGTGGCGTCGGCGGCGGCCTGGTACGTCTCGAACAGCCGCCTTGCCGCGGGGCTTTGGGTCAGGGGCAAGAACTCGCCGCGGATCGTCAGGCGGGCCCTGGTGCCGGGGATGAAGGATTTTTCGACGATCGCCTCGATACGCGCCATGACCTCGGCCCGGTCCTCCTGGTTGATGTAGCGCAGGTCGATCTGCCCCTGGGCCGATGGGGCGACGGTGTTCACGCTCTGCCCGCCGGTGATCAACCCCACGTTCAGCGTGATGCCGCGGGCCAAGTCGGTCAGGGCATGGATCGCGATGATCTTCTGCGCCAGTTCGCCGATCGCGCTGATGCCGAATTCATAGTTGCCGCCGGAATGGGCGGCGCGGCCCTCGATGTCCATCACCATGAACACGCCGCCCTTGCGCCCGGTCACCACCGCCCCCGTGGGCCGTCCGGGTTCGCTGTTCAGCACCACGCGGGCGGAGCGTGCCTCGGCCTCGATCACGCGGCGGCCTTCGGGCGAGCCGATTTCCTCATCACCCGTGAACAGCCCGACCAGCGGCCCCGGCGCCCCGCCATGCTTGTGGAAGGCGGCGAGCAGGAACAGGTTCATCACCAGCCCCGCCTTCATGTCGCAGACCCCGGGGCCGGAGGCGATGCCGTCGATGATCGTGAACGGCCGCCGGCCCGGTTCGCCCTTGGGGAAGACCGTGTCGCGGTGCCCCATCAGCACGATGTTCTGCTGGCGGTTGCCGCTGGAAGCCGCGTCCCCGCCCGCCACCGTCGCCCGCAGGCAGTCGCCGTAAAGCGTGCCGGGGATGGTTTCGACCGGAATGCGGTGTTCGGCGCAGAACCCCTGCACGATCGCGCCGACCGCATCCACCCCCGCCTTGTCGTAGCTGCCGCCATCGGTGTTCACCATGCGCGCCAGCAGGTCGATCATGGCGGGTTGCTGGGTCGCGAGCCATGTGGTGACGGCGGCTTCGGTCATGCGCAAAACCTCATTCAGGCAGGAAGTCGGGAACCGAAAAATACCGCTCCCCGGTGTCGTAGTTGAAGCCCAGCACCCGCGCCCCTGCCGGCAGTTCCGGCAGTTTCTGCGCGATCGCCGCCAGGGTCGCACCGGAGGAGAGGCCGACCAGCATCCCTTCCTCCCGCGCCGCGCGCCGCGCAAACTCCTTTGCGTCATCGCCGGTCACCTGGATCACCCCATCCAACAGCGCCACATGCAGGTTGACCGGTATGAAGCCTGCGCCGATGCCCTGGATCGGGTGCGGCGTATGCACCCCGCCCGAGATCACCGGCGATGCGGTCGGCTCCACGGCAAACACCTGGCAGCGGGGCCAGAGCGGCTTGAGAACCTGCGCGACCCCGGTGATATGCCCGCCGGTGCCGACGCCGGTGATGATCGCGTCAAGCCCCTCGGGGAAATCCGCCAGGATTTCCTGCGCCGTGGTCGCGGCGTGGATCGCGATATTGGCCGGGTTGTCGAACTGCATCGGAATCCAGGCGCCAGGGATGCCCGCCGCCAACTCCTGGGCGCGCGCGATCGACCC
>JBBRWI010000073.1:0-16139 GCA_038249305.1 Acetobacterales bacterium
GCCCCGGCCATTTCCCCCGGCACCCGCACCGCATCGCCCAATTGTTCGGCATAGCGCGCGGCGATGGCGCGGCGGGCGGCGAGTTCGCCCTCGAACAGCGGCAGCTTGGCCAGCAGGATGGTGGCCTGGATGGTGTCGAGCCGCCCGTTCATGCCGGTGCGCAGCACCTCATACCGGCTGCCGCCCTCGCCATGGGTACGGAGCTGGCGGTAGAGCGCCGCACGGTCGGCGTCGTTGGTCAGCAAGGCGCCGCCGTCGCCGTAGCAGCCCAGCGTCTTGGTCGGATAGAAGGACAAGGCCGTCGCATCGGCCCAGCGGCCGAGGCGCCTGGCGTGCAGCGCGGCGCCAAAAGCCTGGGCCGCGTCATCCAGGCTGAACATGCCGCGGGCCGCGCAGATCGCCTCGATCGCGGGCCAGTCGGCGGGGCGGCCGAACAGATCGACCCCGACCACGGCGCGCGGGCGCAGGCGGCCCTCGGCCTCCACCAGCGCGATGCGGCGTTGCAGGTCCGACAGGTCAAGGTTGAAGGTGCCTTCCTCGACATCCACAAAGATCGGCGTGGCGCCCAGCACCAGCGGCACCTCGGCGGTCGCGGTATAGGTGAAGGCCGGCAGGAACACCGCATCGCCGCGGCCGATGCCCTCGGCCATCATCGCGATCTGCAAGGCATCGGTGCCGGAGGAGACGCCGACGCAATGCGCGGCCCCCGAGAACGCGGCCAGGGCGGCTTCGAGTTCCGCGACCTCCGGCCCGTTGATGAAGCGGCCGCCGTCGAGCACCGCGGCGATGCGCCGGTCGATGTCGGCGCGGATCAGCGCCTGCTGGGCGGCCATGTCGAACAGCCCGATCGGGCGGGGAACAACGGTCATGTCTTTTCAAGCCTGAACGATGGTTGCTCGATACGCCGGGGCGGCGGCGTCGCCCAAATCACCCGATGTATCGCGCCGCAATGCGCCGCGGGTGTCGACGACCAGCGCGGCATGCGCCAGGACCAGGCCCAGGTCCATCCCCGGCTGCGGCGTCACCAGCAGCACCGCATGTTGGGCTGCCAGCAGGTCCGGCGTCAGCGCGACGCTGCCGAGGTCGGGTGCGCCCCCCCCCAGGCGCCGCGTCGCGGGGAAGCGCGACACCAGCGGGTCGTGGTAGCAAAGCACGGCGCCGCGCGCGTGCAGCAGGCGGAAAATCTCGATCGCCGGGCTTTCGCGCGTATCCGGCACGCCGGATTTATACGCCAGCCCCAGCAGCAGGATCCGCGCGCCGTTCAGCGCCTGGCCGCGCGCATCCAGCGCATCGCGCAACCGCTCGACCACATAGGCCGGCATGGCGTCATTCACCCGCCCCGCCAGTTCGATGAAGTCCGACGGCAGCCCCAAGCCCCGTGCCGTCCAGGCCAGGTAATGCGGATCGACCGGGATGCAGTGCCCGCCCAGGCCCGGCCCGGGGCGAAAGGGCATGAAGCCGAAGGGCTTGGTCGCGGCGGCGTCCACCACCTCGTGCACGTCCAGCCCCATGCCGTGGCACAGGCGCTTGAGTTCATTCACGAGGCCGATGTTCACCGCGCGGAACACGTTTTCATACAGCTTCGCCAATTCGGCGACCGCGAGCGACGACACCGGCACGACCCGCCCGGCGACGGGGGCATACAGGGCCTCGGCCACCCGCAGGCAGGCGGGCGTGGCGCCGGCGACGAGTTTGGGCACGCGGGCAACGGTGCCCTCGGGGTTGCCGGGGTCCTCGCGTTCGGGGCTGTAGATCGCGAAGACATCCCCCCCCGGCGTCAGCCCGGCGGCGACCAGGGCGGGCAGCACGTAGTCGGTGGTGGTGCCGGGGTAGGTCGTGCTTTCCAGCGACACCGCCTGCCCCACCCGCAGGTGCGGCGCCAGCGCGGCCATGGTGTCGCGCACCGCCGACAGGTCGGGTTCCTTATGCGCCCCGATCGGCGTCGGCACGCAGATCAGCAGCGCATCGCAGGCGGCGATGGCGGCCCCATCGTCCATCCCATGCGCGTCGATCCCCACGATCCGCGCATCCGCGATCCCATGCACCGGGCTGCGCCCCGCCCGGATCGCCGCGATCTTGGCCGTGTCGATATCGAAGCCGGCAACCGGAAAGCCGCATTCGGCAAAACGCAGGGCCAGCGGCAGCCCGGCATAGCCCAGGCCAATGACGCCGATCCGTGCCCGACGCGCCAGGATGGCGGCGATCAGCGCGGCCTCAGCCATGCGGCGCCATGCCATCGGCGTTGTGGTCGAATTCCGGGACCAGCCGCCCCAGATGCGCCAGCGCCGCGACGGCCTGCCCGGCGCGGGCGGAAGCCGCGACCTCATCGATCGCGCGACCGATCAGGGCGGGGTCGGCGGTGCGGGGGGTCGCGACCAGCAGGCCGGCAAAGCGCGTGGGCCGGGGCGGTTCGGCGCCGTGGAACATCTCCTCGAAGAGTTTTTCGCCCGGCCGCAGCCCGGTGAACCGGATGTCCACGTCCTGGTCGGGCCGCAGCCCGGCCAGCCGGATCATGCGCCGCGCGAGGTCCACGATCTTGACGGGCTGGCCCATGTCGAGCACGAAAATTCCGCCGTCGCGCAGTTCCGGGGGCCGGTCCTCGGCATCCTCGGCGCCCACCACGCTGGCTTGCAGCACCAGGCCCACCGCCTCCCGCACCGTCATGAAGTAGCGCCGCATGTCCGGGTGGGTCACGGTCAGCGGCCCGCCGCGTTCCAACTGGCGGCGGAACAGCGGCACCACGCTGCCGGTCGATCCCAGCACATTGCCAAAACGCACGGTGACGCAGCGCATGCCCTGGCCGGTCTGGCGGGCGGCGACATCCAGCCCCTGGCAATACATCTCGGCCAGACGTTTGCTCGCCCCCATCACACTGGTCGGGTTCACCGCCTTGTCGGTCGAGATGAAGACCATCACCCGGCACCCCGCCGCCCGCGCCGCATCGGCCACCATGCGGGTGCCCTGGGCATTGGTCAGCAGCCCCTCCAGCGGGTCGTTCTCGACCATCGGCACATGCTTCAGGGCGGCGGCATGGAACACGAGGTCGGGCCGCGTCTCGGCGAAGAGCCGGGCGAGCCGGGCCGCGTCCCGCACATCGGCCAGCACCGCCCGGCGCGCGATGGCGGGGTGGGTTTCGGCCAGTTCCAGGTCGATCTGGTACAGCGCGTATTCGCCGTGATCGAGCAGCGTCAACATCGCCGGCCCGAGTGCCGCGACCTGGCGCGCCAGTTCGCCGCCGATGGTGCCGCCGGCGCCGGTGATCAGCACCCGCCGCCCCTGCACCAGCCGCGCCATGCCGATACGGTCCAGCGGCAGTTGCGGCCGGTCCAGCAGATCCTCGATGGCGATGGGCTTGAGGTCGATGCGCCGGGCATCTTCCTCCGCTGTGCGGGTCGCGGGGTCGAGCGCGGTCGGGCGCGGCGCGCGGCGCAGGGTAATGCCCTGGCGATCGGCGACGTCGAGCAGGGCCTCCAGCGCCTCGCCCTGCACATCGGGGTCGGACAGCACCAGGATCGACGGCACCCGCCCCGTCGCGCGCAGGCGTTCGATGACGGGTTCGGCTTCCTCGACCGTGCCCAGGATCTCCTGGCCCTGGATGCGGCGGCCGGATTGGCGGGCGTGGCGGGCGAGGATGCCGAGCACGCGGTATTCCGGCGGGCGCTGGCGGGCGAGCGCACGCAGGAACAGGTCGGCCGCGTCCCCGGTGCCGATGACCAGCGCAGTCGGCGCGCCGGCGGCCTCGGGGCGGGTGTGGCGCAGGCGGGCGATGGCGCGGAGCCCGGCCATCAGCGCGGTGAGCACCACGGCATGGGTCGCCGGAAAGAAGGGATTGGGCGACAGTGCGGCCTGGAAACCGGCGGCGCCCGCAGCAAAGATCGCGCAGGTGACCACCGCCGCGCCGGCGACCGCCATCAGGTCGGCGGCACCGATGTAGCGCCAGTATTGCCGCGGCAGGCCGAAGGCCGCCCCCGCCAGCAGCACCAGCGCGGCATTGACCGCCATGGCGAGCCAAAGCCCCCCCGGCAGCGGGCCGGGGGCCGCCAGCAGCAGGGCCAGCGGCAGGGCTGACGCGGCCAGCAGCGCATCCAGTCCCAGGTTCAGCAGAATCCGGTGCGAGGTGCCGATGGGCATGTCGCCGACATAGACCACAAGGGCGCCGGCGCAAACGTGCCGCCGCATCGCATCCTGGTCGCGGATCGCGGCGGCCAGGGTGGCGCGGTCCGATGGCACCTGTGGCTGACCCGTCGGCGGGGCGTAGCAAGGAATAATATCCTTGCTTTTTAAAGGAACTCTTGCCTATATCAGCGCCCCCACGGAGCCACCGCATGACCCGCGATCGCCACGAAAAACTGCCCGGCCATGCCCCCCAAACGCGCCCCGCGCGGCATTTGTCCGAAAGCGCGTTTTCCCATATTCCAGGCCGGTTTCAGCCCGCCGGCAACCACACCCTGAACACCGCGCCCGAGCCTACGTCGCTCTCGATCAGCAACTGCCCGCGGTGGCGGTTCACGATGTGCTTGACGATGGCCAGCCCCAGCCCCGTCCCCCCCGCCGCGCGTGACCGCCCGGAATCGGCGCGATAGAAACGCTCGGTCAGCCGGGGGATGTGTTCGCGGGCGACGCCCGGCCCGTCGTCGGCGACGCTCAGCATCACGCCGGGGCGGGGGGCGGTGACGCGCTCGACCCGCAGCACCGTCTCGCCACCCTCGCGCCCGTGGCGCACGGCGTTTTCCAGCAGGTTGCGGACCACCTGGGCGATCTGTTCGGCATCGGCCGGGCGGGCGATGCAGCCGGCCTCGATCTCCAGCAGCAGGCGGGTGCGGCGGCTGGCCAGGATCGGGGCGAGCGCCTCGGCCTCGGCTTCGGCGACCGCGCCCACGTCGGCCTGGCCGGCCGGCGGCTGGTGCTCCGACAATTCGATGCGCGACAGGCCGAGCAGGTCGTCGATCAGCCGCCGCATCCGCTCGGCCTGTTCGGCCATGATGCCGAGGAACTTCTTCCGTGCGACCGGGTCATCCTCGGCTGGCCCCCGCAGGGTTTCGATGAAGCCCAGCAGGCTGGCCAGCGGCGTGCGGAGTTCGTGGCTGGCATTGGTCACGAAATCCGCCCGCATCCGATCCACCGTGCGTTCGCGCGACCGATCGGCCAGCAAGACCATCAGCCGGCCGCCATCGGCCAACGGCGGATCGAGCGGCGTGACCTGGGCCGCGAGGTCCCGCGCCACCGGCAGCGGCAGCACCAGATCCACCCGCTGGATGGCGCCGGTCGCGACCGCGCGGTCCACCGCCTCGGCCAGGATCGGGTGGCGCAGCAGGGCACCGATCTCGCCGCCCGCGATATTGGCGGATGTGGCGCCGAACAACGCACGCGCGGCGGCGTTGGCGCGCAGGGGGGCGCGGTCGGCCGACAGCACCAGCAGCGGGTCGGGCAATGCCTCGACGATGGCGGCATCGGCGCGGGTCAGGCGGTCCACCTGGCCGCCGCGTTCGGCCAGCGTCCGGGCCAGGCGGGCGACGCCGTCGGCGACCTCGGCCACCGCCGGCAGCAGCGGCGCGCTGGGCTCCGGCAGGCGGCCGTCGCCGGCGGCGGCGCGGTCCACCGCGTTGGACAGGGCGACAAGGTTGCCCAGCCACAGCCGTGCGACGCCCAGGGCCGCGACGCCGACGGCGGCGATGGCCAGCGCCGCCGGGCCGGGCGCCAGGAAATCCAGCCCCGACAGCAGGATCAGCACGGCCGAGGGCGGCCCGCCGATCAGGCAGGCCGCGGCCAGGACCCGACTGGCAGGTGGGCGGCCGGGCATGGCGGGCTAGAAGCCGGCCTGGCCAGGCAGGGTCGCGGCATCGATCACCCGCGGCGTGCCCCCCGGTGCGACCGCATAGACGGCCAGGGCCCGCAGCACGGTGCCATCCGGCATCAGGCGCAGCGCCCCGTCGGCGCCCGGGAAAACCTGGCCGACCGGGATCTGGGCCGGGATCTGGGCCGGGATCTGGGCCGGGATCTGGGCGGGGGATTGGGCGGGGGATTGGGGGCCGGGACGACCGCGCACCGCCAGGGCGCCGAGCCCCGCGGCATCATAGGCGATGGCGGCGATGCGCGGCGGGGTGGCGCCGAAGGCGGCGCGGTAGCGGGCCTCGAAGCCGAGGCGCGCGCCGGCGTCGGGGCCCGGGAACAGCGCGCCCGCAAGCCCCGGTTCGCTGGCCAGGGTCGCGTCCTGGGCCCAGCCGGCGGGGCCGAGGAGGCGCAGCGGCGGGGCCGGCAGCCCGGCCTCGGCCAGGGCTGCGGCAAAAGCCGCGGCGCGGTCGCCGGACTCGGCCAGCAACAGGGCCTGCGGCAGGTCCTGCCCGGCCTGGGAGGCGGCCTGGGCTGCAAGGTCGCGGGCCATAAGCGACGGGTTCGCGCCTGGCGGATAAAGCGCCACGATCGGCGTCGGCAGCCCGGCCTGGGTGGCGATGGCACGCAGCGCCAGCGCCAGTTGCTGGGCAAAGGGCCCCTGCTGCCCGGCCAGGGCGAAACGCCGCGCGCCGCCCTCTGCCGCGGCCGCGACCACGCGGCGCACCTGCTGCGCCGGGGTGACGCCCAGCGGCCAGACACCGGCGGTCGCCTGGGCGGCGTCGTTGGTGATGGCCAGGATCGGTACGCCCGCCGCGCGGGCGGGGATCGCCGCCGCGGCGGTTTCGGCGGCGGTCAGCGGGCCGACGATGACGCGGCTGCCCTCGCCCACAGCCCGGCGTGCCGCCTGGCCGGCCCCGGCCGCGGTGCCGCCGGTGTCATGGGTGACGAATTCGATGCCCGGCCCGCCGTGTTCGAACAGCGCCAGCGTCGCCGCATTCTGCATCGCGGCGCCAAGGTCGGTGTTGGGCCCGCTCATCGGCAGCAGCAGCGCGACGCGGGTGCGCGGGGCGCTCGGGCCCGGCGGCAGCGTGCCCGCGAAGCTGACGGGCGGGGCTTGCGGGGCGCAGGCGGCCGGCAGCACAAGCACGCCCAGCAGCAGCAGGCGACGCCCAAGTGACAGCCTATCCTGTGGAAGCCGATCAGGACGACGTGACGGAACCGGCAAGCGAACCTCCCTCGGGCGGCGGGCTGACGCTGGTGGCGACGCCCATCGGCAATCTTGGCGACCTTTCGCCCCGCGCCGTCGCGGCGCTGAAGGCGGCCGATGCGGTGCTGTGCGAGGATACCAGGGTCACGTCTCCTCTTCTGGCACGGGAAGGGGTGGGGGCGACACTGCTGGCCCTGCACGATCACAATGAAATCGGCACGACACCCCGGCTGATCGAGCGGATGCGCCAGGGCCAGAAACTGGCCCTGGTGTCGGATGCCGGGATGCCGCTGCTGTCCGACCCCGGCTTCCGGCTGGTGGGGGCGGCGATCGCGGCCGGCCTGCCGGTCACCGCGATCCCCGGGCCGAATGCGGCGCTCACGGCGCTGATCCTTTCGGGGTTGCCGCCGAACCCGCATTACTTCCACGGCTTCCTGCCGCCCCGCGACGGCCAGCGGGCCAGCGAACTGGCCCGGCTGCGCGCTGCCGAACGGGCCGGGCTGACCGCGACGCTGATCTTCTACGAGGCACCGCACCGGCTGGCGGACTGCCTGGCGGCGCTGGCCGGGGCCTTTGGCGACCGCCCCGCCGCCGTCGCCCGCGAACTGACCAAGCGGTTCGAGGAGGTGCGCCGCGGCCCGCTGCCGACGCTTGCCGCCCATTACGCGACCCATGCCGCGCGCGGCGAGATCGTGGTGCTGGTCGGCCCCGCACCCGCGGAGGCGCCCGACACGGGTGCCAGCCTGGACGACGCCCTGCGGGTGGCGATGGCGGGGATGAGCCTGCGCGACGCGGCGGCCTCGGTCGCCGAGGCCACCGGATTGCCGCGCAAGCAGGTCTATGCGCGGGCCTTGGCTTTGTCGGCCGGCGGATGAACCGTCAGCAGGATCGCCGCCCCGACCACCAGGAACACCACGACCGTCGCCATGCCGGCGCGCTGGCTGCCGGTCGCGGCGGTGATCGCGGCCAGTGCGGCGGGCCCGAGGAAGCCGGTGACGCGGCCGGACAAGGCAAAGAGGCCGAAATGGACCGCGACCTCGCCCGGCGGGGCCATCCGCGCCATCAAGGCCCGGCTGGCCGCCTGCGCCGGGCCGATGAACACGCCAAGCAGCAGTGCCAGCACCCAGAAGGCCGCCTGCGACGTGGCGATCAACAACCCGGTGCCGCAAAGGATCAGCGCCGCCAGCGCGATCAGCACGGTGGTGCGCGACCCGATGCGGTCCTCGACCAGCCCGAAGCCGGCTGCCCCCAGCCCGGCCGTGACATTCAGCGCGATGCCAAAAATCAGGATCTGTTCGAGCGACATGCCGAACACCCCGGCGGCATAGATCGCACCGAAAGCGAACAGGGTGTTCAGCCCGTCGGTGTAAAACAGCCGGGCGACCAGAAAGCGCAGCAGCGGCGGGTTTCCGGGCAGGCGCCTGATGACGCGGACGATCTCCGCAAGGCCCCGGCTCGCCGCCAGCCCCCAGCCCGGGCGCTCACCCGGCTGGTCGGGCAAAGCGACCAGCACGGGCCAGCCGAAGACAATCATCCAGACGGCGACCAGCAGGGCGGCGGCGCGCACATGTTCGGCCTGGCCACGATCCAGCCCGAACGGCGAGGGATTGGGCTGCACCAGCACCAGCAGCGTGATCGCCAGGCAGGCAAGCCCCCCGGCGTAGCCCAGGCCCCAGCCGATGCCCGACACCCGCCCCAGCCGGTCGGGCGGCGCGACCTGCGGCAGCATCGCGTTGTAGAAGACGGTGCCGAGTTCGAACGCCACCGTCGCGACGCCGACACAGACCAGCACCCAGACCGCCGAGCCCGGATCGGGGGTGCCGAACCAGATCAGTGCCGTGGCGATGGCGGTCGCGATGGTGCACCAGAACAGCATCAATCGCCGCCGCCCGCCCGCATCGGCGATGGCACCCAGCAGCGGGCAGGTCACCGCCAGCGCCAGCCCCGCGATGGTCTGCATGACCCCCCATTGCGCCTGGCCCGTCGCCGGATCGGCGGCGATGCCCTGGGTGAAATAGGCGGCGATGACGAAGGTCGAGATCACCGTTGGAAAGGCGCTGTTCGCCCAGTCGTAGAGCGCCCAGGCCCAGGCCTTGCCCGTCATGCGGCCAGCCGCCCCAAGGCCCGCAGCGCCACCGAGAAGGCCGCCAACTCCCCGGTCGCGGCGGCTTCCTGTGCGAGGCGCATCGCATCCCCCACCCCCGGGGCCGCCGCGGGGTCGGCGCCGGACAGTCGCCTTGCCGCCAGCCGCTGGCGCATCGCGGTCAGGTCATCTAGCAGCGCGGCCCTGGCACGGGTGCCAAAGGCACCGGGCGCGCGCGCGGCACCGATCGCAGCGCGCAACGGGGCCAGGGCGAAGGCCTCGCCGACCTCGACCCAGGCGGCGGCGGCGGTGGCCGGGGTGGTCCCGGCCGTCGCAGCCAGGCGGACCACGATGGGGGCGTCGGCCAGCGCCTCGGTGGCGGCCAAGCGGGCGGCCGGCTCGGGGACCCCGGCCGCGATCCAGGCGGCGGTCTGGGCGGCGGTCTGGGCGGCGGTCTGGGCGGCGGTCTGGGCGGCGGTCTGGGCGGCGTCGCCGGACACCGCGCGCAGGGCGGCGATGCCGGGGGCGAGCGCCGCCTCGGCCTCGGCCAGCGGCAGGTCGCCTTCCGGCAGGCCGAGCAGGCCGCGGGCCGTGTGTTCATGCAGCCGCCGCAGCGCGAGCAGCACGGCGTGGCGGGTTTCGGCGGGGGCGGGACAGGCGTCGGTCGCATCGGCGGCCTCGCCGATGCCGAACAGGCGCTCGGCCAGCACGGCGGCACGGATGGCGCGCGCGGGGGCGACATCGGTCGCGAGCCGCGCGAAGCCGGCGCAGCCGATCCGGTTGGCGACCTCGTTGGACAGGATGGTCGCCAGCAATTCGCGGCGCAGGCGGTGATGCTTCGCCTGTTCGGCGAATTGGGATCGCAGCGCGGTGTGGAAGTAGCCGAGCAGCAAGGGCTCGAGCGCGGGATCATCGGGCAGGGTGCTGGCCTCGATCGCCTCGTTCAGCCAGAGTTTCTGATGCGGCAGCAGGGCCGCGATCTCGGGCCGGGTCAGCGCATCGCCAGAGGCCGCGCGGGCCGCGATGGCATCGGCAGCCGGCAGCCCCGCCACCGCGCGGTCCAACAATCCGGCGGCTTCCAGCGACTGCATCAGCGACCCCTGGGCGGCCAGGGCTTCGGCCCCAGCCAGCGCCTCCAGCGTGACCGCCAGCCCCTGCTGCGCGTTGTCGCGCAGCACCAGGGCGCCGACGTCATCGGTCATGGCGCGCAGAAAATCCTCGCGCTGGCGTTCGGTCAGCGCGCCGCTGCGCATCGCGTCTGCCAGCGCGATCTTGATGTTCACCTCATGGTCGCTGGTGGAGACGCCGGCCGAATTGTCCAGCGCGTCGGAGTTCAGCCGCACGCCGGCGCGCGCCGCCTCGATCCGCCCGGCCTGGGTGATGCCGAGGTTGGCGCCTTCGCCCAGGACCTTCGCGCGCACCTCACGGCCATCAACGCGGATCGCGTCATTGGCGCGGTCGCCGGCCTCGGCCTGGGATTCCGTCGCGGCCTTGATGTAGGTCCCGATGCCGCCGAAATACAGCAGGTCGACCGGCAGGCGCAGGATCGCGCGCATGACATCGGCGGGTGTCGCGCGTTCGGTGTCGATGCCCAGCAGCGCACGGATTTCCGGCGACAGCGTCAGGGTTTTCGCGTTGCGCGCCAGGATCGCGCCGCCCGGCGACAACAGCCGCGCGTCGTAGTCGGCCCAGGACGAACGCGGCAGCGCAAAGAGCCGCACACGTTCGTCATACGACACCGCCGGATCGGGCTTGGGATCGACGAAAATATGGCGGTGGTCGAAGGCCGCGACCAGCCGGGTCTGCCGCGACACCAGCAGCCCATTACCAAACACGTCGCCCGACATGTCGCCGACGCCGGCGCAGGTAAACGGGGTGGCCTGGATGTCGTGCCCCAGCTCGGAAAAATGGCGCGCGATCATCACCCAGGCGCCCTTGGCGGTGATGCCCATGGCCTTGTGGTCGTAGCCCTTGCTGCCGCCCGAGGCAAAGGCATCGCCCAGCCAGAAACCGCGCTCCACCGCGATGCCGTTGGCGATATCGGAAAAGGTCGCGGTGCCCTTGTCGGCGGCGGCCACGATGTAGGGATCATCGCCGTCGCGGCGCCGGCTGCCGGCCGCCGGGATGACGCCGCCGTCACCGATATCGTCGCTCATGTCGAGCATGGCGTTGATCAGCGTGCGATAGGCCGCGATGCCGGCGGCCTGGAAGGCGGCGCGGTCGGTCGGCGGTGACTTCAGCACGAAGCCGCCCTTGGCCCCGGTCGGCACGATGACGACATTCTTCAGCCGCTGCGCCTTCATCAATCCCAGAATCTCGGTACGGAAATCCTCGCGCCGGTCAGACCAGCGGATGCCGCCGCGCGCGACCGGGCCGGCGCGCAGGTGGCAGCATTCGATGCCCGGGGCATGGACGAAGATTTCCCGCCAGGGGCGCGGCAAGGGCATGTCGCCCGCCAGCGCGCTGTCGATCTTCAATGCAAGATAGGGTTTCTGGGCAAAGAAATTGGTCCGCAGAACGGCATCGGTCAGCACCGAAAGCCGGGCGAAGATGCGGTCGGCATCGGGGTCAGTGACGCTTTCCAGCGCCGCCGTCCAGGCCGCCGCCAGCGCCGCGTCATCGGCGGTCCGGTCGGGATCGAGCCGGGCCAGGAACCGCTCGACCAGCAAACGCGCGCAGTCGGGGTGCGTCGCCAGCGCCCATTCGATGCTGCTTTGCTCCACGCCAAAGCCCACCTGCTTCAGCCAGCGCGCCATGGCGCGCAGCAGCCAGGCCTCGCGCCAGTCCAGCCCCGCGCGCAGCACCAGGCGGTTGAAGCCGTCGGGCTCGGCCTGCCCGGCCAGCAGGGCCGCCAGCGCATCCAGCAGCGCCGGCAGGCGATCCGCCTCGGGGTCCACACCGGCATCCAGCACGAAGCGATGCAGCGCGACCGGCCCCGCACCGGCGGGCGCCAGGCGAAAGCCTGTCTCCTCGATCGCGCGCAGATCCAGGCTTTCGAACAGCGGCAGCATGTCGGCCAGCGGCAATGCCTCGCCCGGGTTGGCGAGCGTCAGCGTCAGGCGGCGCGGCGGTGCCCCCGGCGCGCGGTCGAAGGTCGCGGCGGGGCGGGCGGTGGCCAGCACGGTTTCGGCCAGCGCAATGTCGGCGACGGCGCGGCCCGCCGCGACGCTTTCGCGATAGGCCGGCGAGAAAGCCTCCTGCCAGCGCGCCATCAGCGCGGCGGCGGCCCCTTCGCCCTGTTCGACCGCCAGCGCCTCGGCGAGTTTTTCGCCAAAGCCGCGTGCGGCCTGCGCGACCGCGGCTTCCAGCACCGCGACATCGACCGGCGCCGCCTGCGCCGGGTCCGTTCCGATCACGTAGTGCACGCGCGCCAGCGGCATGTCGCCCAGCGCGATGTAGAAAGCCGACAGCCGGCCGCGATAGGCACCGGCGATCAACTGCCCGACCCTTTCGCGGGTGCGGGTATCGAAGGTCTCGCGTGGCAGCCAGACGATGACGCTGGCAAAACGGCCGAAGGGATCGCGCCGCGCATAGATCGCCGCCCGCGGCCGGATACCGAGGTCGAGCGCGATATGCGCGCCGTCGAGGATTTCCTGTTCTGTCGCCTGCACCAGCTCGTCGCGCGGCCAGGTATCGAGGATATTGCGCAGCGCGCGGCCATCGTGGCTTTCGGGGGCGACGCCCGCCATCGCCATGATGCGTTCGACCTTGCCGCGCAGCAGCGGGATCGCGCGCGGGTTGCGGTTGTAGGCATCGGCCGCGAAGAGCCCGAGGAACAGCCGCACCGCGACCACCCGCCCATCCGGGCCGAATACCCGCGTGGTCACCACATCGGCATGCTGCGGGCGGTGGACCGTCGAGCGCAGATTGGCCTTGGCGGCGGTCAGCGGCACGGGTGCGGCAAAGCCCGCGACAATGGCCGGCGGCACGTACGCGAGGTCGCGCAGCGCATCGAACACCGGCACGGCGGGATCGCGCAGCATGCCCAGGCCGGGTTCGCTGGTGGTGACGCGGCCCGCGGCGTCGATGTCGAGCCGCCGGTGCCCGATCAGCACGAAGTTCTCGCCGGCCAGCCAGTCCAGCATCGCGGCGGCTTCCTCGCCATCGGCCGGGGCGGCGCGCACCTCCGCCTCCGCCGCCCGCAGCAGCGCCAGGGTCGCCGGGAAATCCGCGACCGCGACGCGCACGTCGGACATGGCGCGCGCCAGGGCTGCCTCGGTCGCCGCCCAGTCGGCGGGGCCGGAGGGCGCGATTTCGATCCGCATCATGCTTTCGCGCGGGGCGCCGGGGGCGTCGAGCCCGGTCAGCCGCCCGGCCGCGTCACGCGTCACCCCCAGCACGGGGTGCAGCAGCCGCCGCACGATCCGCCCCTGCCGCGTCAGGGCGCCGAGCGCGCTGTCCACCAGGAAGGGCATGTCATCGGTGACGATCTCGGCCACCGCATGGGCGCCGCGGCCGGCCCCGGGCGGCGACAGCCGCAGGATCGGCGCCCCGCCCGGCGCCCGCACGGCGGCGAATGCGTAGAGCGAGGCCGCGGCGGCGGCGGGCTGTTCGGGCGGCAGTTCGGCCAGTTCGGCGGTCGACACCGCGGCATAGAGCCGGCGCAACAACACGGCCGCATCGGCTGGCAGGTCGGGCGCCAGGGCCAGCAGCGCGGTCTCGGCCGCGCGGAACAATTCGCGACGGGTCCCGTTGTCGGCGTCCGGCATGATGCGGCCTCCCTGGCATGGCCGCACTCTCCGCGCGGGACGGGTGGTTCCGCAAGCGCAAGCCCCATTACCGGCCGTAGCCCTGGCGCAGCCAGTCCACCACAGGCAGCGGGCGCCGTTTCGGCAGTTGTGCCGCCTGGCGACGAGCGAACACCTCGTGCAGCAGCACCTCGCCGCTGGCCGACCGCTCCAGCGTCAGGCGCCGGGTGAAGATGTCGGGCGAACCGGGGTGGCGCCCGATGACGATGACGCCGGCTTGCGGCAGCACCTCCGCGACAAGACGCAGCATGGCGTCGGCCGAAGCGGGGTCGAGCGAATCCGTCGCATCGCCCAGCACGATCCAGCGCGGCCGGCGCAGCAGGACATGGGCAAAGGACAGCCGTTGCAATTCGCCGCCGCTCAGCGACCGGCCCCAGTCGGCCTCCTCGTCCAGCCGTTCCACCAGATGGCCCAGGCCGACCTGGCCGAGCGCCCCGGCCAGCGGGGCGTCGCCATCCGGCAGGCTGGTCGCGGGAAAGAGCAGCGCATTGCGCAGGCTGCCCTCCGGCAGGAAGGGCCAGCGGCCGATCGCCATCGCCTCGGCATCGGGCGCCAGGTTCACCTGGCCGCGCCCCCAGGGCCAGACGCCCGCCAGCACCCGGAACAGGGCGGCGGCGGCATCCGGGTCGCCATCCACCAGCACGCGATCGCCAAGTGCCAGTTCCAGGGTCAGGCCCGAGAGCATCGTGGTGCCGTCGGGGGCCGCGACCGACAGGTCGTGCACGCCAAGCGGCACCTCGGGCGCGCGGTCGAGGTTCAGCGCCGTTTCGCCGCTGCGCGCGGCCTCCAGTTTCACCACCCGCACCGCTTCCTCCAAGCCCAGCACGCGTTCGACCGAGGCGCGCCATTCGGCGATGCGCGGCAGGTTGTCCACCGGCCAGGACAACGCCGCGGTAACCTGTTGGAAAGCCTGTGCCGATTGCATCAGCCGCCCGAGCGAAAGCGTGCCGGCCAGGAACCGCGGCGTGCCGACCAGGATCGGGAGGACGGCGGCCAGGGCGACATAGCCGGAGGAGAAGGCGAGCAGCCGCGCCAGCCCGGCCGACTGCTCCCGCCAGGCCGGCGCGATGGCCTCGAACGCGGCGCCGAGGCGGCGGCGCTCGGACGCCTCGCCGCGCGCCAGCGAGATCGGTTCGCCCGACTCGCTGGCGCGCACGAGGCCGAAGCGAAAATCGGCTTCCCGCGTCTGCCGCGTGTCGGTGGCCCGCACCAGCGGCCGGCCGAGCATGAAGGCGACCACCGCCCCGATCCCGGCATAGAGGAAGGCCAGCGCCACCAGATGCCCCGGGATGTCGAAGCCGAACACGACGATCCGGCCCGAAAGCGACCACAGGATGCCGACGAAGGTCACCAGCAGCAGCACGCAGTAGAACAGGGTGCTGGCCAGGTCGATCGCGGCTTCGGTCGCGATGCGGATATCCTCGGCGATGCGCCCGTCGGGATTGCCGTGGTCGCCCGGGATAAGGGCCGCCTGGTAATGCCGGGCGTCCTCCATCCAGTCGCCGATGACCCGGGCGGTCAGCCAGCGCCGCCAGTCCAGTTGCAGCCGTCGCTTCAAAACCAGATGCGCGGTGTTCGTGGCCATGATGCCAAACACGATCAGGGCGAAGATGCCGATTTGGGCCATGGCGCGATCGGTTGATCGGCGTTCGAGCGCGTCGAACAAGTCGGCGCTCCAGATGTTAAGCCGGATCGCGAGTGCCACCTGTGCGACCACCAGCAACGCCAGCAGCACGGTCAGCACCCGCGGGCGCAGGCTGCCGGCGCCCCGCCAATAAGGCCCGGCCAGCCTCACGAAATCGCCGAGGAACCTGCGCGAACGGCTCGTCGTCCCGACCTCGTCCACCTGCGCGCCTCCGTTCCGGTTCACCCGCCCGCCAGCAGGCCCACGACCTCCGGCAGCAATCCCGGATCGCCGAGGGCCACGACATCTCCGCCCGCCGAGTCCAGGGTGAGATCCCGCCCCTCCCAGTCGGTGACGCGGCCGCCGGCGCCCTCGATCACCGGGACGAGCGCCGCCCAGTCCCAGGGTTTCAGCGTGTCCTCGACGATCGCATCGATCAGGCCGAGCGCGATCAGCCCATAGGTATAACAATCCCCACCCCAGGTGGTGCGCCGGGCCGCCTTGCGCACCCGGTCGAATGCTGCCAGCCGCGGGGGGGGGAACACATCGGGCGAAGTGCAGGAAAACTCGGCCTCGGCGAGCACCGGGCAGGGGCGGCAGCCGACGGTGCCGCCGAACGGGCCGGTGAAGATCGTGCGCTGCCCC
>JBBRWI010000074.1:0-15935 GCA_038249305.1 Acetobacterales bacterium
CCGGCGACGGGCGGGACGGCGTAGAAGCCGCCCTTATCGGCCTCGTCGAAGGACGGCAGGTCGAGCAGCATCGGCGAGCGCTCCCACAGCCCCGGCGGCGGCGCGAGGTAGGCCAGCACTTGGCGCGACGCCGTGACCCTGGCGCCGAGCCCCGGCAAGAGGCGCGGCGCCCAGGGGCCGGCTGAGACGACCAGGCGGTCGCCGGCGCGGCTGGTGCCGTCGGACAGGTGCAGGGTCGCACGGGCCGGATCGACCTCGACCGCTTGGGCGCGTTCGAAGGCCACCCCGCGCGCCGCCAGATGTGCGGCCAGCGCCGCCACGATGCGGTCGGCCAGCAACACCCCGCCGGGGGCCAGCGCATAGGCGGCGAACAGATGGTCGGGCGCCAGGGCGGGGCAGAGGGCGAGCGTCTGAGCCGGGGTCAAGTCACGCAACGGGCGGCCGTCGGCGAGCAAGGTCGCGCGGCCGTCGGCGTACCGCTGCCCGCCATCGGCCGACAGCACCAGCACCCCGGTCGGGACATGCAGCACCTCGCCCAGATCGGCCCAGAGCAGGTCCCAGGCAAGGTAGGCGTCATCCACCATCCGCATGTAGCCGACATCGGTGCCATAGGCGTGGCGGATCAGGCGGTGATGATCGACCGAGGCGCCACGGGGATTGGGGATCGGGTCCTGATCGATCACCCGCACCGACCAGCCGGCCCGGGCAAAGCCCCAGGCAGCCGAAAGCCCCATGATGCCGCCACCAAGGATCAATGCTGTCTTCATGCGCGCAGGATTACCCGCGGCGGGCGCCGTGTGAACCCAGGGTTTGGTGCAGCGTGATCGTCCCCGCCAGGCTTTCGCCGGGCGCCAGAAGGTGCATCGCCCCATGGGCGCCGAACTGCGGCCGGTTCAGCACATCCGGCACGTGGCTCACCGGTTCGACGCATAGCACCGCCAGATGCGGCGGGACGTAGAGTTGCAGGTTGCCGGCCCAGGCGCCGGTGGCGTACAGGTCCAGACCATCGATCCGCGCCCGCCCGTCCCAGCCGGACCAATGCGTATCATGGCCAAGCAGGGCCGCTTCGTCGCCATCGAGGCCAATGCCCGGCGCGACGCCGGTCGGCAGGTTGCGCGCGTCGCGCAGGAAGCGGTGCGTGGCGGCGAAGGCCAAGTGCGTCGCCGGCCCGCGGACGAACCAGGGATGCCAGCCGATGCCGAAGGGCAGGATCGCCGCGCCAATGTTGGTCAGGCGCAGCGCCAGCGACAGGCCGCGGTCGTCGAGGCCCACGTCCAGCACCGCGGCGCAAGGCAAGGGCTCACTCGGCGCGTCGATGACAAGCCGGGCCGAGGAGGCGGTCGCGGCCTCAACCTTCCAGGGCCGGTCGCGCAGGAAGCCGTGGATCGCGGTGCCATCGGCCGGGCGGTTCATCGGCACCTGGCCGATGTCGCCGACCCGCCCCGCGTCCAGCCGGTTGGTCCAGGGCGCCATCCAGAACGCCCCGGCCATCGCGGTGTTCGGATCGGCGCCATCCGGCACCGGCGCCAGCACGTCGCGCCCATCGCAGGTCAGCCGCGCGAAGGCTGCGCCCTGTGCCGGAAGGAGGCGTGCCGTCCAGCCACCGGCCGAAAGGTCGATCATCACTCCAACGCGAAGGCATCGCGTGGCGACGGCGCGGCGCGGGAATACTCGATGGCGGTATAGGCGCCGCCCTGGTAGCGCTCGATCACCGGATCGCCGCTGAGGATCGCGCCGACTTCCTCGACGAAGGCCTCGGACGTATCCTGCGGTGCCCAGCCGATGCGGTCGCGGTGGTCCTGGCCCCAGAAGGTGCGGGGATTGGCCGAGGCCGCCCAGATCACCGCATGGCCGGCCTTTGGTGCCGTCACGGCGGCCTGGCACAGCCGGATCAGGTCGGCATAGGACAGCCAGGTCGCGAGCATCCGCGCATCGATCGGCTTGGGGAAGCAGGAGCCGATGCGCAGGTTGACGTTCTCGACGCCGTGCTTGTCCCAGTACATGCGGCCCATCAGTTCGCCATAGGCCTTGGACAGGCCGTAGTAGCCATCGGGGCGGAAATCACAGTCCACGTCGATTTTCGGCTGGTTGCCGGTCGGGCGTTCGTGGAAGCCGATGCTGTGGTTCGAGGACGCGAAGATCACCCGCGCGCCCTCACGCCGCGCTGCTTCGTACACATGGTAAAGCCCGCGCAGATTGGGGCCCAGAACCTCCTCATACGGCTTTTCCACGCTGATCCCGCCAAAATGCAGGATCGCGCCACAGCCTTCGGCCTGGCGCACCAGGGCCAGGCCGTCGTTCAGGTCGCATTTGACGAAGCGCGCGCGGGGCGGCAGCGCGTCCGGGAACGGCGTGATGTCGGTCAGGCGCAGGGTCCAACCCGCCTCGGCCAAGGCGCGCGCCAATGCCCGGCCGAGGTTGCCCGACGCACCGGTGATCAGCACCGGCTTTTGGGGGATGGTCATGGCGGTCAGCCTCCGTATCCAAGGAACAGGCGCGGCAGGGTCAATGACATGGCCGGCCAATAGGTCGTGAGGATCAGTGCCACCACGATCGCGCCATAGAAAGGCCAGATGGTCTTGACCACCGTCTCGATGGGGATCTTGCCGATCGCACAGCCGACGAACAGCACCGCCCCCACCGGCGGCGTGCAGAGCCCGAGGCCCAGGTTCATCATCATCACCATGCCGAACTGCACCGGGTCCATGCCGATGGCAATGACGACGGGCAGGAAGATCGGCGTGGTGATCAGGATCAGCGCCGCCATGTCCATCACGCAGCCCAGCAGCAGCAGGCAGACGTTGATCATCAGCAGGATGACGATGGGGTTGTCGCTGATCGCCAGCATGCCGGAAGTCAACAGATCGGCCAGCCGATAGACCGCCAGCAGATAGGCGAAGGCGGTCGCGGTGCCGACCAGCATGAAGACGACGGCGGTGGTGCGCACGCTGCCCTTCACCGCGATGACGAAATCTGCCCAACTCAGGCTGCGGTAAACCAGCAGGGTGACCAGCACCGCCCAGATCGCGCCAAAGGCCGCGGATTCGGTGACGGTGAAGATGCCCGACAACACACCGCCCAGGATGATGACCGCGGTCAGCAGGCCGGGCAGCGCATCGATCGCGGTCCAGGCCAGGTGACGAAACCCCTGCCAGGCCTCAGCCGGGTAGCCGCGCCGGACCGCCATGACATAAGCGGCGATGGCCAGCAGCAGGCACATGACGATGCCCGGCACGATGCCGGCGATGAACAACGCGGTGACCGAGATACCGCCGCCGGCCGCCAGCGAATACAGGATCATGTTGTGGCTAGGCGGGATGAGGATGCCGGCGATGCTGCTGGTGACCGTCAGCGACACGGCGTAATCGACGCCGTAGCCCTTGGCCTTCATCGCCGGGATCAGGATGGTCCCGGTCGCCGAGGTATCCGCCACGGCCGATCCCGAAATGCCGCCGAACAGCATCGAGGTGGAGACATCCACCATGCCGAGCCCGCCGCGCATCCACCCCACGCAGCCCGACGCGAGTGCGACGAGGCGCCGCGCGATGCCGCCATGCAGCATGATCTCGCCAGCGAAGATGAAGAACGGGATGGCGAGAAGCGAGAACATGCTCATCCCCGCCGTCATCTGCTGGAAGGCGACCGCGGGATTGATACCTTCATAAAGGAAGCCAACCACGGCGGCGACACCCAGCACGAAGCCGACCGGAACGCCCGCCACGATGCCGAAGAAGAAAATCGCGAACAATATGATCAGGCCGGGTTCCAAGGGCAGGCTACTCCAGGAAGGCCGCGGCGACGCCGCGCTTTTCAGGCGCATCGGGCGACAGGATGTCGAGCAGCACCTGCTCCAGTGCAAACAAGGCGATCAGCACGCCGCTGATCATCAAAGGTATGTAGGTCCACGCCTGGCTGATGCCCAACAGCGGGATGCGAAAGTTCCGCACCCCATCGACCAGTTCCCAGGACCAGAAGGCCATGGCCAGGCCGAACAGCCCCACCACCGTGTCGCAACCCACCGCAATCCAACGTTGAGCCTGTGGTGGCAGGCTTTCGCGAAAACCCAGCACAGACAAATGGAAGCGTTCCCGCACCCCCACCGCCGCCACCGGCAGCGCGATGAACAGAATGGCCAGCGTCGCCCCCCGTTCCACCCAGGTCGGCGTGTCGTTAAGCACGTAGCGGCCAAACACCGCCCAGCCCATCATCGCGATCACGCAGACCAGGGCGACCGAAGCCGCCCCGATCATCACCCGCGACAGGACGTCCAGCGCGGCGGAAAACGCCTTCACTGGGTTGCGCGGATCGCCTGGACCATCCGGGCCAGGCGCGCGTCGGCCGCATACTTCGCATAGACCGGCGCCATCAGGTTGGACCAGGGCGTGCGGTCGGTGATCTCGATCACCGTCACGCCGGCCGCGATCACCCGGGCCCGGGATTCCAATTCCCGCGCCGCCCAGAGTTCACGCTGGTAGGTCGCCGATTCGAGCGCTGCCTGGCGCAGGATCGCCTTGTCGGCGTCGCTCAGCCGCGCCCAGCGCTGCCGGGATACCGCGAGCACTTCCGGCACGTTCGAATGTTCGGTGGTCGTGTAGAAACGCGCGACCTCGAAATGGCGGGTGCTTTCGTAGGACGGCCAGTTGTTCTCCGCCCCATCGATCACCCCCGATTGCAGGCTGGTGAAGACCTCACCGAACGGCAGCGGCGTCGCGTTGGCGCCAAGGGCCCGCATGATGTCGATCCACAGGTCGGATGTCTGCACACGGATCTTCATCCCCTGCAGATCGGCCGGCACGCGGACCGGACGGCGGGTGTACATGCTGCGCGCGCCGGCGTCGTACCAGGCCAGCGCGATGATGCCGATGCCTTCCAGGTCGCGGGCGATCTCCTCGCCGCCCACCCCGGCCATGACGCGATGCGAATGACCGACATCGCGGAACAGGAAAGGCAGCGTGACCACGTTGGTCGATGGGGCCAGGTTGTTGAACGGGCTGAGGTTGAAATTGCCGAAGTCGATCGCGCCCAGGCGCATCTGCTGGATCGCCTCATCCTGCTGGCCCAGGGTGGCGGAATGAAAGGTGCGCAGGCGGATGCGGTTGTTGGTCCGCTGCGCGACCAGTTCGGCGAAGCGGTCCATGCCGCGGCCATTGGGATAGTCGGCGGCATGGATGTTCCAGCCGCGCCATTCCTGGGCCTGGCCCGGTGTGGCGTAAAAGCCAAAGGCGAAAACGGCCACCAACAAGGCGGTGCGGAACCGTGTCAGCATGAACTTTCCTCCTCTTGTATATGTTTCTTCAGGTCCGGAGCGTGGCCCGCGCCGCATCGGTGTGTCAAACGCGCAATATCACAGGAACCGCACGATGCCCCCTTCCATTGCCGCCGCCGCCGACGCCCTGGCCCAGGGCACCACCACCGCACGCGCGCTGACCGAAGCAGCCCTGGCCCGCATCGCCGATCCGGACGGCCAGGGTGCGCGCAGCTTCATCCAGGTCCAGGCCACCGCGGCCCTGGCCGCCGCCGATGCGATGGATGCGCTGCGCGCCGCCGGCCGCGCGCCGTCGCGCTACGCCGGCATACCGATCAGCGTGAAGGACCTGTTCGACCAGTCGGGCCAGGTCACCGCGGCCGGCAGCGTGGTGCTGGCCGATGCGCCGCCGGCCACCACGACCGCACCGGCCGTGGCGCGGCTGGAACGGCTGGGCTTCGTCGTGTTGGGCCGCACCAACATGGTCGAATTCGCCTTCAGCGGCCTGGGCGTGAACCCGCATTTCGGCACGCCGCTGGCGCCATGGGACCGCGCGACGGGCCGCTGCCCGGGCGGGTCGTCGTCAGGGGCCGGGGTCGCCGTCGCCGATGGCATGGGCTTCGCGGCCTTGGGATCCGACACCGGCGGGTCCTGCCGCGTGCCGGCGGCGCTGTGCGGCGTGGTGGGCTACAAGCCGACCGCGAAGCGGGTGCCGACGACGGGGGTTTTCCCGCTGTCCCAAAGTCTTGATTCCATCGGGCCGCTGGCGCGCACGGTCGCATGCTGCGCCGTGGTGCATGCGGCGATGGCCGGCGCGGACGCCCCCGAGGCACCGTTGGCCCCGCCCCTGGCCGGGCTGCGGTTGGGCCTGCCGCGCGGCACCTACCTGACCGACGGCCTGGACGCGACCGTGGCCGCGACCTTCGACGCGGCCTTGGCCCGGCTATCGGCGGCCGGCGCGCTGATCCTGCCGCTCGACCTGCCGGAACTCGCCGATATCCCGGCGGTGAACGCGACCGGCGGCTTTGCCGCGAGCGAGGCCTGGGCGCTGCACCGCGACATCATCGCCCGCGGGCGCGACCGCTATGACCCACGCATCCTGGCGCGCATCCTGCGCGGCGAACGCATGTCGGCGACCGACTATATCGCGCTGGTCGCATCCCGCGCGGCCCTGATCGCTGCCATCGCGCCGCGCACCGCGGGCATCGATGCGGTGGTGCTGCCGACCTGCCCGATCGTGCCGCCGTCGCTGGCCGAGGTTGCGGAGGATCGTGGCTACAACCGCATCAACATGGCGCTGCTACGCAACACCTCGGTCGGGAATTTCCTGGACCGCTGCGCGATTTCCCTGCCCTGCCATCGGCCGGGCGAGGCGCCGGTCGGGCTGATGCTGATGGGCGAACATGATGGCGACGCACGGCTGTTCGCCGTGGCGGCGGCGGTCGAGGCGGCGCTGGGCTAAGCGCCCACCCGCAGCAGCCCCGGGCCATGGCGCTTCAGCCAGGTCTCGGCCTGCGCGCGGTGCGGCGACATCGTGTTCAGCAGCGCCCAGAACTGCGCGCCGTGGTTCATGTGGCGCAGATGCGCGACCTCATGCGCCGCGACGTAGTCCAGCACCCAGTCCGGCGCCAGCAGCAACCGCCAGGAGAATGCCAGCGTCCGGTCGGCGGCACATGAGCCCCAGCGGGTTCGCGTGTCCTTCATCCGGATCGCGTGCGGCACCACGCCGATCGCCGCGGCATGATGCGCCACGCGCAAGGCCAGCCGGCGCCCGGCTTCGGCACGCAAAAAATCCGCAGCGCGGCGGGCGATGAAATCCGCATGGCCCGTCACAACCAGCGTCTGGCCATGCAGGAAAGCGCCGCCGCGTTCGTCGGGGGCGTGGATGATTTCATGCGCGACGCCGCCGATCGGGACCATCGCCCCCGCCACGAAGGGACAGGCCGGTGCCAGCGCGCGCAGGCGCTGCGTGATCCAGCGTGCATGCGTCTGCAACAGGGCGAGCCCCGCCTTGCGGCTGCCGCGAACCGGCATCGTGACGAGCACTGCGCCCTCGGCCGCATCGATCCGCAACGACATGCGGCGCGCGCGGGCGCTGCGCTGCCACACAACCGGCACCTGCACCGGCGGCGCCAGCGGGTCGGGCGCGAGGGGAAGGGTTTCCCGGAGCGATTCATCGGGCATGAAAACCACCCTGCCCACAAGCGTGCGTCGCAATCAACCGCGCAGGAGAAAACACCTGCGGCACGCCGGGTGATCGACGCGGGATCTCAGCGGAACGGCATGACGTACAGCAGTCCGCAGGGATCCGCCGGTCGTTGCCTTCTTGCGCGGATTCGCCGCGACAGCGCGGCAAGGATGTGACGCAGGGCGAGGCTGGCCTTCATCGCGGCAGGTGTTCGAGCACGTCCAGGGTCGCCTGGCCCAGGCGGTCCACCATCGCGTCGATCTCCGTGGCGGTGCTGATATAGGGCGGGGCGAGGATCACATGATCGCCGCGCGTACCATCGACGGTGCCGCCCATCGGATAGCAGGCAAGGCCGCGGTCGAAGGCCGCCTGCTTGATCCTTTCGTTGACTTTCAGCGCCGGGTCGAAGGGCGCCTTGGTGGTGCGGTCGGCCACGATCTCGATCGCCTGGAACAGGCCGCGCCCGCGGATGTCACCGATGTGGCGGTGGTTGCCGAAGCGTTCGGTCAGGCGTTCGGCCAGCAGCGCCCCCATGGCGCGCACATTGGCCAGCAGGTCGTCGTCGGCGATGACCTGCTGCACCGCCAGCGCCGCCGCGCAGGCCACCGGGTGCGCCTGGTAGGTGTGGCCATGCTTGAAGGTACCAGAGCCGTCTTGCAGGGCGGCCACCACGCGCCCGGCCACCAGGATGCCGCCGATCGGCTGGTAGCCGCCGCCGAGCCCCTTGGCGATCACCTGGATGTCCGGGGCGACGCCCTCGGCCTCCCACGCATGCAGGCTGCCGCACCGGCCCATGCCGCTCATCACCTCATCCAGCAGCAGCAGCGCGCCGTGCCGGTCGCAGACCGCGCGCATCGCGGCGAAATAGCCGGGGACCGCCGCGACGCAGCCGAGGGTGGCACCCACCACTGTCTCGGCACAGAAAGCCGCGACATTCTGGGGGCCCAGGCGCTGGAACTCCGCCTCCAACTCGGCGGCCAGGCGCGCGACGTAGTCGGCATCACTCTCGTCGTCGCCGCGTTCTCGATAGGCGTAGCAGGGCGCCACATGCGAAAAGATATCCGCCAGCATGGGCGCGTAGGGCGCCCGCCGCGCGGCGTTCCCACCGGCCGCCAGCGCACCGAGCGTATTGCCATGATAGGATTGCTGCCGCGCGATGAAGCGCGTGCGCTGCGGCTGGCCGATCTCCAGGAAATATTGCCGCGCGATCTTCAGTGCGGCCTCCATGCCCTCGCTGCCGGAGGAGACGAAATAGGCATGCGTCAGCCCGCCCGGCGCGTGGCCGACCAGCCTATCCGCCAGGGCCTCGGCCGGTTCGCAGGAAAACAGGCTGGTATGCGCGTAACAAAGCCGGTCGATCTGCGCCTTCATCGCCGCGACCACGCGCGGATGACCATGCCCGAGGCAGGCGACGGCGGCGCCGCCTGATCCATCCATCACCTCCCGCCCCCTGGCATCCCGCAGCATCACGCCGCGGCCGGATACGGCGATGGCGGGATCGGCGCGCAGGTTGCGGTGCACGATATGGCTGGTCATGCGGCAGGCTCCTCGGGCAGGTTGGCGGCGAAACAATCGGCCGGGTTTTTGCTGGCATGCACCGCGGCCAGGGCATCGGCGGCCAAGATCCGCATCGGGCGCGAACGCCTGCGCCAGCAGATGTCGCCCTGGGCCAGGCGAAGGTGGGGCAAGGCAGGATGGAGGCGGTCCGCAAGCATGCAGCAATCGTTTCGCGCATCCGGGCATGATGCAACAGGTGTTTCATGCCGATTGCCGACCGCTGCCGCCTCTGGCAGTCGCTGAAACGGTAAGGAGAACCGCAGCATGACCGAGACCGCGCCGCACAAGGTCCGTATGGGCGAGATCACCGCCGCCGAGGCCCGCAGCCTCTACGCCCTGAACCCGGTCGTGCTGCTGCCCTTCGGCAGCCACGAGGACCAGGGGCCGCACGCGCCGATGGGCGACTACCTGCTGGCCGAAAAAGTGGCCGAGGCGATCGCGCTGCGTGCAACCGCGGCCGGCACGCGCACCGTCGTCGCACCGGTCATGCCCTTTGGGCGTGCCGATTTCTTCGCGCCCATGCCCGGCGGGATCGCCCTGTCGCACGCGACCCTGCTCGCGGTGTTGGAGGAGGTGCTGGGCGCGCTGCTGCGGCACGGCCTGACCAACCTCGTCATCCTGAACGGCCACGGCGGCAATGTGCCGGTGATCGAGGATGCGACGCGCCGGATCCACCACGCCGGCGGGCCCGCCATTCCCTGCCTTTACCTTTGGCGCATCGCGGGTGGTCTGCTGCCCAGGATCCTGGGGGAGGAGAAGGCCCGCATGGTCGCGGGCCATGGCGCCGATCCGCTGACCAGCCTTGGCCTGCATTACGCCCCGGAACGGATGCGCCCGGAGCTGACACCCGCACCGCGCCCAGGGCCTTCGCCCACGCATCTGGGCATCCCGTTCAAGGCGTGGGGCGCGCTCGACTTCCAGGGCGCCGAGGTCACGGTGCCGCTGGATTACGACCAGGTCAGCCCCGACGCAGTCAGCGCCGGCGACCCGCGGCTGTGCACGGCCGAAACCGGCGCGGCACTGGCCGAAATGCTGGCCACCATTGGCGCGGATTTCTGCGCCCACCTGGTCGCCGCGCGAAAGCAGGGCTAACCCGGCGGCGGGTTCAACACGCTGATCCCGAGCAACCCGGCCTCGCGCCCCACCCATTGCTCGCTGCGATAGATGCCGCCGGTCTGGGGATCGCCCCAGAACCGGTTGGTGAAGGTGAAGCCGCCGCCGGCGCAGCCTTCCTCGACCACCAGCACGTCGCCCTGCACCCGACTGGTCAGCGTGCATTGAAGCGAGACGCCAAAGCGCATCGACGCGGGGTTGCGATCGGGCGTCATCAGATCGACCAGACGGCGCGAGGACGCCCGCCGCCCGACCAGCGCCAGCGGTGCGTCCAGGGGATCCGGCCCGTCGAAGCGCGTCGCCACGACCCACACCGGCAGCCCCGCCGTCGCCACCACCCGCGCGCCATCGGTCGAGACGACAATGCCGTCGCGCGTGCGCCAGAGCCGCGATTCGCCATTCTGTTGCAGCAGAAGTGCCACCACGGGTCGGCTGCCGATGGTCAGCGACAGGGCGGGTCCATCGACTTCGGGCGGGCCGAAGCGGTCATCGGCAGGCACCCTGGCGGCACAACCGGCCAGCACCAGAAGCGCCGCCAGTGGCCGCCGCAAGGTCACTGCGTGGCCCAGACGATCCGGTGGATGAAGGCGACGTCGCCAAGCTCGAAACTGTAGTTCGGATGCGCCGGATTGAGGCTGGCGAGTTCGATCCGCTTGGCGGATTGGCGCACCAACTCCTTGGCCAGGACCTCCCCCTCCCGCGTGCGGACCACGACGCGGTCGCCGCGGCGCACCGGCGCGCCAGGAGAGACGATCACGAGGTCGCCGTCGCGGAACACCGGTTCCATGCTGTCGCCATGGATTTCCAGGGCATAGGCGTGCGGGTCGGGCACTTCCGGCACGCTGATCTCATCCCACGACCCACCGACGGGATAGCCGCCGTCGTCGAAGAACCCGTCGCCGCCCGCCTGCGCCATGCCGATCAGCGGAATGCGCCGCCCGGTGATGGCGCGTCGCCCGGCACTCATCGCACCCGCCGTGCCGGAGACCAGCGAGGCGAAGGATTCGAGCGGCGCGCCGATCGCGTTCAGCACCTTGGCGACGCTTTCCGTCGAGGGCCAGCGCGCGCGCCCATCCGGCCCGGTCCGCTTGGACGGGTTGAACGCGGTTGGATCGAGTCCGGCGCGCCGGGCAAGGCCCGAGGCGCTGAGGCCATTTTCGGCGGCAAGCGCATCGAGGGCGCGCCAAACATCTTCGTGTCGCATGGGCGCAGTATCCTAGGTCCACAACCCCAAATCAAGGCGATAATAAGCCTATATAAGCCTTGACACCTAGGATTATGTGTATAAATCAAAGCTGTCCCAACCCCCTGGGACACAACGGAGCCCCGCCCATGCCGATCCCCGCCCCCCGCGCGCCCACCCCCCGCCGCCTGCATTCTCTCGACCGCGCCGTACCGTTCCATTCGGCCGAGGAAGCCTGGTTCTGGACCATGGCGGCGCTGACCGCGCGGCGCGACGGCGCGCAGTTGGGCGCCGGGCGGGGCGAGATGCTGCGGCCCTGCGAACCGGATGACGTGATCGTGGTGCTCGACCGGCTGTACCGCCAGCGGCGCATCGACCTGACCCACGCCCGGGTCATGCGCACCTGGGGCGAAAAGCACAGCGTGCCGGACGAACGCTTCGCCCCGGAACGCGCCGACGCACGGCTGTGGAAGGAAGCGATGCAGCGCCTGGACTGGCCGCTGCGGGTCAAGGGCATCGTCGCGGGCGACGGCGTCTTCCCGCGGCCGGAGGAAGCAAACCCCTGCGTACCGCTTGCATCTTTCGGCCCGAAGCGCCGGTGACGCGGCACGCCGCCCACCGACGCCTGGCCGAGCCCGCCGTGTTCCTGGGCTTCGGCGGCGGCACCAGCCAGGCGTGGCAGCGCCTGCTGGCGCCGGGCTTCCGGCACTGTTTCGCCGGGCTGCGCGATGCCGATGGCTGGACCGTGGTGGACCCCTTGTCGGGGCGGCTGCACGTCACCCGTCTGGGCGTCGGCCCCGAATATGATCTGGCCGCGCTGTGGACCCGTGCGGGCTTCGCTGTGCTCGGCCCCTTCGCGCCGTCCGAGGCTGTCGCCATGCCGCTGCCGGGCCTGTTGCCGCTGACCTGCGTCAGCGTCTGTCGCGCCCTGCTCGGCCCCGGCGCGCCGTTTGCGCTGACCCCGAGGGGGCTCTTCAGCGCGCTAGAATTCTACGATCAAAAACCTAGGAAAAAATCCTTGACAAATCGGCCCGCCTAGGCTAACTCCCGCTTGCCAAGGGGATAGTTGCGCCCCGCGGCCGCAGCCTCTTCCCCCCCCCTCCGCGATCACCCGCACGGCCTGCCCTCCCTCGGGGCGGGCCGTTCGGCGTTTCGCCCCAACTGGAGCGTCGAACCGCATGGGTGGCCTCATCAAAGCCCCGAAGCCGGTCGCCATCGTGGCGTCCGAGCCCCCGCCCGTCGCCGTGGCGTCGCCACCCGACCAGGCGGCGACACAGGCCCGCGCCGCCAGCACGGCCCGCGCCCGCAGCGGCCTGGCCGGCACCATCGCCACCTCCGCCCGCGGAGTCCTGGAACCGGCGCCGGTGGCGCCACGCAAATCACTGCTGGGGGAATAGCGCCATGACCCCCGAAACCCTTCTGCTGCGCCACCAGGCGGCGCTCGATCGCCGCCGCCCCTGGGAAGCGACCTGGCAGGATTGCCGCGACCATGTTCTGGCTCGCACGCCGGGCCAGGGCGGCCCGGCGCTGTTCGATGGCACTGCGGCGGACGCCGCCGAACAATTGGCTGCCTCCCTGCTGGCTGAACTGACACCGCCCTGGTCGCGTTGGTTCGGGCTGCAGCCGACGCGCGGCATGGCCGAAACGCCGGGCCTGTCCGACCTGTTGGAAGAGGCTTCGGAAACCCTGGTCGGGCACCTGGACCGTGGCGGGCTGTCGCTGGCCATGCACCAGGCCTTCCTGGACCTCGTGGTCTGCGGCACGGGTGTGCTGCTGATCGAGGAAGCGCCCGCCGGCGAAGTCTCGGCACTGCGGCTGACCGCCGTGCCGCTGTCGGAGACGGTGCTGGAAGACAGTGGCACCGGGCGGCTGGACACGATCTTTCGCAGCGCAGCGCTCACGCCCTCGGCAATCCTGCAGCGTTTCCCCAAGGCGCTGCTGCCCAGGTCGCTGGTCGAAAGCACCGGTGAGCCGCCCCGCATCCCGGTGCTGGAAGCGGTCTGGCCCGATGGCCATGGCGCCTTCCGCTTCGCCGCGGTCCTGGCCATGCCGGGCCAGGCGCCGCTGCTGTTGGCCGAGGGGGCGTTTGCCGAATCCCCCTTCATCGCCTTCCGCTGGCTGGTGGCGCCAGGCGAGACCTATGGACGTGGGCCGGTGATGAAGGCGCTGCCGGACATCCGCACCGCGAACAAGGTCGTGGAACTGATCCTGAAGAACGCTTCCATCGCGGCGACCGGTATCTGGCAGGCCGATGATGACGGCGTGCTCAACCCGGCGACGGTACGGCTGGTGCCCGGGGCGATCATTCCCAAGGCGCCAGGCTCCGCCGGGCTGACGCCGCTGGCCGCACCGGGCAATTTCGATGTGTCGAACCTGGTACTGGAAGATCTGCGCAGCCGCATCCGCACGGCACTGCTGGCCGACCGGTTGAACCCCAAGCCCGGCCAGGACCGCACCGCGACCGAGGTATTGGAACGCAGTGCGGAAACGGCGCGGACACTGGGGGCCTGCTACGGCCGGCTGCAGCACGAATTGCTGACGCCACTGGTCGGGCGTGCGCTTGGCGTGCTGCGCCGTCGTGGCGAGGTGCCGCCCATCCTTCTGGATGGGCAGGAGGTGCGGCTCACCTATCGCAGCCCGCTCGCGCGGCTGCAGGCGCGGGCCGATGCCGCCAATACGGCGCTGTTCCTGCAATCGGCCGCGGCCCTCGGGCCGGCCGGGCTGGCGCAGATCGACGCCGCCGCCGCCGCACGTTTCCTGGCCCGCACGCTGGATGTGCCGGACTCCATTTTGACACCCCTGACGGAGAACCCTTCCGCATGAGCGAGAACCTGATCACCGCCGAACTCGAAACACCGGTCGTGATGAGCGACGCCGTTTCGACCGGCAGCCAGATGCCGGCCAAATTCAAGGACCCGGTGACGGGGGCTGTGCGCATCGATGCGCTGCTGAAATCCTATCTGGAACTGGAACGCCGCATGTCGCAACGCTTCGCGCCGCCGGCCGACGATGCCGCGCCGGAGGAGATCGCGCGCTTCCGCGCCGCCATGGGCATCCCCGAGGCGCCGGATGGCTACGAGATCGCGGCCCCCTGCGAGCAATGCGCCCCGGACCCCGCGATCAACGCCCGGCTGCACGCGGCAGGCTTCACGCCCACCCAGGCGCAGCTGGTCTATGACCTGGCGGCGGAACGGTTGCTGCCGGTGATCGCCGAGGCCGCCGCGCAGTATGAGGCCGATCGCCAGCGCGACCGGCTGATCGCGCATTTCGGTGGCGAGGACCGCTACCGCGCGATCGCCCGCCAACTCGCCGCCTGGGGCCGCGCCAACCTGCCGCCGGCGGTATTCGACGCGATGGCCGGCACGGCCGAGGGCGTGATCGCGCTGTCCGGCATGATGGACCGCAAGGAACCCATGATCAGCCGTCAGGCCGATGCGCCCCAGGCGATGGACGAAACCGGCCTGCGCCAGATGATGCGCGATCCGCGCTACTGGCAGAAGCGGGAACCGGAATTCGTGAACCGCGTCACCGAAGGCTTCCGCCGCCTGGTCGGCGGCTGACCCCACCCCCGCCCGCGCAAAACCCGATCGCCATGATGGCGGCCGGGCGCGCGGGCGCACGCGTTCGGCGGCGCCCGTTCCGGGCCCAACCGCCGATGGCGCGCTCCCCCCCCCAACAATCCGCCTGACGGAGACACTGCATGACCATCGACCTCGCCTTCGCGAAGCAGTTCGAGTCCGAAGTGAAGGATGCCTATCAGCGCCAGGGCAGCAAGCTGCGCCAGACCGTGCGCAGCAAAAGCGACGTGAAGGGCGGCAGCACCATCTTCCCGAAAGTTGGCCGCGGCACGGCCGCCGCCAAGGCGCGCAACGGCGTCGTGCCGGTGATGAACCTGCAGTACTCGAACGCCGAGTGCTTCCTGCAGGACTTCTACGCCGGTGAGTGGGTGGACCGGCTGGACGAGATCAAGACCAACATGGAAGAGCGCCAGGTCGTCGCCAACGCCGGCGCCTATGCGCTCGGCCGCACGACCGACGCGCTGATCATCGCGGCGCTGGACACCGCGACGGCCGAGGCGGTCGGCACCGCCCCCGGCACCACCGACGCGGATGGCCTGACCAAGCAGAAGGTGCTGCTCGCCTTTGAGACCCTGGGTGGCGCCGACGTGCCGGATGACGGCCAGCGCTATGCGGTGGTCGGCTGGAAGCAGTGGAGCCAGTTGCTCCAGATCCAGGAGTTCGCCGACAGCCGTTATGTCGGCGACGCGGATCTGCCGTGGAAGGGCGCGCAGGCCAAGTCGTGGCTGGGCGCGATGTGGATGCCGCATTCGGGCCTGACCAAGAGCGGCGCGCTGCGGTTCTGCTACTTCTTCCACAAGACCGCGATCGGCCATGCCTCGGCGCAGGATGTGGTGACCGACGTGTCCTGGCACGGCGACCGCGCCGCGCACTTCATCCTGAACATGATGAGCCAGGGTGCGGTGCTGATCGACGGCGCTGGTGTCGTGCGCATGCGCGCGGCGTAATAGTCGCGCATGCGCGCGGCGGAATAGTCGCAGCCTCAAACGCTTCCCCCGGGTGCGCCGCACCCGGGGGTGATTGCCCCCCACCCCAGGAGACAACGACATGGCGCTTTCCGCGCTCGTCCTC
>JBBRWI010000075.1:0-15934 GCA_038249305.1 Acetobacterales bacterium
ATACTGGCCGCCCAGGCTGCCGACGACGGCCTGCGCACCCGGCGTCAGGGTCAGGCTGATGCCGCTCGGCAGCAGGTAGGCCGGGGGCGAGATCGTGCCGGCGGCGAGGGTGTCGAAGTTCTCGAGCGTGACGCCGGTCGGTGCGCCGCCGACCGAACCCGAAGCGATGAGCGCGGCCGACGCCGGACCAGCGGCGACGGCCGCGGCAAAGACCATTCCGACCAGTGCATTGCGAAGCGACATGAAGGGACGCCCGTTGAAATCTTTGATCCGATGCGCGGCCGCGGCGGAAGTGCCACGGGTCGAATCGGACATCTAACGACATCGTTGCGAATACCGTGCCAGAAAGTTTTACATCGTTGCTTCAACGTCTTGCCGGGCCTGATGAACGACGTTGCCCATAAATGTAAAATTCATGGACATGTGTGGCCCGCCGTCCGCTGGTCGCTGGCCCTTCTGGGCCGACACGATCCGCCCCTCGTCCAGATGGATGCTCCGCGCAATTCGGCATCATGCGTCACGGTCAACACCGCCCGGCCTTCCTCCGGTGCCAGGCGCGAGGAGATGTTGAAAACCGCCGAGGCTTTCTTCGTATCGAGGTTGCCGGTCGGCTCGTCGGCCAGCAGCACGGTCGGGTCAGTGGCCAGGGCGGGCGCCACGCCCCCCGCCCCCGGACAGTTGTTCCGTGAGTTTGCGGCCTTCCCCGCCAAGACCCAGCGAAGCCGTCAGCCTGCCCGAGTCCAGCCCCGCGGTGTCGCGGCCTTCCAGCAGGATGCGCCCCTGGTTCGGCCGACCCCACAACGTCGCGTGGCGCATGAGAAAGCGCAGCGCGGCTTCCCGGCGTCGTGATCCTCGTCGCTCAGCGCAACACAGCCCCCGTCGCCTTGCCCACCGCTGCCACGATCTTTTGGGCCACCGCCTCGATCTCCGCCTCGGTCAGCGTCTTGTCGCGCGGCTGGAGGGTGACTTCGATGGCGAGGCTGACCTTGCCCTCCGGCAGGCGTTCGCCGGCGTAGCGGTCGAACAGCGCGACCTCGGCGATCAGCACCCGGTCGGCGCCGCGTGCGGCGCGCAGCACCGCATCGGCCGCAACGCCCGTGTCCACCAGGAAAGCAAAATCGCGGCGCACGGTCTGCAGGTCGGGCAGGTCCGGCGCGCCACGCTTGCGGCGCTTGGGGTCGGGGATGGCGTCGAGGAAGACCTCACACGCCACGGCCGGGCCGGCGATGTCGAGGCCCGCCAGCAGGCGCGGATGCAGCGCGCCGAAGGTCGCCAGCACGGTCTTGGGACCCTGGCGGACCACGCCCGACCGGCCGGGATGGTAGAAGCCCGGGGCATCGGCGGAGACCGACAGGGCGGCGGCCGGCACACCGAGCGCCGCCAGCACGGCCAGCGCGTCGCCCTTGGCATCCAGCCAGTCCAGCCCGCGGGCCGGCGTGTCCCAATGGCGCTGTGTCTCCCCGGTGCGGACGCAGGCGGCAATGGTGAGTTGCCCATCCGGCAGGGGCGTGCGCCAGCCGCCCCCGACCTCGGACAAGGCGACCGCCGGGATGCCGCGGGCCGCATTGCGCGCCGCCGCCAGCACCAGGGTCGCGACCGGCGTCGGCCGCATCTGGTCGAGGTCGGAGGCGATGGGGTTCAGCAGGCGCAGACTGTCCGGCACGGCGCCGAACAGGGCGGCCTGCTCGCGCGCCATGAAGCCGAAGGTCACGCTGTCCAGCGCCCCGCGCGCCGCCAGCACGCGGCGCGCCAGCGCCGTGCGCGCCTGGCGGGGTGTCACCGCCGCGGGGGGCACCGCCGAGGCGACTGGCAGCGACACCGCCGGCACCGCGTCCAGCCCGCCCAGGCGCAGCACTTCCTCGACCAGGTCGCATTCGCTTTCGATGTCGAAGACCCCGATCGCGGCCTTTTGCGCATCCAGCCCCGGCGCCGGGTCCAGCGCCTGTGCCATGACGCGGTAGGCGGAGGCGTCGGAGGCGACGTCGTTGCGCCAGGACGGCACGGCGACCGTCACTTTCCGGGCATCGCGATGTTCGATGCCGAAGCCCAGCGCCGCCAACCGCGCGCAGGCAAGGTCGGGCGCGACATCCAGCCCGCCCAGGCCCGCCAGGCGTTCGAAACGCAGCGTGGCACTGCGGCGCCAGTGCGGGCGGGTGCCGGCGGACACGACCTCCGACGCCTCGCCGCCACAAAGGTCGAGCATCATCCGCGTCGCGGCCTCGACCGCATCGCCCAGCAGTTCCGGGTCAAGCCCGCGCTCGAACCGCGCCCGCGCGTCGGTCGCGATGCCGTGGCGCCGGCCGGATCGCGCGATACCGACCGGGTCGAACAAGGCACATTCGATGAAGGCTTCGGTGGTGTGTTCGTCGCAGCCAGAGTTTTGGCCGCCGATGATCCCGGCGAGCGATGCCGCCCCGGCCTCATCCGCGATCACAAGGTCATGCTGCGTGACCAGCACGTCGCGGCCATTCAGCGCCGCGAAGCTTTCGCCGTCACGCCCCATGCGCAGCGTCAGCACGCCGCCGCGCACCTTCTGCACGTCGAAAACGTGCAACGGGCGGCCGAGGTCGAAGGTGAAGAAGTTGGTGACATCCACCAGCCGGCTGATCGGCCGCAGGCCGAGTGCCGTGAGCCTGTCCTGCAACCACTGTGGGCTCGGCCCATTGGTCAGCCCGCGCAGCGCGCGCCCGAGGACCAGATGGCAGGCGTGCGGGGCATCGATGGCCCATTGCAGGGGGCTGGCGAAGGCGGCCGGCACAGGGGGGGCCGACCAGGGTTTCAGCGCACCCAACCCGGCCGCGGCCAGGTCGCGCGCGATGCCGCGGATCGACAGCGCATCGCCGCGGTTCGGCGTCACGCTGATCTCGATCACCGGATCGGACAGCCCGGCCCAGACCGGGTAGGCGACGCCGATGGGCGCATCTTCGGGCAGGTCGACGATGCCGGCGTGGTCGTCGCCGAGGCCCATCTCGCGTGCCGAGAGCATCATCGCCTCGGATTTCACACCCCGGATGTCACCGATTTTCAGCGTCACACCGGTGCCGGGGATGAAAGCGCCGGGCAAGGCGACGACCGCCAGCATGCCCGTCCGCGCATTCGGCGCGCCGCAGACGACCGAACGGATGGTGCCATCGCCGATATCGACGCGGCAGGCGCGCAGGCGATCGGCGTTGGGGTGCTGCACCGCTTCGACGACGCGGCCGATGCGGAAGGCGGCAAGCGCCGCGCCACGGTCCTCGATGCCCTCGACCTCAAGCCCGATGGTGTTCAGCACGGCCGCGATGGCGGCGGCATCGGCATCGGTGTCCAGATGCGTGCGCAGCCAGGAGAGGGAGAATTTCATCACACGCCCTCGGACAGGGAAGCCGGCGACAGCACCGGCGCCGAGGTGGCGCGCAGCCAGCGCACGTCGCTCTCATAGAAGGGCCGCAGATCGGGCAGGCCATGCTTCAGCATGGTGATGCGCTCGATCCCCATGCCGAAGGCAAATCCCTGCCAATCCCGCGGGTCCAGCCCGCAATTGGCCAGGACCTTGGGGTGCACCATGCCGCTGCCCAGGATCTCCAGCCAGTCGCCGCCGCCGCCGAGTTCGCCGGTCCGCCGGTTCCAGCCGATATCGACCTCCATCGAAGGTTCGGTGAAGGGGAAGTAGGACGAGCGGAACCGTACCGGCAGGTCGCCGATGCCGAAGAAGCCGCGCAGGAAGTCGATCAGGCAGCCCTTGAGGTGCCCGAGCGTGATGTCGCGCCCGATGACCAATCCCTCGACCTGGTGGAACATCGGCGAATGGGTCGCGTCATGATCGGCCCGCCAGGTGCGGCCGGGGGCGATGATGCGGATTGGCGGACTGCCCGCCAGCATGGTGCGGACCTGCAAGGGGCTGGTCTGGGTACGCAGCACGGTCTGGAAGCCGTCGCCATGCGCGGCCGGCAGATAAAAAGTGTCCTGGTCCTGCCGCGCCGGGTGGTGGCCGGGGATGTTCAGCGCCGAGAAATTATACCAGTCGGCCTCGATATCCGGCCCTTCGGCGACCGAGAACCCCATGGCGCCGAAGAGCGCGGTCAGTTCCTCGATCGTGCGGGTGATCGGGTGGATGGCGCCCTGCTCGGGGCCGGCGGGGGGGAAGGGGCGGGGCGGCAGGGTGACGTCCACCCGTTCGGCGGCCAGGCGGGTGTCGAGGGCGGCGGCTTCCAGCGTCACGCGGCGCACATCCATTGCTGCTTCCAGCGCGGCCTTGACCGCGTTCACCGCGGCGCCGCGTTCGCGCCGCTGCTCCGGCGGCACCGCGCCCAGCGCCTTGAGCAGCGCGGTCACGGCACCGCTCTTGCCGAGCGCCGCCACCCGCACCGCCTCCAGCGCGCGCGGATCGGCGGCGGCGTCGATGGCGCCGATGAACTCGGCCTGCACATGCGTCAATTCGTCGGACATGCTGGTTCCAGACATGCAAAGGGCCGCCCGTGCCCTGACGACACGGGCGGCCCCGGTTCCGAAAAGGCTTCCGGCGATGGTGCCGGAAAGGTGGTCAGACCGCCGGGGCGGGTGCCGCGGCGATGGCGTTCTTCGCCGCATCGACCAGGGCCGCGAGGCCGGGCGCGTCGTCCATGGCGATCGCCGCCATGGCCTTGCGGTCCAGTTCGATCCCCGCGGCCTTCACGCCGGCGATGAACACCGAATAGGTCATGCCGTGTTCGCGCACGGCGGCGTTGATCCGCTGGATCCACAGGCCGCGGAACTCGCGCTTCTTGTTGCGACGGTCGCGGTAGGCATACCGCAGCGCCTTCTCGACCCGTTCCAGCGCGGGGCGGTAGGCGGTGCTCGACCGACCGACGTAGCCCTTGGCAAGGTTGAGGATTTTCTTGTGGCGGGCGTGCTTGGTTACGCCGCGTTTGACACGTGCCATCTCGCGCTCTCCTTACCGGTCCAGGCCATAGGGAAGCCACTGCATCACAGTGCGGGCATCCATGGGCGTCAGCACCTGGCTGCCGCGGCCGGCGCGCTTCATCTTCTGCGGCCGGTTGGACAGGCCGTGGCGCTTGTTGCCCGGGCCCGCCAGGACCTTGCCGGTGGCGGTGATCTTGAAGCGCTTTTTCGCGCTGCTTTTCGTCTTACGCTTGGGCATTTTGGTCCTCCATGGTCGGCCGGAAGTGGCCGGGGGGAACGCACCGCACAGCCAGGATGGCCGGGGCGCGCAACGCCACGGCCGGGCATGCCCCAACGGGCCCGGACGCGTGACGAGGGCGGGCGTATAGCCGCCGTCCGGTCGCACCGCAAGCCGTTGCTGGCAAGGCGCCCGCGCGGATGCCATGGTCTGCCCGCGACCAATGGAGACACGGATGGCCGAAATCATCGCCATGGGCGGCATCACGCTGCGTTTTCTGCAAAGTGCCGAAACCGGCCCGGGCAGCCCGGACGTCTTGGAGATGACGCTGCAACCCAATGCCCGGATGCCGCTGCCACATTACCACGAAGGCTGGGACGAGACGATCTACGGCCTGTCCGGCAACACGGGCTTTCGCGTCGATGGGCAGGACATCGACATCGGCCCCGGCGAAAGCCTGTTCATCCCGCGCCGCGTCACCCATGGCTTCGCCAACCGCACGCAGGCCGAGGCGGTCTGCCTTGTCATCCTGACGCCGGGCGTGCTCGGCCCCGCATATTTCCGCGAGGTCGCGGGGGTTATGGCTGCCGGTGCGCCCGATCCCGCCGCGATGAAGGCGATCATGCTGCGTTATGGGCTGGTCCCGGTGCCGCCCGCCTGACCGGTGTCCGGAACCGGCAACCGGAACCGGAACCGGCAACCGGAACCGGCATCTGGAACCGGCATCTGGAACCGGCATCTGGAACCGGCATCTGGAACCGGCATCTGGAACCGGCGCCACCCTCGGCGCATATGCCCCCCGTCATGATCCCCTTCCGCAAGATGCACGGCCTTGGCAACGACTTTGTCGTGCTCGACGCCCGCGCCGCCGCCCTGCCGATCGACGCCACCGCCGCCGCCGCCATCGGCGACCGTCATCGCGGCATCGGCTGCGACCAGATCATCATCATGGAACCCCCCGGCGACGACGCCGACGTCTTCATGCGCATACGCAACCTCGACGGGTCGGAGGCCGGGGCCTGCGGCAATGCCACCCGCTGCGTCGCCACCCTGGTCGGCGCCGAACTTGGCCGAAGCGAGGTCATCATCCGCACCATCGCGGGCACCCTGGCCTGCACCCTGCACCGCGATGGGACCGTGACCGCGCTGATGGGCACCCCCCGCACCGAATGGCAGGACGTGCCGCTGGCCCGGCCGCAGGACACGCTGCATTTGCCGCTGCAACGCGGCCCGCTGGCCGATCCGGCGGCTTGCAGCATGGGCAATCCGCACGCGACCTTCTTCGTCGCCGACCTCGACCGCATCCCGCTCGGTGACCTCGGCCCGCTGCTGGAACGTGACCCGATCTTCCCCGAACGCGCCAATATCGGCGTGGTCGAAATCGTGTCGCGCGAACACATCCGGCTGCGGGTCTGGGAACGGGGGGTGGGCTTGACCCTGGCCTGTGGCTCCGGCGCCTGCGCCGCCCTGGTCAACGCGGCGCGGCGCGGCCTGACCGGGCGGCGGGCGGCGGTGGACCTGCCCGGCGGCCGGCTGATGATCGCATGGCGGGACGATGGCCAGGTCGCCATGACCGGTCCCGTGGCGACGGCGTTCAGCGGCGTGCTCGACCTGGATGCGCTGAAGGGATGACCGGACCGGGCACGCTGACCTTCGGTTGCCGGCTGAACGGCGCCGAGACGGCGGCCATGGCGCGGCTGGCGGGCGCGGGCGGGGCCGGCGCGGAAACCCTTCTGGTCAATACCTGCGCCGTGACGGGGGAGGCCGAGGCCCAGGCCCGCCAGGCGATCCGCCGCGCCCATCGCGCCGATCCGGCCCGGCGCATCATCGTCACCGGCTGTGCCGCGACCATCGCCCCAGGCCCTTGGGCAGCGCTGCCGGGCGTCGCGCGCATCGTCCCGAACGCGGAAAAACGCGCGCCCATGACATGGGGCGCGCCGGGGGAGGAAACCCCGCTGGCCGAAACCGGCGGGCGGACGCGGGCGATGGTGCAGGTGCAGCAGGGCTGCGACCACCACTGCACGTTCTGCGTGATCCCGCAGGGACGTGGGGCGGCCCGGTCGGTCCCGGCGGGGCGCATCACAGCGACCATCGCGGCGCTGGTCGCCGGTGGGGTCGCCGAGGTCGTGCTGACGGGGGTGGATATCGCCTCCTGGGGTCTCGACCTGCCAGGCGGCCCGCGCGACGGCCCGCGTTTGGGCGACCTGGTCGGCGCGGTATTGGCCGACGTCCCGGGGCTGCCACGGCTGCGCCTGTCCACGCTCGACCCCGCGGCGATCGACGAGGCGCTGTGGCGGCATTTTGCCGAACAGCCCCGCCTGTTGCCGCATCTGCACCTGTCGGCGCAGCACGGCCACGACCTGATGCTGAAGCGGATGCGGCGCCGCCATGACCGGGCCGCGTTGCTGGCGGTGGCGGCCCGGGCGCGGCGCCTGCGGCCGGATGTGGCGCTGGGCGCCGACCTGATCGCGGGCTTCCCGACCGAGGATGCGGCGGGTTTCGCTGCGCTGCAGTCGCTGGTCACGGACGCCGGGCTGTCGTTCCTGCATGTGTTTCCCTATTCGCCGCGGCCCGGCACGCCGGCGGCGCGGATGCCGCAGGTGCCGCATGCGGTGGTGCGCGACCGCGCGGCCGCCCTGCGGGTCGCGGGCGCCGAGGCCGCGGGCCGTTTCTTCGCCGGCCGGATCGGCGCGACCGAGAGCGTGCTGCTGGAAGCCGAGGATCGCGGCCATACCGCCCACTTCGCCCCCATCCGCCTGGAGGCACCGCTGCCCGCCGGTCGTGGCCGGATCATCGCGGCCCAGGTGACGCGCGCCGCCCCCGATGGTTTATGGGCCGTACCGGTGGGGGCAGCATGACATCATGGCGTTGAAGGATGTCTGGGGAAGGTTGACGGGGCGGCGGGAGGAACCCCTGGCGCCGCCCGGCGCGCTGCCCGATGCGCGGCCGGCCGCGGCCGAACCCGCCGTCGAAGCCGCCGTTGAACCCCCGGCCCCGGCGGTCGGCTTCTTCTCACGCCTGCGCAGCGGCCTGTCCCGCAGCACCGCGCGCCTCACGCAAAGCATCGCCGCCACCTTCACCAAGCGCCGCCTGGATGATGCGGCGCTGGAGGAGTTGGAGGAGACGCTGATCGCCGCCGATCTCGGCCTGCCGGCCGCCCAGCGGATCGTCGCGGGGTTCCGCAAGACCCGCTTCGGCCGCGAGGTGACGGATGAGGAGGTCCGCACCGCGCTGGCCGAGGAGATCGCCGCCATCCTGGCCCCGGTCGCGCGGCCGCTGATCCCCGACACGGCGCTGGCCCCGCATGTCGTGCTGGTGGTGGGGGTCAACGGCACCGGCAAGACCACGACCATCGCCAAGCTGGCGCAAGCCTGGCGGGATGAGGGCCACGCCGTCTGGCTGGCCGCCGGCGACACCTTCCGCGCCGCCGCCGTCGAACAGTTGCAGGTCTGGGGCGAACGCACCGGCTGCCCCGTCGTCGCCCCCCAGAAACACGGCGCCGATGCCGCGGGCCTGGCGCATGACGCGCTGGCCCAGGCGCGCGCGGCCGGAGCGGATATCCTGCTGATCGACACCGCCGGGCGGTTGCACAACAAGGCGGCGCTGATGGAGGAACTGCGCAAGGTCGTGCGCGTGCTGCGCAAACTCGACCCCGCGGTGCCGCATTCGGTGCTGCTGGTGCTGGATGCGACCACCGGCCAGAACGCGGTCGCCCAAGTGCGCGTGTTCCGCGAAATGGTGGATGTGACCGGGCTTGTGGTCACCAAGCTGGATGGCAGTGCGAAGGGCGGCGTGGTGGTGGCCCTGGCGGAGGAATTTGGCCTGCCGGTGCATGCGGTGGGGGTGGGCGAGACGGCGGCCGACCTGCGGCCCTTCGATGCGCGGGATTTTGCGCGCGGGCTGATGGGGCTGGACTGAGTACGGGCCTATTCCGACATCTTGCTGGTCAGGCCGCGCGTGTCGATGTGGGTGAAGTTTTCGCTCGGGTAGGCGTGGATGTAGCCCTTGAAGCCGAACCAGACGCCAAGGGGCCAGACCTTCCAGGTTCGCGGCAGTTCGCCGAACGGGATGGTGCCGCCTGAGACCTTCTCGGCCTTGCGTTCGAACAGCACCGGCGAAAAGAAGGTCTTGCCGTCGTTGCTCCATTTTTTCAGGATCTTCTCGACATCGGTGCATGACATGCCGGAGACGATGAAGTCGATCGCGGTGAAGGCCATGTGCTGGCTGGTCTTGGCGCGGCCGGTGTAGCCCTTGGTCTTGTCGTCGGAGGCCTGGTTGTAGGCCTCGCTGCGATAGACGCTCTGGATGCTGATCGACTTGCCGAGTTCCTCACGCAGCGCATCGAGTACGATGATGGTGGGGATGATGTTGTCCCACAGGCGTTCGGGCGGCTTGCTGTTCTTGGTGCCGAACTTGTTCTTGGACGAGGTCCTCGCCAGCAGTTCCGATGCGTTGAAATGCTTCAAGCCAAGGCCGTCGATGCGCGCGGTGAAGTCGGTTTTGTAGTCTCCCATGGGCGTTCTCCTTTGGTCTGGCCGGTGCAACCGGCGCAGCGGGCGTAGCACGCAGCCCTGCGAGGTGAATATGCTTGGCGGTGAATTGCGCGGGGGCTGATGGGGTTGGGCTGAGCGCGGGCCTATGCCGCCGCATCGGCCTCAGTCCTGGAACGTCAACAGCAGTTCCTGCCCGTCGTCGATCTTGCGTTGGCGCCAGCGCGCAACGCCGCGCAGGACTGCCTTCGGCTTGTCGCCGCGACGGTCAAAGGCGGCGGCCGGCAGCCTGGGCGGGGGCGTGGGTCGGGTGCTGCCGCCAGGCGACCACCGCCGCTTCGTCGCGCCAGACGGACAATGACAGCAGCTTGCGGGGATCGGCCAGGCTGCGGAAGCGTTCGACCGAGATGAACCCGTCCACCTGGTCCAGCGAGGGACGCAACGCCGCCGCCAGGGCCAGATAGTCGTCCTCGCGGTCCGTCGCCGGCAGGACCTCGAAGATGACGGCGATCATGTGGTAGGCGGGCGTCGCCGCGGTGCGGGGGTGGGGGCCGCCGGCTCGGGGGTGGCGGACATGACCCTTGGCGGCCGGCTGGCCCAATCGAAACCGGACCGCGCCCGCTGGAAGCCGTTGTCGAACAACGCGCGCATGTAGGCGGTGTCGAAGGGCTCCTTGAGTTCCTGGGTGAACTCGGTCCCGATGAATGCCAGATTGTAGCCCACATCGTCTGCGCGCGTGGTGTTGTAGACGCGCACGACGTCGTTGAAGCCGGCCGAGAAGATCATGGTGGAGATGGCGCGCCCGGCGATGCCCATGGTGCGCCGTTCGATCGATGCCCATTGGGGGTCGAGCCGCGCGTTGCGGATGACGTAGGCGTTGATCTCCCGCACCGGTTGGCGGGCCGCGATGCGGGCGCGGCGCGCCTGGGTCAGCGCCGCCGGATAGAGGAAGAGCTGCACGATGGCGCCGCCATCGACGTGCATCTCCTGCCTGGCCGCCCCATCCAGCGTCACATCCACCATGACCGGGGAGAAGGCGCCCGGGATCGCCGCCGAGGCGAGCATGATCAGCGAGATCAGCCGGGTGCTGTCCGGATGGCCGCTGGCCGCGATCGCGCCGATGTTCCTGATCACCGGCACCTGCGCATCGAGGTTTGTGGTGCCGAGCTGCAATATGCGCCCGGCGCGATGGGCGGCCGCGAGGTCGGCCATCATCTGCGGTGTGATGTTGCGGCTGATGGTGTTGAACAGTGGCGTGTTGTCGGCCAGACCATCGTTGAAGATCGCGGTCGGCAGCCAGCGCGCGCGCAGGATGTCCGCCACGGAAGTTTGCGTGTAGACGTCCCTGAGCACATTGTCATAGGCGGAGCCCAGGAAGGCGAAGGGCGCCGTGAGCGCTCCGGTGGACACGCCGGTCACGAGGTCGAAGACCGGACGGGTACCGGCCTCGGTCCAGCCGCAAAGCAGCCCGGCACCAAAGGCACCGTCCTCGCCGCCGCCCGACACGGCCAGAAGGTTCAAGGGCCGCGAGGGTCCGCTGGCCACATCGCCGCGGGCGATGGCCGCCATCACATCGGCTCCCATCGGGCCAATGCCGCTCAGCGGCAGGAAGCGTTCGTTCGGCAGCCCGATCACGCTGGCGGCACCGGTGCGGTCGCGCGGCACCGCCGAAAGCCTTTCGGGGGAGGCGCAGGCTGCGAGCGCGGCGGCGCCGCCCAGGGCGAAGAGGCCGCGGCGAGAGGCGCCGGGCGGCAAGGGCTTCTGGTCGGTCATCGGCGTTGGCGTCCCTTGTTTCGCCACCGGTCGCGAATCCGGCGCTTTCGTTCAAATGCCTCACACCGCCAGGGCCGCGCAACCGCGGACGAAGCCCCGGAAAAAGTTGTTATCTGGGCAGAAAGGGTCGTGCCGAGTCGCGCAGCGATGCCACCGCGGCGTCGACCTGATCCGGGCTGATCGACCAGGGTTCGCCCACCGTCGCCGTTGCGGGCATCAACTCAGCGAGGGTCGCCAGGCCGTGGGCCATGTCGCGGATCGCCGAGGCAGTCCAGCCGGGGCTGCTTGCGAAGGTATCGCGCAGGAGCGCATCGGCCCGCGTCACGGCGCCATGGCTGCGCGCGGCCAGGACGTCGTTCGCGATGTCGCCGCAGGCCATGGCGGCGCGCCAGGCAGCGGCCGACCAGTCGAGCAGCGCCATCGCCCGGGCGAGACGGGCGGGCGGTGTCTGGGGCGGTAGCTCATCGGACAGCATGGCGGCGGCGATGATCCGCGCGAGGACGTCCCGCGCTGTGCCGAGCGCCATCACGCTGCCCAGCGCCGGGTCATCGATGCCGCCCAGGGCGAGCAGCAGCGCCTCGGCGTGCCCGGTCGCCCCGATCATCAGGATGCGGGCGGCGTCGGCGTGGCCGGCTGCATCGAGGGCGCGCGCCGCCTCGGCATCGGCGAGCAGCGAGTCGAGCGCGGCGACGCGGCGGGCGGCGGGGTCCTCAGCCTGCGTCGCCAAGGCTGGCGGTGGCGGGATGGGGGCAGGGCAGCCCTGCTGCGCCGCCAGCGGGCCTGGCGACAGGGCGATCAAGGCCAGGATTGCCGCGCACCTGGCCCGGGCGGGCGTTGCCCGGCGTGGCCGCGGGGGCGGGATGACCATGGCGCGGGCGTCCTCGGGCGTTGTCGGCGGTAGGATCCAGCCAAGCCTGCGAAAACTGCAAGTGTCACCCGGGGTCGTGCAGCGGGGCTGGCGTAGGCGCCAGCCACTAATTCGTGAACGGCAGGCTCAGCCGCGCGCCGGCGGCCGGTTGTTGGAACTGCCGGTCATCGCGCGACAGCGGATGGCCAGGGCCCAGCGCTGCACTTGGGTCAGGCCCGCCGCCCCCGGGACGCATCAGCATGGGCGAGAAGGAGGGATCGGACGGCGGCAGGCTGAACGGCGGATCGAGCCCGCGGTTCGGCATCGGCGCGGCGTCACGCGGCCTTTCGATGATTGCGGTCCGGCTCCATTGGTCGATCGTCAGTGGCGTCAGCACCAGCCGTGGGCCGGCGGCCGCCGACCCGCGCGTCGCGGCGTTGGCAGGGATTGGTTCGACCGCCGCGGCGGTACGCAGCAACGGACCGGTGGGGCGCGCGGCGGCGTCGGCCACGTCAGCCGGCATCGTCGCCGCGTCCTGGCTGCTCGCCGCGATGGTAGGGTCGGTCTGGGCGCAGCCGGCCATGCAGCCGGCCAGGGCGGCCACCAGCACCAGCCCCGGACGGCGGACCGTCATGGTTGGTAAGCCTGGGGAAGTGGCGCCGTGCCGCGGTGATCCTCGGCCGGATTGGTGGCGGGCGCTCCCAGGGGGCGGCCCCGCCCATCGCGCCAAGCGCGCAAGGCCCAGTGGACCGTGGGGAAGGCCAGATCGTCCCACGGCACGTCCTCCCACGCGAAACGCCGGGCTTCCAGGCTTTCCGGCCCGGCCTCAAACCCCGGTTCGGCGAGGCGGGCGCGGAACATGACCTGCACCTGGCCCAATCGCGCGATGGAATAGACCGCGAGGATGCCATCGAGCGACAGGCGGGCCCGGGCTTCTTCCCAGGCTTCGCGCTTGGCACCTTCCTCCACCGTTTCGTGCAGTTCCATGTAGCCGGCGGGGAGGGTCCAGAAGCCGCGGCGGGGCTCGATCGCACGGCGGCAGAGCAGGACCCCGCCATCGAGATCAACGACGCTGCCGACGACGACCTTGGGGTTCTCGTAGGCAACATGGCCGCAATCGGGGCAGAGCAGGCGTTCTCTGTCGTCGCCCTCGGGCACGCGGCGGATGAATCGAGAGGTTGGGCTGGAGGGCATTCCAATGAACGTGACGGTCCGGGGCGCCGGTTGCAAGCGGCGTGATGATCTGTCGCGTGGGGCTGGCGTCCGCACCAGCAGACCGCCCCCCCCCCCGGATCAGGCACCCCGGATCAGGCCCACCGGATCAGACCCGCAGGTCGAGCAGCGATCCGCGTGGCAAGGGCTGGCTGGGCGGCGGCGGCAACGCGTCAAGGCTGCGTTGCTGCCCGGCGGCGCTGGCACCCGCCCCGCCGTTGCCGCCGCCGATCGGCGAGATCGGCCCGACACGGCCGGCTGGCGCGTCTGGACCCCGCACGGGCTGCACGCCCATGCCGGCGCTGCGGGAGACCTGTTGCGTGAAGGCCGCGAGGGCGTTGGTGCTGATCATGCGGATGATCGTGGCCGAAAGGCGTAAATCATCGATGAACGGCGACGGCCTTTTTTTGGCGGCGTTGGAACGATGGATGGCGGCGAGGGGGGGGATGCGCATGGTGAGATCATGCGTTTACTTCCCGTTAACCTTCAACCGATCTCTGGTTGTGTTTGGTTAACGCGGCGGTCCTCAGCCCCCACCGGCCAGGATGAAGCCCGCATAGCCCCGCGCCGCCACGTCGTCGCAGATCCCGCGGTAATGGGCGAGGCCCCCGGCGTAAGGCATGAACACCCGCGGCTTGCCCGGTACATTCGCCCCCAGGTACCAGGAACTGGCGGCCTGCGGCAGCAGGGTGGCCGCCGCTGCGCGGTTCACCTCCCGCACCCAGTCATCGGCGGCGGCGTCGGTCGGCTCGATGCGGTCGATGCCCTGCGCCCGAAGATGCGCGATGCAATCGGTGATCCAGTCCACATGCTGTTCGATCGCGACCGGCATGTTGGTCAACACGGAGGGGCTGCCCGGCCCGGTGATGGTGAACAGGTTCGGAAAGCCCGTCATGGTCAGCCCGAGGTAGCTGCGCGGCCCCTCGGCCCAGGCTTCGCGCAGCGCCAGCCCGTCGCGGCCACGGATGTCGATGCGCAGCAGGGGGCCGGTCATCGCATCGAAGCCGGTGGCGAAGACGATGATGTCGAGGGGGTACGCGGCCTCGGTGGTCCGGATGCCGGTCGGCGTGATGCGTTCGATCGGTGCGCTGCGCAGATCGACCAGGGTCACGTTGTCGCGGTTGAAGGTTTCGAAATACTGGCTGTCGATCGGCGGGCGCTTGGCGGCGTAGGGGTGGTCGATGTCGGCCAGCACTGCCGCGGTCGCCGGATCGCGCACGATCTGGTGGATCTTGGCCTTGATGAAGGCGGCGGCGGTTTCATTCGCCGCCGGGTCGAGCAGCAGGTCGCGAAAGGTCGCGCGGAATTGCAACCCGCCCTTGGCCCAGGCGGCTTCATAGGCGGCCTGGCGTTCCTCGGGGCTGGCCTCCAGCGCCGAGCGGTCGGCGATGCGGAAGGCGTGGCCGTTGCTCGTCTGCCGCATGACCTGCCTGATTTCGCCATAGGTCTGCTTTAGCATGCGGCGGAAATCAGCGGTCAGCGGCGCGTTCTGCGCGGGCACGCTGTAGTTCGCGGTGCGCTGGAAGACTTTCAGGTGCCGCGCCGTCGCGGCGATGACCGGGGCGGCCTGGATGCCGGTGGAACCGGTGCCGATCAGCCCGACCCGCTTGCCGGCGAAATCCACCCCTTCATGCGGCCATTGGCCGGTGTGGTACCAGTCGCCGGTGAAGCCATCGAGGCCCTCGATCTTCGGCACATTCGCGGTCGAAAGGCAGCCGACCGCGGTGATGAGATAACGGGCCGAGAGCAGGTCGCCGCCTTCGGTCCGCACCCGCCACAGGTTGGCCGCATCGTCGTAATGCGCGGCGGCGACGCGGGTATCGAGGCGGATGTCGCGGCGCAGGTCGAACCGGTCGGCGACGTGGTTCAGGTAGCGCATGATCTCCGGCTGGCCGGGGTAGCGTTCGGACCATTCCCAGGCTTGCAACAATGCATCGGAGAAGGTGTAGCAGTAGGAATGGCTTTCGGAATCGCAGCGCGCGCCGGGGTAGCGGTTCCAGTACCAGGTGCCGCCGACGCCGGAGCCTGCTTCCAGCACCAGCGCGGACAGGCCGAGGCGGTCGCGCAGGGCATGGAGTTGATAGAGGCCGGCAAAGCCCGCGCCGATGATCAGGGCGTCGAGGGTGGGGGCGGTGTGGGTGTCGGGCATCGTGTCAGGGGCCTCGTGATTGCCGGGATTGAACGACCAAAGGGCGGCGCTCGGCAAGATGTGCGGGTCCGCCCCCCCCCTGGCCTAGAGCAATATCCGATCAGATGGAATCATCTGATCGGATTTCTTGCTCTAGATTCAACGGCTTCTAGAGCACAATCGATCCACTTGGATCGATCGTGCTCTAGCCAGCCCCGGGCCCGCGCCCCGGAACCACCACCAACCGATCCGGCCTGTCGCCCGCCCGCCCACCCAAGAATTCGGCCAGGCTGTTGCACCCCCCCGCGACCGGCCGCGCCGTGGCGAGCAGGGTCTCCAGCCGAAAGGCAAAGGCCGCCTCGGCCGCCTTTCGCCGCGCGGCGCGC
>JBBRWI010000076.1:0-15823 GCA_038249305.1 Acetobacterales bacterium
AGGCGCGGCGCGATCAGGCTGCCTGAGATGGCTGCCATCTCGGCCGTGTTCACGATCAGCCACGTCGCCGCTCTGCTCGGCGAGGACGAGGAATGGCTGCACGAGCTCTCGATCGACATGTTTCCCGAAGACGGCCGCCTGAGTAACTATGGTGTCGGCGAAGACAGTGTATGCGCGTTTACGCCGTTTGGCATCGAGTGCCTGCGAGAGATCATCGATGATGCGCGCAGCGCAGGCAGAGCGCCGCCAAAGGCTGGCACCGGAAGATAAGGCACGCCGCGGTGCTCACCGGAGGCTTACTCCGCACCCCGCCGCCGGCACCATCCGCCAGCGCGCCGCGACGCGATCCCGCAACCATAACACGAGCCCAGCCAAGACCAAATCAGCTCGGTGACCAGCCGGGTGAATAATTCGGGCTAGCCCCGTGCGGCCATCATGAAGTTCACCGCGACATCCCGCCCCAGGCGGAACTGGCCGGAACGCAGGTCGGGCAGCAGCCCCGTGACCTCGGCCGGCCGCAGCCCCGCGCCACGCAGCAGCCCGCCCAATTCGGCCGGCGTCACGAACAGCCGCCAGTCATGCGTGCCGCGCGGCAGCATCCGCAGCAGGTATTCCGCGCCGGCGATGGCGAAAAGCCAGGACAGCCGCGTCCGGTTCAGCGTGGACAGCACCACCAGCCCCCCCGGCTTCACCAGTGCCGCCAGGGCCGCACAAAAAGCCGGGCGCTGGTCGATCGGCACATGCTCGATCACCTCCAGCGCCAGCACCGCATCATAGCGGGCGCCAGTGGCGGCCAGGGCCTCGGGGGTGGTCTGGCGGTAGTCCACCGCAACCCCGCCCGCCGCCGCATGGGCGCGCGCTGCCGCCAGCGCCGCGCCGGCCGCATCGATGCCGGTCACCACCGCCCCCTTGCGCGCCAAAGCCTCGGCGGCGAGGCCGGCGCCGCAGCCCACGTCCAGGATGTCCAGCCCCGCGACCGGGCCCAGCCGCCCGGCGATCCAGCCGATCCGCGCCGGATTCATCCGGTGCAGCGGCGCCATCGGCCCGGCCGGGTCCCACCAGCGGTCGGCCAGCGCATCGAAGCGGCGGATTTCGCCTGGCTCGGCAGTGTTCGGTACGGCTGTGGCGGGGGTGACTGCAGGCATCGGGGGCGGCTCCGGTTGCGGTGCGGCACCGCGCTCGGTAGATGTCCCGCCCCTGCGCCGCGTGCAACCGGCCGGACGCCACCTGCCGGAAGAAGACCACATCCCTCCGATGGCCCGTATCGTGATGAAGTTCGGCGGCACCTCCGTCGCCGACCTGGACCGTATCCGCAACGTCGCCGCGCGGGTCGCGCGCGAGGTGACGGCCGGGCATGAGGTCGCGGTGGTGGTCTCGGCCATGTCCGGGGTCACCAACCAACTGGTCAAATGGTGCAATGAGTTGTCATCGCTGCACGACCAGGCCGAATACGACACCGTGGTCGCCACCGGCGAACAGGTCACGATCGGGCTGACCGCCATCGCTTTGCAGACGGCCGGCGTCGATGCGAGGTCGTGGCAGGGCTGGCAGGTGCCGATCGTGACCGATGCCGCCCATGGCAAGGCACGGGTCGAAGCGATCGAGGGCGACCGCCTGATCGCCGCGATGCAGGCAGGCCAGGTGCCGGTGGTCGCGGGCTTCCAGGGGGTCGGGCCGGATGGGCGGGTGACCACGCTCGGCCGCGGCGGGTCCGACCTGTCGGCCGTCGCCTTGGCGGCGGCGGTCAAGGCCGACCGTTGCGACATCTACACCGATGTCGATGGCATCTACACCACCGATCCGCGCATGGTGCCGCGCGCGAAAAAACTGCAACGCATCGCCTATGAGGAGATGCTGGAACTGGCCTCGGTCGGCGCCAAGGTGTTGCAGACGCGCAGCGTCGAACTCGCCATGAAGGCCCGCGTGCGTGTGCAGGTATTGAGCAGCTTCGCGGACCTCCCAGGTTCGCTCGTGGTGGATGAGGATGAGATCGTGGAACAGCCGCTGGTGACCGGTGTGGCCTATTCGCGCGACGAGGCGAAGGTGACGCTTCGTCGCGTCCCCGACCGTCCCGGCATCGCCGCGGGGGTGTTCGGCCCGCTGGCCGAGGCCAATGTCAACGTGGACATGATCGTGCAGAACCTGGGCGCCGACGGCACCACCGACATGACCTTCACCCTCAGCCGCGCCGACCTGCCGCGGGCGCAGCAGGTGCTGGAGGAGAACCGCGCCACCATCGGCTACGAGGCGCTGCTGGCCGACCCGGCGGTCGCCAAGATCAGCATCGTCGGCATCGGCATGCGCAGCCACGCCGGTGTCGCCGCGACCATGTTCAGCACGCTGGCGGCCCGCGGCATCAACATCCAGGTGATCTCGACCAGCGAGATCAAGACCTCGGTTCTGGTGGGCGCCGACTACACCGAACTCGCGGTGCGGGCGCTGCATACCGCCTATGGGTTGGATGGACCCGAAGCCCCGGCCGAGGGAGGCCAGTGATGCCCGACGGCGCCGAGGTGCCGGCCGCGGCCTATGCGGCGCTCGACCGCCTGATGGCGCGGGGCTGCGCGTTTTTCGGCTGCCGCTATGCGCTAATGGGCGGGGCGATGTCCTGGGTCAGCGAACGCAACCTGGTCGCCGCCCTGTCGAACGCCGGGGCCTTTGGCGTGATCGCCTGCGGGTCGATGGACCCGGCCCGGCTGGAGGCCGAGATCGCCGGCACCCAGGCGCTCACCCAAAAGCCCTTTGGCGTGAACCTGATCACCATGCATCCGCGGTTGCTGGACCTGGTGCAGGTCTGCCTGGCGGCCAAGGTCACCCACATTGTCTTTGCTGGCGGCATCCCGCCCGGCCCCGCCTTGCGGGCGGCCAAGGATGGCGGCGCCAAGGTCGTGTGCTTCACGCCGGCGCTGGCGCTGGGCAAGAAGCTTGTCCGCTCCGGCGCCGATGCGCTGGTGATCGAGGGCAATGAGGCCGGCGGCCATATCGGCCCCGTCTCGCTGAACGTGCTGGCGCAGGAAATCCTGCCGCACCTGCGCGATGTGCCGGTGTTCGTCGCCGGCGGCATCGGGCGGGGGGAGGCGATCCTTTCCTACCTCGAAATGGGTGCGGCGGGCGCGCAGTTGGGCACCCGCTTCGTGACCGCCACCGAAAGCATCGCCCATGCCCGCTTCAAGCAGGCCTTCATCCGCGGCAATGCGCGCGATGCGGTGCCGACACTGCAGATCGACGAGCGTTTTCCGGTGATACCGGTACGCGCGCTGGTGAACGAGGGCACCAAGCGCTTCATGGCCCATCAGGCCGCGATGCTGGCCAAGTTCCAGTCGGGCGAGTTGACCAAGGAAGCCGCCCAGTTGGAGATCGAACACTTCTGGGCCGGCGCGTTGCGCCGCGCGGTGATCGACGGCGATGTCGAAAGCGGCAGCGTCATGGCCGGGCAGAGCGTCGGCATGGTGACCCGCGAAGCCCCGGTGGCCGAGATCGTGGCCGAGTTGATCGGGCAGGCCGCATCCGCCCTCGCCGCGCGCATGGCGGCCGCCGCGTGACGCTTTTCGAAACGCAGCACGCGGCGTTTGCCGCCGGCCGCCGGGCGGGCTAGGGACACCGCCGTGGCTATTGACCTCAAGCGCGCTCCGCGACCCGATCCTCACGCCGGTGAGGCCGCCCGCGTCGGTGAGGAACTGCGCGATGCGCGGATGTCCCTCGGTGTTTCGATCGAGGAGACGGCCGAGCAACTCCGGATCAACCGCCGCTACCTGTCCGCCCTGGAGGAAGGCCGCGTGCGCGACCTGCCAGGCGCGGCCTATGCCATCGGTTTCGTCCGCACCTATGCCAGCGCGGTCGGGCTGGACGCCGATGAGATGGTCCGCCGGTTCCGCGACGGCGCCGGCGCCGCCACCCGCACCGGCACCGACCTGGTCTTCCCCGAACCAGTTCCGGAACGCGGCGTGCCGGCGGGCGCGGTGATACTGGTCGGCGCGGTGCTGGTCATCGGAGCCTATGTAGGCTGGTATCAATGGAGCGGTTCGGGCAACCGGACCGTCGATGCCGTCCCGGCCCTGCCGGCGCGGCTGGAGGAAACCGCCCGCCTGGGTGCGCAACTGCCGGCGCTGCCGCCGGCTGGGCCGGGGGGCATTCCCGGCCCGACGGTACCGGCGACGACGACCGCGGCCCAGGCATTGGGAGCACGCCCCGCACCCGCCGCGACGCCCGCCTCCGCGGCCCCGCAAGCCGCGGGACGCCCCGGCGCCGCCGCCCCGGCTGCATCACCGGTCGCACCGCCCCCCGTACCGGCCGGCACGCTGGTCGCGAGCGTCCCGCCCACCGTCGCACCGCCGCCGCCGACACCGCCCGCCGCCGCGGCTACCCGCATCAACCTGCGAGCGCAGGACGAGGCCTGGGTGCAGATCCGCGACCCGCGCAGCGGACAGGTGCTGTTGAACCGCGTGCTGCGCGCCGGCGAAACCTTCCAGGTGCCGCCCGGCGATGGGCTGTTGTTGACCACCGGGCGCGCCCAATCGCTGGAGGTCGCGGTGGACGGCCAGCCGTCGCAGATCCTGGCCGGACGCGTTGGCGTGGTGCGCGACGTCGCGCTGACGCCGGATACGCTGCGCGCGGCCCGCCCGGCAGGGGCTGCCGCACCGCGCTAGAGCAATATCGGATCAGATGGAATCATCTGATCCGATTTCTTGCTCTAGATTCAACGGCTTCTAGAGCACGAGATCGATCCAATTGGATCGATCTCGTGCGCTAGGTGTTCGCCCCCATTGAGACGCTCCCCTGAACAGTGAGTAGACCCTCCTCGCGGAGGAACGACCCGACGAACCCCTCCTCAAATCGTCAAAGTATGAAGTCGGTAGCAACCAGCGTCGTATCGGTGGTGATAACCAAGAAGGAGAAGTCCGCACGGCGGTCGAAATTCACGTCGCCACTGACAAGGAAACCGTTGGTGACCGCCTGCACCCTCAGCTCGCCGGGAGCGCCCGTGAAGCGGCTGACGATCGTGAAATCGTCATTCTGTTCGTTGCCCAAAATCGCGTCCACCTGCCACAGATCGATCTTGTCCCCGTCCGCGCGACGAAAATCGGTGATCACGTCGCGATTCGATACGCCAATCCCGGAGTCGTTGCTCGACTGAAACACGAATCTGTCGGCGCCACTTCCACCGGTCAGCCTGTCAACGCCGAGGCCGCCGACCAGCACATCGTCACCAGCTCCACCACTGATGGTATCATTCCCGTTGAAGCCAAACAGGACGTCGTTGCTGTTGCCGCCAATAATCGTATCGTTGCCCCCAAGCAATATCTGTACCGCGAGGTCCAGCCTGCCCGTGGAGGCCAGGTCGACCACAAACGCCGTATTGAACGGCGCAGCGACGGTGGCGTCGGTGAGAGTGAAGTTGAGCAACCCATCCGCGGAGGTCTGATTGAGCCCTGTTACGGTGCCTGTCACACCCCTCGGACCGAAACTGAAGTTACCTAGCAGCTCGGTGGACCCGCCTCCGCTATAGTCCAACACGATCTGGTTCGCTGTCGGGGAAGTGATATTCACAGCCTGGAGCTGGCCTAACTGATCCAATCGAAGCGCGCCGTTGACGGCCGTTAGAGTCGCCATTTCTCGTTTCCTTCTTCGTGACGGGCAGCGAAATTATAGTGCTGCCAGCATGAAAGCCGCCCAGGGGGAGCGAACGGGCTCCCGGACAGTGTCAGGGCGAAGTTTGCTCTGTCTGCTGTGTATTCGGTGCAGGGGTTGGTGTGGTTAGCGGCCGGAGGCAAAAATTCCACGTGCCGGCCGGCCAGGGCATTCACTTCGGCGGTGGTTGGTCGCTTGCGGTAATTCCGCGAGTTGGTGATGGCCTCTAGCGGGACCAGTGAGATCATGCGCCGGCTAAGGGTTGGCCAAGCCAGTGGTCTGGCGGTGGCAGGAACGCGTCATGCAGGACAGAGCGGTTGGCCCGCTGCGCGACAAGACGCAAACCCGGCAAGCCGCCGCTGCCGGCTGAGACTGTGCAGCGCGTTCTCGACCTGACCCTCGCCAACCCGCCCGGCGAGACCAGCACCGAAGCCTCTGCGCCATGGCCGAGGCCGGCCGGCATCGGTGCCATCCGCGCGCAGCGAGTTTGGCAGGCCAAGCCGGAACCACCGCTTCGAGGATTAGGCGGTTGTCGCGGGCAGTCACACCGCGATCCGATGCCTTGCGCGGCAAAAGCGACGCCACCTTCGCCCAAGTCACATCATTAACGACAAGGCGATCACGATCCACCATGCTGCAAACTCGGCCATGGCAGAGCTTGAATCGTAGCTTCGGCCGCGCCAGTACCCCTTATTGTCAAAGGACCCCAGGCCCGGCCCTTCATCCCGGGCGCCAGCGATGGCATAAAGGCGCCAAGATCGGAGCCTTCGCGCATGTCCTACCGCCCTTACCAGCAGATCATCCGCCGCAAGTCCCGCCAGATCATGGTGGGCCGCGTGCCGGTCGGCGGCGACGCGCCGATCTCCGTCCAGACCATGACCAATACGCCGACCGAGGATGCGGCCGCGACCATCGCGCAGATCCGCCTGTCGGAAATTGCCGGCGTGGATATCGTCAGGGTCTCCTGCCCGACCGAGGAATCGACCGCCGCCCTGGCCGAAATCGTGCGCGAGGTGAATGTCCCGATCGTCGCCGACATCCATTTCCACTATCGCCGCGCAATCGAGGCGGCCCAGGCCGGCGCCGCCTGCCTGCGCATCAACCCGGGCAACATCGGCAGCAAGGCCCGCGTGAAGGAGGTCGTCCAGGCCGCCCGCGACCATGGCTGTTCCATCCGCATCGGGGTGAACGCGGGATCTCTGGAAAAACACCTGCTGGAAAAATACGGCGAACCCAACCCCGAGGCGCTGGTCGAATCGGCCCTCTGGCACGCGGCGCATTTGCAGGATCTGGACTTCCACGAGTTCAAGATCAGCGTGAAGGCATCCGACGTGTTCCTGGCCGTCGCGGCGTACCAGCAACTGGCCGAGGTCTGCGACCACCCGCTGCACATCGGCATCACCGAAGCGGGCGGAAAACGCGCGGGCACGGTGAAGTCGGCGATCGGCCTCGGCTCGCTGCTCTGGGCCGGGATCGGCGACACGCTGCGGGTGTCGCTGTCGGCGGAGCCCGCGGAGGAGGTTCATGTCGGCTGGGAGATGCTAAAATCCCTCGGCATCCGCCATCGCGGGGTGAAGATCATCTCCTGCCCGTCCTGCGCGCGGCAGGGCTTCGACGTGATCCGCACGGTCGCGACCCTTGAGGACCGCCTGGCGCATATCGAAACGCCGGTGACGCTGTCGATCATCGGCTGCGTGGTGAACGGGCCGGGCGAGGCGCTGATGACCGACATCGGCCTGACCGGTGGCGGTGCCGGCACGCACATGATCTACGGCATGGGCAAGACCAGCCACACCATCCGCACGGAGGAGATGGTGGAGCATATCGTCAGCCTGGTGGAGGCCAAGGTGGAGCGGATCAAGGCGGACAAGGTGCCGGAAGCCCTGGCGCCCGCCTAGGTCACCCGCCCCGGCGCACCGCCAACGCGCGCAAGCCCAGCGCGGTCATGGCGCAGCCGGCCGTGACCACCCCCAGGCCCGGCAGGCCCCAGGCCCTCAACCACCGCCGTCGCGACGGGCAGCGCCGCAGCGAAGCCCAGTATGGACAGCCACAGCACCAGCCCCATGCCCGAGGCCGGCACGCCGAGCGCCAGGACGATGGTGCCCTGCGCCGGCAGGCCCGTGTCCATCGCCAGTGGCGGCACGGTCGCGGGCGCGCCAAGCAGGACGGTCATCATCGGCGCGCGCGGATCGAGGGACATCACGCGGGCCTTGGCGGAGCGCCCCGTCTAAGCGCGGCGGGGTGATGCTTTGCCTGGCAGCGCGGTGCGGCCTGCCCAAGCGGACGGCGCCCCTGGCGCGCCGCAACATTGCCGGCCCCGGCCCCCCTTCCGGCGGCGGGTTGCGTGATGCAGGGTATCGCTACACGCATCAAGGATCCGTTGCCCATGACCACCCTGCCCCGTCTCGCCGCCCTGTTGGCCCTGGTGGCTGCCCCGGCCCTCGCCCAGGCACCCGCCCCAACCCAGCCACCGCTGCGTTGTGCGGTGGACGGCACCTTCGCGCCCCACGCCTTCCCGCGGCTGGAAGGTGGCGTGCAGGGCTTCAACATCGACCTGTTCCGCGAGGCCGCCCGCCGCATGGGGCGGGAGATCGTGATCGACAGCGCCTCCTTCTCCGGGCTGATCCCGGCGATGAACGCGGGGCGCTACGACTTCCTCTGCGCCCCCGTCACCGCGACGGCCGAACGCGCGGAAAACATGCTGTTCACCGAAGGCTACCTGTTCACCGCCTTCCAGTTCGGCATCCGCCGTGGTTCGGCGCCGATCACCGGCACGGCCGACCTGCGCGGCCGCGCCATCAGCGTGAACAAGGGCAGCGCCTATGACGCCTGGGCCAACGCCAATGCGGAGCGCTTAGGCTTCACGGTGCAGGCCTATGACACCCAGACCGATGCGGTGCAGGCGGTGGTGTCAGGCCGCGCCTATGCCAACCTCGGCGGCAATACCGTGGTGCGCTACGCCGCGACTCGCACGCCGCAGTTCGTCGCCGACTTCGTGATGACCGACACGCGGGCGCATTGGTCGGCCCCCCTGCGGCGCGACAATACCGCGATGCAGGTCGCGCTGGAAAACGCGCTGGAATGCATGAAGAAGGACGGCACCATCGCGCGGCTGTCGCAGCAGTGGTTCGGCATTGCGCCGACCACGGATGATGCCGAGAACACCGTCTTCCCGGGCATCGGCGTGCCGGGCCTTGCGGGCTACGACCCGACGCCGCGCGAACCGCGTTGCTCGTAAGGGCATGAATGACTGGGACGCGTTTGTTTTCTCGTTCTTCAACGCGCGCGTCCTGGCGCAATACTGGCCGAAGATCCTGGAAGGCCTGCTGGTCACGATTGAACTGGCGGTGTTGATCGTGCTGGCGGGGCTGGCCCTGGGGCTGGTCCTCGCCGTGATCCGCGCCTTTGGGCTGCGGCCGCTGAACTGGCTGATCATTTTCGTGGTCGATCTGTTCCGCGCCTTGCCGCCGCTGGTCATCATCGTGTTGTTCTATTTCGGCCTGCCGGCGGCGGGGTTGTCGTTCAGCGGCTTCGCCGCGACCTGGCTGGCGCTGACGCTGGTGCTGGCGGCTTTCTCCGAGGAAATTTTCTGGGCAGGCATCACCGCCGTGCCGCATGGCCAGACCGAGGCCGCCCGCGCGCTCGGCCTGCGCTTCCTGCCGGTGCTGTTCCTGGTGGTGCTGCCGCAGGCGCTGCGGATGGTGATCCCGCCGCTGACCAATCGCACCATCGCGATCACCAAGGGCACCGCCCTCGGCAGCGTCGTCGCGGTCAGCGAAATCCTGGGGGCGGCGCAATCGGCCGTGGCGTTTTCGTCGAACCCATCGCCGCTGACCCTCGGCGCGCTGGCCTATCTGCTGCTGTTCCTGCCGGTCGTCGCCTTTGGCCGGTGGGTGGAGCGGCACTTCGCCAAGCCTTTTGCCCGATGAGCTGGGATGATTTCCGGCTGGCCTTCCTGGACTGGTCCATCGTGGTCCAGGCCTGGCCGATCCTGCAGGCGGGGCTGATCCAGACGCTGCTGCTATCGGCCATGACGGTGCCGCTCGGTATCCTCGGGGGGATGATCTTCGCGCTGTTGTCGCGGTCGGAAAACCCTTGGGTACGCTGGCCGGCGGTGGCCTGGGTGGATGTGTTCCGCGCGCTTCCGCCGCTGGTGCTGCTGATTTTCCTGTTTGCCGGATTGCCGTTTGCCGGGGTGGATTTGGGGCCCTGGGGCGCGGTGGCCTTGGGCTTCTTCCTCAATACCGGGGCCTATTACGCCGAAATCCTGCGGGCGGGGCTGGACAGCGTGCCGCGTGGCCAGGCCGAGGCAGCGCGCGCGCTCGGGATGCGTCCCGTCCCGATCTTCACCCTGGTGGTGCTGCCGCAGGCGGTGCGGAACGTACTGCCGGACCTGGTGTCGAACACGCTGGAAGTGGTGAAACTGACCTCCATCGCTTCGGTCGTAGCGCTGCCGGAACTGTTGTTCCAGGCCCGCCAGGCGCAAAGCGTCACCTACAATGCGACACCGATCGTGGCGGCAGCCGTCGCGTATTTCATCCTGCTGTGGCCCGTGGTGCGACTGTTATCGCGGCTGGAGAACCAGCGCATCGCGGGACGGCGGTAAAGCCTACTTTGTTGTAGGCTGGCGCACCATCCGCTAGGACAGCGCATGCCTGAAACCGCCCCCGCCCTCACCGCGCCCGAACTGGCGATACGGCTTCGGCAGCAGGAACGGGTCGCAGCCTTTGGTCGATTTGCGATGCAGGCGGCAAGCCTGCAGGAAATCCTGGACGAGGCAAGCCGGGTGGCGGCCGCAGGTTTGGATGCGCGTTTCGGTAAGGTGCTTGAGTACGAGCCGGGGGAGGCGACCTTTCTCGTGCGTGCGGGCATCGGTTGGAAAGAAGGCGTTGTCGGGAAGGCGCGCTTTGGCGGCGACCTGCAAAGCCCGGCCGGCTACGCGTTCCGCACTGGCCTGCCGGTCATCTCGAACCACCTCGAAAGCGAACAGCGCTTCCGTACCCCAACCCTGCTGGCGGAGCACAATATCCGCAGCGCCATCAACGTCCTGATCCAGGCGGGTGATGGCGAGCGCTTCGGTGTGCTGGAAGGCGACAGCACCGATCGGCACGATTTCAACGCGTATGACGTGACGTTCTTGCAGTCCCTGGCCAATACCTTGGCGGTCGCCGTCCAGGCCCAGCGGCGGCAAAACGCCCTGGAAATCCTGCTGGGCGAAAAGGAAGCGCTTCTACTGGAGAACCAGGGCCTGTTGCACGAGAAGGATCTGTTGATGAAGGAGGTCCATCATCGGGTAAAGAATTCCCTGCAACTGGTGCGCAGCATGCTGACCATGCAGTCCTCCCAGATGACGAACCCCGAATCGAAGACGGTTATCGAGGAAGCCGCCGCCCGGGTCTTGGCCATCGCGGCGATTCACCACCGGCTCTACGACGGGGGTTCCATCACGGGCACCGACATCGCGGCCTATCTGCGCGGGTTGCTGGATGACATGGAGGGTCTGCTGCCGAACCTGGCGGAGAACCGCAGTTTGGAGTTGGACGTTACCCCGTTCAGGCTGGAAGCCGATGATGTCGCGCCGCTTGGATTGATTGCGGTGGAACTGGTCACGAACGCGCTGAAACATAGCACCGGTTCGGTGCGCATGGCGGTCAAGCGGCTGGTCGATGGCCTGGAAATTACCGTTTCTGATGATGGCGGCGGCTTTCCGCCCGGCTTTGACCCGGCATCGTCAGCCGGACTGGGCATGCAGATTGTTACAGCCCTGGCCAAGGCCGCGGACGGCTACTCGATCACTATCGATCGGTCGGTACCCTTCGGGCGCATCGTGGTGCGAACCGGCTTCGGCGGCCACGGCTGACGCCGACGCGGCGCGGTTCTGGGATGCCTAGAGCAACATCGGATCAGATGGAATCATCTGATCCGATGTTGCTCTAGATTCAACGGCTTCTAGAGCACGATCGATCCACCTGGATCGATCGTGCTCTAGCGCTGCTGCCACGGCAGGCCATCGGCCTTCCAACCCGCCACCGCGCCGCGATGCCCCGCGGCATCCGGCGGCCCCTCGAACCCATCGGCGATATTGGCGGCGTTCGGAAACCCCGCCGCCTGGGCCGCCTGCGCCGCGGCCAAAGACCGCGCACCCGACCGGCAGAGATAGAAGACCTTGGACAAGGGGGTCACGCCCGAGCGCCGCAGATGCTCGACAAAGGCGCCGTTGACCTGCATCGAGGGATAGACCTGCCAGGGGATAAGCACCGGCTGTTTGCCGGCCGACGCGAGGTCCGGTACCCCGACGAAGGTCCATTCCGCATCGGTGCGGACATCGACCAGCACCGCATCCGGGTCCGATTGCAACGCGGCCCAGGCATCGGCAGGCGAGACGTCGGGAACGGTCATGTGGGTGACTCCTGGCCATTGCCTTGCGTAAGATGGGGTGCCGGGCGGCCAGGTTGCAACGCATCCTGCCCCCCGCCTGGACATGGCTGAAGTCACGTTCCGGGGATGCTCGCGCGACGTCGAGACCTCTGATAGAGTGACGCTTCACGTCAATCATCACGGTGCCCGATGTCCGCATCCCGTCTCCAGGCCGCCCGCCCGCCCCATGATCGGCGCGCCGCGGATACCCGTGCCCGGATCGAAGCCGTGGCCGAGGCGCTGTTCCGCCGCATCGGTTACCAGAAGACCACGGTGGCCGACATCGCGCGCGAATTGTCGATGTCGCCGGCCAATGTCTATCGCTTCTTCCCGTCGAAAAGCGCCATCAACGAAGCCATCGCCGCGCATATGCTCGACGGTGTGATGGCCGGGGCCGAAGCGATCGCGGCCGGCCCCGGCCCCGCGCCTGCCCGCCTGCGCGCCCTGTTGCACCACCTGTTCGAAAGCGACCTGCGGCTTTTTGTCCAGGAACGCCGGATGCACGACATGGTGGAGGCAGCGATGACCGAGCACTGGGGCGTGGTCGAAGGTTTCATCGTCGCGATCAAGGCGGTCACCGCGCGTGTCCTGGCCGATGGCATCGCCGATGGCGCCTTCGCCCCGATCGACACGGCCAGCGGGGCGGAGGTCGTGAAGACCGCGACCCTGGCCTGGACGCATCCGATGATGCTGTCGGATTGCTTGCGCCAGGGGCAGTCGGAGGGTGCGTTGAAGGCGCAACTCGATGTGATGGTGGATTTTCTGCTGCGTGGCTTTCGGGCCTGATATTTGCCTAAAATGTGAAATGACGATTGTTGACTTTCGTCATGCAACACTTTTTATCTTCCGGGTCGTCACGAGGCCCCGCCATGCCCAACCCCCGCGCCCCCCCTCCTGCTCCTCCCCGGCCTGGCCGCCTGCCAGCCGGAGGCTGTCGAAATCCCGACCGTCGAAGCCCCCCGCCCGGTCCAGGTCGCGGAGGTGCTCCTGTGCACCGCCACCACGACCCGCGCCTTCACCGGCCAGATCCGCGCACGGCGTGAGGTGGATGTGGGCTTCCGCACCGGCGGCCGCATTACCGAACGCCTGGTCGAAGCCGGCCAGGTGCTGGCGCGGCTTGATGCCGCCGACCTGACCCTATCCCTGCGCGCCGCCCAGGCCGATCTGGACACCGCCGCCGCCGAGGCCCGCCGCGCCACCGCCGATGCCGCCCGGTCCCGCGCGCTGCGCGATGCCGGCCATGTCGCCGCGGCCTATGACGAACAGCGCGTGGCGACGGCGCGTGCCGCCATCGAACACGTCGCGGTGGCCGCGGCCGCACTCGACCTTGCGCGCAATCGCCTGGGCTATGCCGCGTTGCGGGCACCCCGCCGCGGGGTGGTCGTGGCCCTTCTGGCGGAGGTCGGCCAGGTATTGGGCCTCTGGTGCCGCTTCGCGCAGTCGCGCCGCCACCGCCACCGCCGCGATGCTGGCCCCGCCCGAAAGGCGTGGGCGCGCCATGGCCACGGTCATCGCCGGCACCACCGCGGCCTTCCTGTTCGGCATCCCGATGGGGTCGGTCGTGGGCGAGTTCTTCGGCTGGCAAGGCGCCTTTGCCCTGGCCGGCGGGCTGGCGCTGGCCGCGGCGCTGCTGATCCGGCTGGTGCTGCCCGATGTGCCGGTCGAGGCCGGCGCCGGTCGCATCGGCCTGGCAGCCCTGCGCAGCCCTGGCGTACCGCCGACCCTGGCGCTCACCTTCCTCGGCTTCGCCGCGGTCTTCTGCTTCGCGGCGTATATCGGCCCGGCGGTGAACCGGGTTTCGGGGCTGACCGGATCGGGGGTCGCGATGATGCAGATGCTGGTCGGCGTCGCGTCGCTGGCCGGCGTGCCGGTGGGTGGTTGGCCGGCGTGCCGGTGGGTGGCTGGCTGGCCGATCGACATGGCATACGCGCCGCCGTTGTCCTGCCGATGCTGATGATCGTGATGTTGTTGGGGCAGACCTTGCTGTTGGCCGGCGCCGCCGATGGCGCCGATGCTGCAGGGGGGCTGCATCCTCGGCACGTCCTTCGCGCTTTTTGCGCTCGCGCCCATCGTGCAGGCGCGGCTGGTCGGGCTGGTGCCGGCGGCGCGGACGGTGGTGCTGGCGGGCAATGCATGGCCCTGTTCCTGGGCCAGGCGGCGGGGGCGGCGTTGGCTGGGGTCGGCATCGCCGTGCTGGGGCTGGTGGGCATCGGGGTGATGGGGGTCGTACTGTCGGTTGCGGCGTTGGGGCTGGCCTGGCGCCTGCGGCAGAGCGCATAGGCAGCATCTGCCCAAAGATTGGGCGGTGCCGGGCCACGCTGGGCAAGCGCCCTCATCCACACACCCTCGGCGCAAAAATTGCTGGATCGTCATGCCGATTTGTCATGCTATCGATGGATCGATTGCGATGCCCCCCGCGCCGGGGGCCGAGGACGGATCGATGCAGGATACCCGATGGACGCAGGAAAACGGCCGATGAGCGCCACGATGGACCGCCCCTTCGTCGAGATTTCCGATGTCGCCATGCGCTATGGCGGGATCGAGGGCACCCTGGCGCTGAAGGAATGTTCGATGTCGGTGGCGAAGGGTGAATTCGTCGCCGTCGTCGGCCCGTCGGGCTGCGGCAAATCGACGCTGATGCGGCTGGTGACCGGGCTGTGGCCGATGACCCATGGCGTCGTGATCGTCGATGGGCAGGAAGTGGACCGCCCGCTGTCCTCGGCCGGCATGGCGTTCCAGGCGCCGACCCTGCTGCCGTGGCGCAACATCATCGACAATGTGATGCTGCCGCTTGAGGTGGTGGAACCCCACCGCCGCCGCCTGCGGTCCGAACGTGGCATGTACACGGCCAAGGCCAAGCGCCTGCTCGCCATGGTCGGGCTGAAGGGGTTCGAGGAGAAGTTCCCCTACCAACTCTCCGGCGGCATGCAGCAGCGCGCCAGCCTGTGCCGCGCGCTGATCCACGATCCGCCGCTGCTGATGCTGGACGAACCCTTTGGGGCGCTCGATATCTTCACCCGCGAAGATCTCTGGCTGGAATTGCAGACCGTCTGCCAGACGCTGAAGCCGACCGTCATCCTGGTCACCCATGACCTGCGCGAGGCGGTGTTTCTGGCCGATCGCGTGCTGGTGATGTCGGCCCGCCCGGGGCGCATCATCGCCGAGCGCGTCGTCCCCTTCCCGCGCCCGCGGACGATGGACGACGTCTACAAACCCGCATTCCAGACCCTGGTGCACGACCTGCGCGAACACATCGCCGATGCCCGCCGCGAGGGCATGCCCATGCCGGAGACCGTCGATGCCGCGTGACACCGTATCCGATCAACCGCCGGTGAAAATCCCGACCAACCGCGGCCCGTCGCGCGCCGAGGCGATGGCACTGGCCGCGCGCCGCCGCCGAACGCTGCAGACCTGGCTGCCGTGGATGATCATCATGGGCACCTTCCTGATCTGGGAAGCCGGGGTGAAGGCCTTCGACGTGCCGCAGTTCATCCTGCCGGCGCCGACCGACATCGCCGCCAGCATGATCAAGTGGTGGAAGCCGCTGCTGGACAATTCCTGGCAGACGTTGATGACGACGCTGATCGGCTTCGCCTTGGCGATCGTCTTCGGCCTGGCGCTCGGGGTCGCGATCGGTTCGTCCAGCATTCTCTACGCCGGGCTGTACCCGCTGCTGATCGCCTTCAACTCGGTGCCCAAGGTTGCGGTCGTGCCGATCCTGGTGATCTGGTTCGGCATCGGCACGGTGCCGGCGGTGATCACCGCCTTTCTCATCTCC
>JBBRWI010000077.1:0-15820 GCA_038249305.1 Acetobacterales bacterium
CGCCAACGCTCGCCCGTCTCGCCGAGTGCAAAGGCGAGGCACCCGCGCAGATACGACCGCCCGTGGGCATCAGCGGGCATCGCGCCCAGCGCTTGCTGCACCGAAAACCGCATGCCGACCGGGTCGCCGAGCATGAAACGGATCGCATAGGCGAGCCGCAGCAGCAGCGGATCCACGGGTGCGACGCGGAGCCGCTCGTCGAGGCGATCGGCGGCCTGCCACATATCGCCCTTCTCGGTCCAGGCGCCGAGCGCCGCGACCAGCGCACCCTCGCGCTGCGTGCCACCACGCTGGGCAAAGGCTACGCGTGCCATCGAGAGGCAACGGCGTGCATCGGCGTGCCGCGGGCCTCGGCCGCTGGCAAGGTGGAGCATGCCGAGCGCCGCATGCCCCACGACCAGGCCAGGATCTGCCGCGACAGCCCCGGCAAGGTGACGCGCCGTGTCGTCGCGTAGCGAGAGAAGCGAAAGGGTCGCGGCGTTCAGGGCGGCCACGGCAGCATGGCTCGTCGTCGTTATGGCTATGCCCCAAAGGTAATCCTGCATCGCTGTCCTTCAAAATGACGCTGCGAAAGTCCTCGCTTCGACCATCGGTCCCTTCATGTTCGCTGGAACCCCCCGGGCGTTACGCCGCACCTGCACGATTCGAGGGACAAGGAGCGGCGTAACCGCCGGCCGATCTGCGACGAAGACTTTGGCGAGCCCACCTGGCCGCACCCGCCATCGCGGGCGCCATCCTGCCGGCTGCGTGAGCAAAGCATGGGAGGGCGCTATGGAAGACGACGCGTTCGTGGCGCGCCTCCGAACGGGGGAGGAGCGGGCCTACCGCGAGCTTGTCCGTCGGCACCACACGCGACTGGTGCGTCTCGCGCAGACTTTCTGCGGCATCCGGGCGACGGCGGAGGAGGTGGTGCAGGACAGCTGGGTCACCGTCTTCACCACCATCGAGGCCTATGCCGGGGTGGCGCCACTGAAATCCTGGATCGCCGGCATCGTGGTCAACAAGGCCCGCGCGCGCGCCGTGCGCGATCGACGCATGCGCAGCTTTTCCGACTTTCTCCACGACGAGGGCGGGGAGGAAACGTCGAGCCTGGATGAGAGCCGCTTCTCGTCGGGTGGAAACTGGGCGGACCCGCCGCTGCCGTGGGATGGAATGACGCCAGAACGCGACGTCGGCGGGCGGGAGGTGCTGTCGCTGCTCAGCGACGCGCTCGACAAGCTGCCGCCCGCGCAACGGGCGGCCGTCCTGCTGCGTGACGTCGAGGGCCAGGAGCCGCAGGAGGTTTGCCGGCTGCTGGAGATCTCCGAGGGCAATCTCCGCGTTCTCCTGCACCGCGCACGGATCAAACTACGGGCAACCCTTGATGCGGCCCTGGCAGTCAGCCCGACACCCTCCAAGACAGCGCCAGTCAGCGCCGCGACGTGAGTCCCGCCATGGGATGTAACGCTTCGGCCGGTGGCCCCACTACAGGGCATGCCGCGCGCGAGAACTGGCGGTGATCGAAGTTCACCGCAAGGCCGGGAGTTGGGATATGCTGACCTGCAAGGAAGTCGCCGCGCGCGCAAGCCGCCATCTCGACGACGACCTGCCCCCGCTCGATCGGGCACAGTTCCGGATGCACCTGACCATGTGCAAGTTGTGTGCGCGGTACATGGCGCAGATGACCACGACCGTTGGCATGCTGCCCGCCGCCGTGACGCAGGAGCAGCTGGACAGTGCGGTGGAGGATCAGGTCATGGCGCGCCTGGCCGCAGTGCAGCGCCCCGATGTCGCAGCCCATCTGGTGCCTGCCGGGAGTGCGTTCCCGGCGGCGGAACGACCGGCGCCGCGAGCGCTGCGCGTGCTTGGCGAAGCGCTCCTGATCGGGCTGGCCGGTCTGGCGGCATGGGAGATCTTCGCGCGGATCGCGGCGCCGGTCTTGCTCGGCTTCGCGCTCGATCCGCGCACCCTGATTGACGCGGCGCTCGGCATTGCCGGACCAGAGGCCATCGTGGTGCACCTCTGCACCGGCCTGCTGCTGTTCCCACTGGCCTTTCTTCTCGTGGCGCGACCGTTGGCGCGCCTGCTTGCACCGGTGCTGCCATGGTGGGGCGTGGCCGGCGTGTTCGGCCTGATCCTCTGGGTTTTCTCCGGATATGTGGTCGCGAGCCTGATGGGCGGGCTGCCGGCATTTTTCGGCTTCGGCGCCGTTGCCTGGGCATCACTCGTCGGGCACGGGGCTCTGGCATTGTCGATGGGTGCGGCGGCCCATCTGCGACGGGCAACCGCTTAATCCTGGAGGCGTGGCTGAGCATCCCTGCCGCTTGCTGGTGGAGTGACTCCAACACATGGTTCCCGCGGGCGATGGCGGCGAGGACCCGTTCGGGGTCGGCAGGCCAGATGAAGGGCTTGCAGTGTTTGTCGTGCTCAGCGACGTAGCGGCTTATGGCGACCTGCAGATCGACGAGCGAACGGAAGACCTCGCGCTTGATCCCGGCGCAGGCTGGGCGCTGAGAAGAACCCTCGACGGCACTGAGCCACGAGGCGCTGGTGGGTGTGAAGTGGAAGGTCCAGCGGGGGTGACGGACGAGCCAGGCGGGCACCTTGGAGTGTTTGTGGGTGGCGTAATTGTCGACGAAGGCGTGGACCGTCTTTCCCGTCGGCACCGCGGCCTCAACCTGGTTGAAGAATTCTTGATGCCGCTGGCGGTGCATGTTGCGGCCGATCACCGTACCGTCGAGCACGTTCAGCGCGGCGAACATCAGCGGCACACGGTGAAGCGGCATACGGCGCGGCGGTGGCAGATGCGGCGCGCCAGGCATTGGCCGATGCGCATTCGGTCGCGGCGGCGGTCGAGGAGATCCCCGCATCTCCAGCCCGGCGCAGCACCTGCTCCACCTCGCCCACGCCATAGACGCTGTCAGCAGCCTCCCACTGGAACGGCACGCTGGCGGCGTTGGCCCGGCGGATCATCTGCTCGTTCATGCTGCCAAGGACGGCAGACTGACGGAGAGATGATCGCGCAATGGAGCGATGGTTTCCAGGCTCATGTAGCGGGCGCGCTGGACGGCCCATTCGTCGTTCTGCTCCAGTAGGATCGCTCCGATCAGCCGGGTGACGGCGGCCTCGTTGGGGAAGATTCCGACCACATCGCTGCGTCGTTTGACCTCGCCGTCCGGGGGTCGCTTCGCGGGGCTTGCGGCGGTTCGCGGGAAGTAGGTGCTACCGCAACCCCGCGAAGAACTCCCGCAGCAGTCCACCCGCTTCGGCCTCCCGCACACCGCCCACAACCTCCGGTATATGGTGGCAGGTCGGGTGGCTGAACACCCTCGATCCGTGCTCGACCCCACCGCTTTTCGGGTCATACGCACCAAAAACCACGCGCCGCACCCTGAACAGGCTCGCCGCATGCGCGCACATCGGGCATGGCTCCAGTGTCACCCACAGTGTTGTATCAGGCAGCACGCGGTCGCCGCGCCGTGCCGCCGCCGCACGCAACGCCAGCAATTCGGCATGCGCCGAGGGGTCGCGACGTGCTTCAACCTCGTTGCCCTCCGCCGCCAGCACGTTACCCGCACCATCTGTCACGACTGCGCCGACCGGGACCTCCCCCCGCGCGGCGGCACCGCGGGCTTCCGCCAAGGCAAGATCCATCTGGCTCTCCATTCCCGACGTCTGGCCCAGGCGGGGCAGCGGGCGCAAGGCTGATGCTTCAAGGGAGTGCTTTACGCAGGCGCCTTCCGGCGCGTAGCAAGCGGCATGTCAAACACTCCCCTGATAGGCCTGACCCTGGATGCCGAGCCCGCCGGCGGCTGGTCCAAGCTGCCTTGGTACGCGCTGCGGCAGAATTATTGCAGCGCGGTTGCCGTCGCCGGCGGCCTGCCGGTCGCTTTGCCGCATGAGGCCGGTTTGGCCGAGGCCTACCTCGACCGGATCGACGGGCTGGTGGTGACCGGCGGCGCCTTCGATGTGGACCCAAGCCTTTATGGCGGAGCGCCGATGCACGAGACCGTGTTGCTGAAGCAAGACCGCACCGGCTTCGAGCTCGCCGTGTTGAGCGGAGCGATCGCGCGTGACATGCCGGTCCTCGGCATCTGCGGTGGGCAGCAGCTTCTGGCGGTCGTCCTTGGCGGCACCCTGCACCAGCATATACCGGACGACGTGGCGGGGGCGCTGGAGCACGAGCAACCAACGCCCCGTGACCAGCCGGGCCACGACTTGGCGGTGACCCCGGGGACCCTGCTCGCGCGCATCATCGGCGGCACGCACATGGCGGTGAACACCGCGCACCACCAGGCGGTCGCGACCCCCGGGCGCAATGCCATCGTCAACGCCGTGGCGCCCGATGGCGTGATCGAGGGGATCGAGGCGCCGGGCAAGACCTTCTGCCTCGGCGTGCAATGGCATCCGGAATATTCGGTGGACCCGGCCGACCCCGTGATCTTCCGCGCCTTCATAGCCGCCGCCGCCTCATTCGCCGGTCGGCGCACCCTGGTGCGGGCATGAGCGGCGATGCGGACGACGACCTGCCGAACGTGCCGCTGGCCGACCGCGTGCGCGGCAGCAAGCGACGTTCCTCCCGCGCCCGCAGCATCGAGGGTGGGCTGGACGAAACCCCCATCGCCGCAGCGCCCGGCGAGGATGACGACGATCTGACGCCCCAAGGCGAGCGCGGCGACCGCATCGCCAAGTTCCTTGCCCGCGCCGGCATCGCCAGCCGGAGGGACGCAGAGAAACTGATCTCCGAGGGCCGCGTTGTGCTGAACGGGCACAAGGTGATGACGCCAGCGACCTTCGTCCGCCCGACCGACCGCGTCACCGTCAACGGCACGCCCGTCGCGGCGCCAGAGCGCACGCGCCTGTTTCGCTACCACAAGCCGCGCGGCCTCGTGACCACGCACCGCGACACCGAAGGCCGCCCCACGGTGTTCGAGAACCTGCCCGCCAACCTGCCGAGGCTGGTCTCGGTGGGTCGGCTGGACCTGACAAGCGAGGGGCTGCTGTTGCTGACCAATGACGGCGCCTTGGCGCGCAAGCTGGAACTGCCCGCTAATGGCTGGATCCGCCGCTACCGCGCCAGGGTGCATGGCCCTGTGGATGAAGGCGGACTCGCCGCCTTGGCCCGCGGGATCACCGTGGAGGGTCTGAAATATGGCCCGATCGAGGCCGGGCTCGACAGCCGTCGAGGCGCGAATGCCTGGCTGACCGTCAGCATCCACGAAGGCAAGAATCGCGAGGTTCGGCGCGTGTTGCAGCATCTCGGCCTGCATGTCACGCGGCTAATCCGCGTCGCCTACGGCCCTTTCCAGCTCGGCCTGCTGCCGGATGGCGCGGTCGAGGAAGTGAACGCCAAGGTGATGCGTGACCAGCTGGGGGTGGACGCCGCCCCCCGCCTGCTGCGCGGCACCGAACGCGCGCCAGATGCGCCGGACCCCACGCCGGAGAAACCCGCCCGGGTACCGCGCGGACGCAGCGCCGGTGACCCTATGCTGACCCCCTGGGGCGCGCCGGACTGGCGGGCGGACGAAGCGCCCTGGCCCAGCACCCGCAAGACCCCGACGGCCGACCGCCCGTCGGGAGCGCCATCCCGGCCGCGCCCGGCGCGCAAACCGTAAGCCGATGCGGATCATCGCCGGCCGTCACAAAGGCCGGCGCCTGACCGCCCCACCGGGCGATGCGACACGCCCCACCGCCGACCGCGTGCGCCAGGCGCTGTTCGACGTGCTGACGCATGCGCCCTGGGGCGGGCGCGACAGGCTGGATGGGGCGTGGGTGCTGGATGCCTTTGCCGGCACCGGCGCCCTGGGGCTTGAGGCGCTGTCGCGCGGCGCCGCTCACGTGGCGTTCTTGGAAATTGCTCGCCCCGCCCTGGCCGCCATTCGCGCCAACATCACCGCCTGTGGCGCCGAGGCGTCGAGCAAGGTGTTGGCCGTGGATGCCACCCGTCCGCCACGGGCGGAACATCCCTGCACGCTGATCTTTCTCGACCCGCCCTATGGGCAGGATCTTGTGAAACGCGCAGTTGGGGCTCTGGCGGCAGCCGGCTGGATAGCGCCGGGCGCGCTGCTGGTGGCTGAAGCCGGGCGAGCGGAAGCCGCGCCGGAATTGACGGGTTTGATCCTGCGCGACGAACGTGCGCATGGCGCGGCGGTGGTGCGGGTCTGGCAGGGCGGCTGATATGTCCGTCGTGATCCCGGTGGTTAAAATCCCAAACTGAGGTTGTCCCGATGGCGTGGTTAAAGGTGGCTCGGTACCTCGCTGCAGCAATTCCGATAAGTGGATCTCCTGCCGGTTGAAACGCACGTCTTGCCGGCGCCGTGGTGTCGCGCAGGGTGGACGTAGCCCGGCCGGAGCGGCACCGGCGGCACGCTGCCAGTGCGCTGTGGCAGATGGCTGAGATAGGCCTGCTCTGGCGTTCTCGCCCCAAGGCTCGAATGCGGCGGCCGAGCATTGCAGAAATCCAGATGCCGGCCGAGCGACGCGCGCGCATCGCTCACGCTGTCGTAGTCCCGCAGATACGCTGCCTCGTACTTCACCGAACGCCACAGCCGCTCGACAAACACCCGGTCCAACCAGCCGCCCCGCCCGTCCATGCTGATCGCGATATCCTGCGCCAGCAGCAGCCCCGTGAAGGCCACGCTGGTGAATTGGCTGCCCTGGTCGGTGTTGAAAATCGCAGGCTTGCCGTACCGCGCCAGCGCTTCAGACACTGCGTCGAGGCAGAACTCGGTCTCCAGGATGATCGACAGCCTCCAGGCCAGGACCCGCCGGCTGAACCAATCCACCACCGCCACCAGATAGACAAACCCGCGCGGCATCGGAATATACGTGTTTTCCATCGTCCAGACTTGGTTCGGCCTGTCCACTTTACGGCGCCAGCAGAGGCAGCTACCGGCTGAAACAGCGCTGGCCTTTCCTCATCCACCGCAAGAGCCTATCTGCTGAATGCCAGCATGGACCGGGCGCTGGCGTCATTGTGAGGCCTGGACCGTGCCCCTCTCCCCCATCCTCGAAGTGAGTCTTTTTCGATATGAGCTTGGATCGACCTCCGCGCCCGCTGGCGCCGGATGCCGCCGTCACGCGACCGGCCGACGCTGTCATCTGGGTGCACGCGGCGTTCTGCAGCATGGCATGGCCGATGCGAGCCACGCGCGGAGCGTGGCAGCGCGATGTCGACGCTGGGTCTGTTCGCATTGAGCCCAGCGTGAGCAACGACGTGGTGCCGAGCGGACGCGTTCTTCGCCTGAGTATGATGCACATCTGCGACGCAGCCTTTCGAGCGAACAGCCAGGTCGTCGAGCTTGGCGCGGATGTGACGCTGCTGGCCGCCGCGTTGGGTATTGATCCGAAGACACGCGACCTGGCCGATCAGTGGCAGCGTCTTCAGGCGGCGCAGATCGTGTTATCGCGAGATAAAAACGCGAAAGTCAGCGTGTTCGACGCGCGGAGCCGACGCCGTGCCGGCGACCTCGGGTGGCGTTCAGGTGTCCGGCTGAGCGCGAAGTTTCTTTCCGACTTGGTTGACCACGCCCTCGTCCCTCTCGACCGGCGTGTCGTGCGAGAACTGTCGGCCACGCCGACTGCGCTCGACGCCTATGCGTGGATCAGGCTGTCCCTCCGCCACCCGGCCGTGGACGAGATCGTGACCACGACGTGGGACGACCTGCGCAAGCGGTTCGGCACTGCTTCGCAGGATGTCGCCGAATTCAGGAGCGGCTTCGAGGCCGCACTTCGCCTCGTCTTCGAGGCGGATCGTTCGATCGCCTTGGCGGTCGATAGTGAGCACGTCAGCGTTCGCCATGCGGGACGTGCAGAAGATGAGATCGCGGCAGACGGCGCGGCGGCGATGCAGCCGAGCGCCGACGTCGTTGATGTAGATGTAGAGAAACAGCTTGATCGGCCGGCCGTGCCGTCCTCTACGATGCCAGCCGTCGCGGCTGCCGAAGTCGCCATGCCTGCCGTGCTCCAGCAACGGCACTCACCGTCTCCGCGAGAGGCAGAAGGAGACCAATCCGTCGCGGCGAATGCCGCGGCCGATCGGATCAAGCAGGACAATATTAGCCTGCCAAGGCATTTAACGGGCTTGGTGCAAGTGATATGGCTCCGGCGTGGACACGGCGAAGAGAGCATACTGGTCGGGGTCACTCCCGGCCCGCGCTTCGAGGCCGAAAGGCTCACGGTTCTGGCGGTAGAGCCTATGGTCATCCAGGTGAGCGGCGGCCTGAACGAGAGGGACTTCGAGCGCGTGTCGGCCTGGGTGATGATCAACCGCGATGTCATCGACGAATTCTGGGAAGGGCGGATTACCTCGTTCGCGGAAATACATCGGCGCGTGCGCAAGGCGCCGGCCCCAGGTTGGCGGTGAGAGAGAGGCGGAGATGCGGGCTCGCTGTCCGTCCCACTCCATCTCCGCGGTCGGATACCCTGGTTTCGGTCCGTAGAGACGGTCGAGTTGTTCGAGATGGGCCACGAAGTCGTTGCTGCGCTTGGTCGGGCCATATGCACGATGATCTGGCGTATCAGGTGATCGAGCGATGCGAGAATCCCCACCTTACGAAGCAGCCCTGACAGAACCATGGCCCGCAAGCCCAAAAACCGTCCACAAAAACGGGGTAATCCCACCCACAGCGAACGTCCCGAATCGCGATGGACAAGGTTGCCGCAGCGGCCCAATGTATATCCGTTACCTTTCCCAAGGAGCCCCGGCTTCGGCATGTCCGCCGATTTCGACTGTCCCTGGTCCGCGCCGTCGCGACGGCGGCCTATCGGTCCGGGGTGGCGGGCGGCGGAGGGCATAAGCTGGTCACCGCGTATCACTTGGAGCCGGAACACCGAATCACGGCTGTCTCCGTGCTGGAACGCGGGCCGATCGGCCTCGGCAATGTCGGGCGCAACATCACGATTGGGCGGTCCAACTACTTCCATGCTGGACAACGCCCGCTTCCCGGTACTCGACGGCTTCCTGCATCGGCGCGGCGGCAAGGTGCGGAATGATGCGGTGCCCTGGGCCTATGCGCGGTCCGCCAGAGCGCGTGGCCAGGACATCCTTGAGTGGTGCGAGGTCACCGGCATCCGCGTCGAAGCCGGCCGCGTGGCGGGAGTGGAGACCGGCCGCGGCACCGTTCGCGCCGACAAGGTGTTTCTGTGCGTGGCGGCCTACTCGTCGCGCCTGGCGGCGATGGCGCGCTGCCGCCTGCCGATCGCACCGCATTTGCTGCATGCCGTTATCACCGAAACGGTGAAGCCCTGCGCGGACGTGTTGGTAACCTACCGCGACGTCCATTTCTACGTCAGCCAGTCGGACAAAGGCGGGCTGATGGTCGGCGGCGCCACCGATTGCCACAACCGCTGCGCACAGTCGATTTTGCGTTATCAGGTCGCCTTCTGGCGCCCTCTGCTGGCCGATTGGTCCAACTTCGAGAACGGGCGCGATGCCGGCGCGAAGGACGCGACTGTCCGTGCGGCGGCGCGCTGGGCGCGGACCCTGTCCAGCGCCGAATCCACGCCGCTGAATCCCGCCAGCGACGCGGCGCCCGGCGCCTATGTGCCGGCCTGCAAGGGCGAGATCGGCACGTGACAACCGCACCGTTCCGCCTTGGCGAAACCCCGCTGCGTATCGCCGACGTGGCGCGCGCCGCGACGCGCGACCTGGCGGTGGACATCCCCGCCGAGGCCTGGGCGCGCATCGCCGCGGCTGAAGCCGTTGTGGCGCGGCATGCCGCATCGGACAGTCCGGTCTATGGGCTTAACACCGGGCTCGGCGGCAATCTCGGCCACCGCATCGCGCCCGATGCCGTCGCCGCCTTTCAGACCCAAATCATCCGCGGCCGCACCATCGGCGTCGGCCCGGCGCTGCCGATCGCGACCTGCCGGGCCGCGATGGTCTGCCGGCTTGCCGAACTCGCGCTCGGCACCACCGGCGTGTCCACCGCAGCGACGGCGCTGCTGCTCGCCATGGTGCAGCGCGACGTCGTACCGGTGCTGCCGTGGTTCGGCTCCATCGGCGCGAGTGACATCGGCCAGCTTGGCCATCTGGGCGCGGTCATGATCGGCCGCGGCGAGGCTTGGTTCGGCGGCGCGCGCATGCCAGGCGCGCAGGCACTGGCGGCAGCGGGCCTCGTGGCCCTGACGCCCGGGCTGAAGGACGGACTCGCGCTGATCAGCCATGGCGCGGTGACCGGCGCCGGTGCTGCGCTGGCGCTGCACGCGCTGGATGCGTGGCTGGACCGGCAATTCATCGTCACCGCGCTGTCCCTCGAAGGCTATGCGGCCAATCCAGCCATCCTCGACCCGCGTCTCGCCGCGGCGCGCCCGGCGCCAGGCCAGGCGGAAGCCGCGAGCCGGCTGCGCGAGCTGCTCGCTGGCAGTGCGGCGCCGGATGCCGCGCGCAACCTACAGGATGCGCTGTGCTTCCGGCTTGCCGCCCCGGTGCTCGGCGCGGCGCGCGCTGCGCTCGACGCGGCGACGCGGAATGTCGAGATCGACATCAACGGCACGACCACCACGCCGATCGTCCTGGTCGATGACGGCCACATCCTGTCCACGCCCAACTTCCACGCCCCCGCGCTGACCCTGGCGCTGGATTCAGTGGCGGGCGCGCTGGCGCATGTCGCGGCCACTGGCGCGCTACGCGCCTGCAAGCTGCTTACGGCGCGCTTCTCCGGCCTGCCGGCCTATCTCTCGCCGGTGGGTGGCGGTTCGGCCGGCTATGTCTCACTGCAGAAAACGGCCGGCGACCTGCTGGCGGAGATCCGCGCGCAGGCGATGCCCTCCGGCCTCGACGCGCTCGCGGTGTCCGACACGGTGGAGGATGTGGCGCCGCTGACGCCGCATGCGGTGCGCCGCCTGGACCGGCTGTTGACCCCCTGGCGCTATCTGGTCGCGCTGGAGGCGCTGGTCGCGGCGCAGGCGGTGGATCTGCGCGGCATCGCCCCGCTCGGCGCCGGCACCGCGCCGCTGCACGCCGCAATCCGCGCCGCAGTGCCGCCGCTCGGCGAGGATCGCGAACCCGGCGCCGACATCGAAGGCGTCGCCGCGGTGCTGGACGGCTGGGCTGCGACAGCCCCATAGACACGCTGCGGCGCACCATCCAGGGGCGGCGCACTCGATTTCCGCCTGCCGCAGGGCTGGCGCCGGGTTTCGATGCAAACAAGGCAAGTGTGGTTGGCCACTGCCGGTTAGGAGGACTGGAATGAGTATCGATATTGTGCGCCGCCAATTGCTGGCCGGCACCGCCGCGGCGGGATTGGGCGGCCTGGCGCTGGCGGCCCGCGACGCGTCGGCGCAGGCCGGCCCGCGTTCCAACATCTCCGTGCGCGTCGAGCGCGATCCGGAGGTGATCGACCCCGGCTTCCGCACCGGCCCGCATGACGGCAACATCATCCGCGTCGTCTATCAGCGCCTGCTGCGCCACCGCGTGAATTCCGGCGACCTGGAGATGGACGCCGCGGCGGAGGTCACCCAGACCTCCCCCACGATCATCGATTTTCGCCTCAAGCCCGGCCAGATGTTCACCGACGGCTTCGGCGAGATGACCGCGGAGGACGTGAAGTTCTCCTTCGAGCGCATCGGGCTGGAAGCCGCCGCCGGCGGCCGCCCCTCGCCCTATCGCGGCGATTGGGCCGGGCTGGAACGCGTTGAGGTCACCGGGCAGTACACCGGCCGCGTTGTGCTGGCGCGGCCGAATGCCGGGCTGATGGCCATCGCGCTCGGCGACGTCTCCGGCTGCATCGTCAGCAAGCGCGCGGTCGAGCAGCGCGGCGTGGAGCATAATACGCGCCCGGTCGGCTCCGGCCCCTACGCGCTGGCGGCGCTGGAACGCCAGCGCGGCGCGACGCTGCGCGCCAGTCCGACCCATGCCGGCGGTCGCCCCGCCTTCAACGAGATCGCCGTCCGCTTCATCCCCGACCACCGCGCGACGGAACTCGCGCTGCGCGCCGGGGAGCTGGATTTCGCCGTCCTGCCGCCGAGCGTGGCGGAGCCGCTGCGCACCGTGCCGGGCCTGACCTTGTCCGAACAGCCGGGGCTCCAGTACATCTGGATGGGCCTTAATATGGAAAAGGCGCCGCTGAACGACATCCGCGTCCGCCAGGCGATCCGCCTCGGCCTCGATGTCGACCAGATGCTGCTCGCGGGATACAACGGCCGGGCGCCGCGGCTGAATGCCCTGATTCCCGCGCCGATCCTGGGCCACTGGCCCCAAGCGCCGGCCTATAGCCGCAACGTGGCGGAAGCCCGGCGCCTGCTGGCCGAAGCTGGCGCACGCAACATCCGCCTCAAACTGCTCGTGCTGAACCAGCCCGCCTTCCAGAACATGGCGCTGGTCGCCCGGGCGCTGCTGCAGGAGATCGGCGTGACGGTGGAGGTCGATGCGCGCGACGCCGGCGGCTTCTGGTCGGCCGGGCGCGGCGATGCCGGTCGCGACATCGAAATGTACATGTCCGTGTTCAACGGGAAGCTCGATCCGAACTTCCTGATGCAATGGTTCGTCAGCAGCCAGATCGGCACCTGGAACTGGCAGCGCTTCGCCAGCCCGGAATTCGACAGCTTGGCGGAACGCGCGCTGGCCGAGCTCAATCCCGCACGCCGCAGCGCCCTGGTCATCGAGGCGCAGCAGGTCATGGACCGTTCTGCCGCCTTCGTCTGGCTGACCAACAACGTGTCCTTCCTGGCGCATCGGTCGTGGCTGCGTCCGGCCTCCGTCCCCGGCTGGCTGGACTGGCAGTACGACGGCTTCGCTGCGGCCTGAGAGAATGCGCGCCGAGACGGCCCGTTACCTCGCGAGCCGTCTCGTCACCTCGGCGCTGATCATCCTGGGCGCGATGCTGCTGCTGTTCGCGCTGTCAGCACTTGTGCCCGGCGACCCGGCGGTGACGCTGCTAGGCCCGCAGGCGTCACCGGAATTCGCGCGGCAGTTCATCCGGGAGATGGGGCTGGACCGCCCGCTGCATGAACGGCTGTGGCTGTTCCTGACCAATGTGCTGACCGGCAATCTCGGCACCGACGTTCTGTCGGGCCGGCCGGTGGCGGGCATGGTGCTGTCCGTGATCCCCTACACCTTCGTGTTGACGTTCGGCGCGATCGGGCTGGCGGTGCTGCTCGGCGTGCCGCTCGGCGTCTTCGCCGCGACCCATCGGGGCAGCCTGGCGGACAATGTGCTGGCCTTCATCTCGGTCGCCTTCATCGCCGTGCCGAGCTTCGTCGTCGCCATCCTGCTGCTGCTGGTCTTCTCGATCTGGCTCAATTGGCTGCCCGTGCTCGGCGCCGGCAATGCGGACGACCTGTGGGACCAGGCGCGTCGGCTGATCCTGCCGATGGTGGCGCTGGCCATCGGCTGGGTTGGTTTCATCGCCCGCCTGGTGCGCAGCTCGATGCTGGAAGTGTTGGCGGAGCCGCATATCCGCACCATGCGCGCCTATGGCGTGTCGGAACGGCTGGTGACCTACAAATACGCGCTGAAGAACGCCTGCATCCCGACCATCGCGCTGCTCGGCATGGGCATCGGCCGCCTGCTGGGCGGCGCGGTGCTGGTGGAGATCGTCTTCGCCCGCCCCGGCCTCGGACGGCTGATCTTTGACGCGCTGTCGGTGCGCAACTTCCCCGTGGTGCAGGGCGCGGTGCTGGTGGTGGTGGTGCTGTTCGTGGTGGTGAACCTGCTGGTGGACCTGTCCTATTCCGCCATCGATCCACGCATGCGCCGCGCCGGCGCAGCGAAGTGAAAGCGCTGGTCAAGGTGCTGCGGCAGGTCTGCGGCACGCTGCCGGGCGCGCTCGGCTTCGCGATCGTGGTGGTGGTGCTGGGCGCTGCCATCTTCGCGCCCTGGGTCGCGACGCATGATCCGGACCGGCTGGACGTCATGAACCGCTTCGCTGCGCCATCGGCCGCGCATTGGCTGGGCACGGACCAACTGGGGCGGGATCTTTATTCGCGGCTGGTGCATGGCGCGTCCATCGCAATGGTGGTGGCGCTCAGCGCCATCGCGGCGGCGCTTGTGGCGGGCACGCTGCTCGGCATCCTCGCCGCCTGGATGCCACCGCGCGGCGAGGCGGCAGTGCTGATCCTGTTCGACGTCATCTCCTCATTCCCGTCGCTGGTCCTGGCGCTGGCGATCGTCGCGGTGTTCGGGCCATCGACCTTCATGGTTGTGGTGATCGCGGCCGTCACGCTCACGCCGCATTTCGGCCGCGTCGCGCGCGCACAGGTGCTGACCTTGCGCAGTGCGCCCTTCCTGGAAGCCGAACGTATCCTGGGTGCTGGGCTGCCGCGCATCGTCTTCCACCACATCCTGCCCAACATCATGGGCCCGCTGATCGTCCTGGCCTCGATGGACATCCCTGTGGTGATCACGATCGAGGCGGGGCTATCCTTCCTCGGCCTGGGCGTGCGGCCGCCGCTGGCCAGCTGGGGCGTGCTGATCCAGGACGGCTACCAATACCTGTCGGACAGCTGGGTGCCCGTTGTCGTTTCCTCCGCCGCGCTGGCCGTGGCGACGCTCGGCTTCACGCTGTTCGGCGAAGCGCTGCGCGACGCGGTGGACCCGCGAATTCGGCAGGAACGCTGAAGGATGACAGCGCCCCTGGTCAGCATCCGCGGCCTGACACTCGAAGCCCGCACGGCGCGCGGCACGGCGCGCATCCTGTCCTCGATCGACCTCGACATCGGGCGCGGCCGCATCCTCGGCATCGTCGGTGAATCGGGATCCGGCAAGTCCAGCCTGGCGTCCTGCCTGCTGCGCCTGCTGCCGGCCAATGTCACGCGGCTTGACGGGGTTGTGGACTTCGCCGGCACCAACCTGCTGGCGCTGGACGAGACCGCGATGGCGGCCTGGCGCGGCACTCGCATCGCCATGATCTTCCAGGACCCGATGACGGCGCTGAACCCGCTGTTCACCATCGGCACGCATCTGGTCGATGTCATCCGCCGCCGCACGCCTGGCCTGCCCCGGCGGGACGCGCTGACGCGGGCGGAGGCGATGCTCGAGCGCGTCGCCATCGCCGATCCCGCGCAGCGCCTGGCCTCCTACCCGCATGAGCTGTCGGGCGGCATGCGGCAGCGCGTGATGATCGCGATGGCGCTGCTCGCCGGGCCGGAGCTGCTGCTGGCGGACGAGCCGACCACCGCGCTGGATGCGACGGTCGAAGCGCAGATCGTCGCGTTGCTGGAGGAATTGCGGCGCGACATCGATGGCAGCATCGTCTTCATCTCCCACCATCTCGGCCTGGTGGCGCAGCTCTGCGACGATATTTGCGTGATGTATGGCGGCACGGTGGTGGAGACCGGCCCGGTGGCCGAGGTGCTGGCGGCGCCGCGCCACCCCTACACCCGCGCGCTGCTGGCCTGCGAGATCGACCAGGATGACAGCGGCCGACTGATCTCGATCGCCGGCGAGGTGCCCGATCCCATTGTGCGCCCGCCCGGCTGCGTCTTCGCGCCCCGCTGCGACCGCGCCGAGCCGCGCTGCCGCAGCGAGGCCCCGGCGCTGCGCGTCGTAGCGCCGGATCGCCGCAGCGCCTGCCACTTCGCCGAGACGCTGGCATGACCGCGCCGCTCGCGCTGTTCGACCGCGCCAGCGTCGTCTTCGGCAGGGCCCGCGCGCTGGATGGCGTGACGCTCGCGCTGCCGCGTGGCGCGATCACCGGGCTGGTCGGTGAATCGGGTTCGGGCAAGACCACGCTGTGCCGCGCGCTGCTCGGCCTCACGCCCCTCTCGGAGGGCAGCGTGGCCTTCGATGGCACGGATCTGCGCACGCATCTCGCCGGCGGCGCCAAGGCATTCCGGCGCCGCGTGCAGATGCTGTTGCAGGATGCCGTCGCGTCGCTCAGCCCGCGCATGACGATCGGGC
>JBBRWI010000078.1:0-15763 GCA_038249305.1 Acetobacterales bacterium
GGATCGACTGGGCGGTTGGTTCGAACTCCCTCGCGAGATCGTCGGGGTCGCGGCCAGCGCGAACCAGTTCGACCATCTGACGGCGGAACTCAGGCGAATAGGGTAGTCGGGTTTTGGACATCGAGTGCACCTCTGGAAAAAACTTCAGGGTGTCCACCAAACCGGGTCAATCCCAAAAAAACCAGTCGGATCCCACAGGGATGGAGCGGCCCTGCAGGACTTCTTCGAAGGGATCGAACTGCGGTGCGGCGCCGCCGCCACGGGTCCAGTCACGGGCTCCACCGGGCTGAAGCCATGTTGACCGTCTCACCTCCTGACGGACGAAAGGCCGCCGCCAGGCCTCGGGCGGGATTGGCAGCAATCGGCCGCTGAGCTGGCAAATCCCCTGAGCCTGCAAGTCGCCACCGCGTAGCGCCAGCGCCAGTACGCCCTCCGGTTCGCCGGGCAGAGCGTCGCTCAGTTCGGCGACGACGACATCGCGCGCGGCATGAAGGGGCAAGACCCCACGGGGGAAATACATGGGCGCGCCTCTGCTGCGCGTCTCTGCGTTGGGGAGCGGGGCAGCGCGGGCAGAGGTTCCGCGTCTCCGGCGGCCAAACCTCGCCCCGCTGTTTTGCTTTTACCCTAATCCCCCGCGTCATCACAGCCTCAGACGGCGGCGGCCTGTTCCACGGCCTCGGACTCGCGCTCGATGATCCGCAGCAGCACGCTGCAGCCTGAACCAAGGCTGACTGTCAAATTCCACCAATGATAAGGACCGCGTCTGTCCCAACCGAGCGTGGAGGCTTCTCGCCGAACCGAATCAGCGCATCCCGGAAGGCAGCTAGCGAAGCCAACTCATCGAAGGTGCCATTCATGCTTGAACTAAAGAAATTGCTGCCTGTCAGTTTTGACGTTGCCTGCTTCACCGCCTCCAGCAGCGTCGGCGCCATGGCCTTCATCATCGCCTTGAATTCATTACGTCCAACCTTGGTGCCGAGCGCGATGTAATAGATCTCCTGCGCCTCGTCCGTCTTTGCACCCCGGGGAGGAATCGATGCGTTGCCTGCGTTCTTGCGGCACCAAGCGGTTAGGGCGTCTCGCGCGGACGCGGGGACGACTGCATAGTCTTCTCCCGCAAAGAAATTTTCGTCGGTTCCAGCTTGCTTAAGGGTTTCAAGCGACGCTGTGCGTCTGATGTAGGGGGCCATGGTTACCCCTCCTCGTCAATAATGAGGGTGACGGGTCCGCGCGCGTTCACCTCGGCCGCCTTCTTCTTCGCATCGCGCGTGGCGCTACGGCAAACCAGCCGCAGCGTCGTGCCGCTGTCCCAGCGACTCAGCGTTGCACCGATGAACTGGTCCAGATCCGGACGGGTGAGGACCGTGTCCTTGAACTGCCAGAGTATCTGCGCACGTTCCAAGCGCTTAACTACCAAGCTTTTTATTGAATTTGTTCTGCACCCGGGAAAGTGCCTGCTTATTTTTGGCCTCGAATTCGGTCACCAGATCAATTCCGCCGTCAGGTCCCTCCCGGACGTCTTCAACGCGGGTGACAGGCCGCCCCTTGGAATCCTTGTTCCGCACCGACGACATACCTTGGCTGGCCTCCAGGATGCGCTGCACATGTTGGCGCTGGCGCTCATAGCCCTCTCGGCTCCGATTAGTGGCCATGGCAAGCACTTTCTCCGATCCTGTGGCGCTTTGGTTTTGCATGTTCGGTCCGTGGGTGGAAAGGCTCAAGTTTCCCGCCCAGGCGCTCGTGGAGTGTGCGAGCTTCGAGCCGTAGTGTGTGACGCAGCACCGGGTAGAGTGACGCCGCGGGCCAAGCCGGCGGCTTCCCGGAGCGGGTGGATAAGGCGCGATCCCAAATGGCTTATGGCACCGTCCCCGTCGCTGACCGCCGTTCGCGAATTCTTCTGCCAAGCCGGCCTATGCCTCAAACGGGTCCAGAACGTCGCCCCGTATGGACACGAAGCCGCGGGCGTTGCGCGGTGACAACAATGAGGCCCTCGCCGGGTCAGTGACCTTTTGACCGGCGCCCATCGTCCCTGTGACCCCCATGCTACCTTCATCCTGCCGAGCAGCGGCTTGATGTGTGCCTGGATGAAACTGCGGTCAGTCATCAGCGTCGAGGGCTTCTTGGCGATCCCGCGCCGGGTCAGCAGCCGCCCGGCCTCGGCATCCTCCATGTACATGTCGCAGAGCTCGGCGATGGTCGCGGCCGAGCGCTTTGCCTTCTTGTCCGCCTGCGGATCGGCACCCTCGATCCTGGCCGCCACCAGCACCTGCTGCGCCTTGGCGCGGGCCGCGTCCGGCGTCCAGGGCGCGCCGTGGGTGCCGATGGTGTAGCGGCGCTGCCGGCCGTCCCGGGTGCGGTACATGATGAAGTAGCTGACGTGCGGCCCTGCGCGACGCCTCGCGCCGAAGCCAGGCACCGAGCCAATGCCGCCGTCGAAGATGGTCTCGTTGGGGGACATCGCGCGGATCTCGCGGAGCCCGATGCGGGTGCGTGGTGCGGACATGCTTGGCCTCTGCTCTGGGTTCGGGATGCGCCCCCAAAATCCGGGGTCACGGCGGGGTAACCGAAGATCGCAGATGTCAGCAAGTTGTTTCTTTACGCGGCAAATTATACAGCTGGCTGTGCGTCGGATATCGCAAACAAACGCAAGTCCACGCAACCGAAGCCACAAGTAAAACCACTCCCCAGGAAGGCGAAGGCCAGGCCGCGCGCCATATCGGGGTCGAGATCGGCCTCCGAGGCGCGGATCGCCCCAAGGCGGCGCGCGGAGCCGGCCTGGGCGGCGGCCATCACGGCAGTGGTGACGGGGCGGATTTCCACGCGAACGCCGCGGGGAAGGTCGAGCCAATAGGGTTCGGTGGGAAAGTCGAGGGTGAGCATGCTATAAGAAACTCCAGAGCAGGTGATGCCCGGCCCTCGTGGCCGGTCAGGTGAAAGGACTTCCGCGATGGGAAAGGTCAGCCGAAAGCCCGAACTGGAAGCGTTTGCCGAGCAATGCGTGGCGTCGGGACGTTTCAGTGACGTGGAGGAGGTGATGGACGCCGCCTTGGCGCTGCTCCGTGATCGCGAGAAGCAGCGGACCGCCTTTATCGCGACGATCGATGCCGCGCGCGAGGAAGCCGAACGCGACGGCTACATCGAGCTTAAGGACGTGATGGCCGCGATTGACGCTGATGAAGCCGACGATGCGCGCGCCGATGAGGCGGCCCGCCGGACCGCGTCCTGAGGCCTCCGGCCACATTCACCCCGGCGGCGCTCCGGGAGTTCCGCGAAGCGCGCCGTTGGTTGCGACAGCAGAACCCTGATGCAGTGATCCGGTTCCGAGATGCCGTCGAGGCTGCATCCCGGCTGCTGGGCGATCAGCCGATGATGGGACCAGAACGATCTGAACTGGCGCCACCACCCATCCGCGTTCTGGTCGTGCGCGGCTTTCCCTCTATCCTGGCCTACGAGGTGAATGCTCGCGGTCGAGCCGTCATTCTGCGGGTTCTCCACAGCGCGCGTGATTTGCCGTCATTGCTCGGTGGAGATGAGGCTCCAGACACGGCTTGATCGTCACGCATAGCGTTCGCTCTCGGGTTACGATCGGTGGGCGGTCGACTTGCTGAACGGCTCCAAGCTAGCCGCAGGATAAACGAGGCAATATCAATGGCATAAAGCTTGAGGGGAAAATCAGGCTACCCCCAAGCTTCGGAGAATTTGGGCGCTCCGGAGAGCGGTTTTCGGGCTCGTTACGTTCTCCAACCCTCAAGCTATATCGGCAAAACCTCAGGAAACCTGCGGTTTGCGGCGCCACTAGGGAAAGGGAAATGTGAGGTCGGGAAACCGACTGGAGCAGCGGTAGCAACCGGAATCTAACCTGCTCTGGGGGAAGCGAAGGCGGATGGGATAGCTTCGACCTGCTCCTGGCGCGCTGGCGCTTCCATGGCTGGCACGACCTGCGTGGCTGGCGCCGCCGTCAGGCCTTCAGTCCCAACAGCCGCAGATTTCGTGTCTTCCGCCAAGCCACGCACCGCCTCGAACTGTGTCAGAAACACTTGGCCCGTGAAGTGCTCAAAGAAATCGGAGCGTTTCAGCGCGTCCATCACCGGCCCCTTCACCTCGGAAAGATGGAAGCCGACACCGGCAGCGCGCAGGCGATCGGCGATCGCTTCTAGGCTTTCAAGGGCGCTGGCGTCGATCAGGTTGACCGCTGGGCACATCAGGATGACGTGCCGAAGGGCGGGCCGCGCCGCGACCTCGGCATAGATGCGGTTCTCCAGATAGCGCGCATTGGCGAAGTACAGGCTTTCATCCACCCGCAGCGACAGGATGGCGGGGTCGGTGATCACCGCGTGCCGGTCCACGTTGCGGAAATGCTCGGTGCCGGGAATCTGCCCCACAATCGCCATATGCGGCGTGCTGGTGCGCCACAGGAACAGCAGCAGCGAGAGCGCCACACCGGCCACGATTCCGGCCTCAACGCCCACGAAAAGAACCAGCAGGATGGTAACGGCCATCGCCGCGAAATCCGCCTTGGAATAAGCATAGGTGCGCCGGATCGCCTTGAGGTCCACCAGCGAAAGCACCGCGACGATGATGGTGGCCGCGAGCACCGCCTGCGGAAGGAAGCGAAACAGTGGCGTCAGGAACAGCGTGGCCGCCAAGATGCCCAGTGCCGTGATGGCACCTGCCATTGGCGTCTCGGCGCCCGCGTCGAAATTCACCACCGAGCGCGCGAAGCCGCCCGTCACCGGATAACCGCCCGAAAGCGCGGCCGCGATGTTGGACGTGCCCAGGCCGACAAGCTCCTGGTTCGCCTCGATGCGCTGCCGACGCTTGGCCGCCAGCGTCTGCGCGACGGAGACGGATTCGACGAAGCCCACGAGGCTGATCAGCAGCGCGGCCGGCAGCAGTTGCACCCACAGATCGGCGTCGAAAACGGGCACCGCAAAGGGCGGCATACCGGCGGGAATTTCACCGACGATCTTCACGCCGCGCGCATCCAGGCCAAAGCCCACCACCAGGAGGATTGAGCCCACGATGGCGGCGAGCGGACCCGCCTTGGCCAGCAGATCGGCGAGCCGCGGCCTGAGGCCGAGCGCGATGAGGCGCGGCTTCAACTGCCTGCGCACCCAGAACAGGAACGCCAACGCGCCGACGCCGATGACCAGCGTGAAGATGTTGGTGGCGGTGATCTGGCTGAGGACGCCCTCGACGATGCGCGGCAGCGTATCGCCCTCCGCCCGAACGCCGAGGATGTGCTTGAGCTGACTGGCCGCAATCAGGATGCCCGACGCCGTGATGAAGCCCGAGATCACCGGATGGCTGAGGAAGTTCGCGAGGAACCCCAGCCGCAGCACCGCCATGGCCAGCAGGATCAGCCCCGAGAGGAAGGCGAGCGTCATAGCTGCCGCCAGATAGGCGGCGCTGCCCTGTGCGGCAATCGGTGCCAGGGCAGTGGCCGTCATCAGGGAGACGACGGCCACGGGCCCCACCGCCAGGGTGCGGCTGGTGCCGAACACCGCATAGGCGATTAGCGGCAGGATCGAGGCGTAGAGCCCGACCACGGGCGGCAGCCCCGCGAGCATGGCGTAGGCCAGGCTCTGCGGCACCAGCATGATCGTCACGATCACCGCAGCGAACAGGTCGTTCACCGCCTCACCCCGCGTGTAGTGCGGCGCCCATGCCAGGATCGGGAACAGGCGTTGCAGCCGTGGCGTCATCCCGGTCGTCATCTCACGCGGCCATCTGCGGCTTGGCCATCCATTCGCGGCCGCGCAGCATGGCCTGCCAATAGATCGGCGGCAGCATGCGTTCCTTGAGCAGCCAGGCCAGATGGCTCGGCTTTGTGCCGTCGATCAGCCAGGCGGGGAAGCTAGGCAGCAGCTTGCCGCCGTAGCCGAATTCGGCGAGCACGATCTTGCCGCGCTCGACTGTCAGCGGACACGAGCCATAGCCGTCATAAACCGCGTCCGGGCCGGTAATCTTGCCCAGGTCCTTCAGCAGGTTGTGCGCGACGACCGGCGCCTGCTTGCGCGCCGCGGCGGCGGTTTTGGCGTTGGGGGCATTGCACGCATCGCCCAGGCCAAAGACCCCGGCCAGTGTCTTGTGCCGCAACGTCGCCTGATCGACATCCACCCAGCCCGCGGCATCGGCCAGCGGCGAGACACGGATGAAATCCGGGGCCATCTGTGGCGGCACGACATGCAGCATGTCGAATTCCGTCTCGATTATCGTTTTGTTGCCCTCCGCATCCGTGCGGCTGAACCAGGCGCGGCGCGCCGGGCCATCGACGCGTGTCAGATTGTGCTGGAAATGCAGCTGCGCATGGTAGCGCTCGATGTAGCGCATCAGCGCCGGCACGTATTCCTTCACACCGAACAGCACAGCGCCGGCATTGTAGAAATCGATCGAGATGTCCTTGAGTTGCCCTGCGCGAAGCCAATGATCGGCCGAGAGATACAGCGCCTTCTGCGGCGCACCGGCGCATTTGATCGGCATGGGCGGCTGGGTGAAGACCGCGCGGCCCGATTTCAACGCCTGCACGCATTCCCAGGTATAGGGCGCCAGATCGTAGCGGTAATTCGAGGTGACGCCGTTGCGGCCGAGCGTATCCGCCAGCCCCTCGATGCCGTCCCAGTTCAGCTTCAGCCCGGGGGCGACCACCAGCGCCGTGTATTTCACCACGCGGCAGCCATCGAGGATGACAGCGCGCTTCTCGGGCTCGAAGGCCGCAACCGCCGCCTTGATCCAGCGAACGCCCGAGGGGATCAGCGAGGCCATGGTCTTGGCTGTCGTTGCGGGGTCGAAGATGCCGGCGCCGACCATGGTCCAGCCCGGCTGGTAGTGATGGATTTCCGCCGGATCGATGATGGCGATGTCAAGATCGGGCTGGCGCGCTTTCAGGCTGGCCGCGAGCGAAATACCCGCAGCACCACCGCCGATGATCACCACCGTATGCGAGGCGTCGCCCATATCGGTCGGCGTCCGCCCGCCATTGGCGATGCGGCGCGCGACGGCGCCCATGTTATAGCCGGCCGCCTTGGTGGCGCTGAGGATTTCCGGCAAGGAACGGCCCTGCGCTGCCTCCGAGAGGGACCACAGCGTGGCGGAGCGCGTACCGGTGCGACAATAGGCGAAGACCGGCTTGGGCAAGCTCGCGAAGAGCGCCCCGAACGCCTGCGCGTCGTTGTCCGTCACCTTGCCCGAAATCACCGGTTGATAGGCAGCCTGCAAGCCCGCCACCTTCGCAGCCGCCTCGATTTCGGCGAAGCCAGGCTGGTCGGCGCCCTCGCCATCCGGACGGTTGCAGATGATGGATCTGAAGCCCGCCTCGGCGACCGCGGCGACGGCCTCAGGCATGATCTGATCCGATACCGAGAGGTTCGCGTTGATCCGCTTCGGTTGCATGACTGTGCTTCCTTCGTCCATCTATGGCCGCCTTTGCGGCAGGCTTTGGCCGCCTCACAGGGCGTTGACGGGCACTTTCAGAAAGACCTTGCCGCTCTCATCCGGCGGCGGCAGCGCACCGGCGCGCATGTTCACCTGCAACGAGGGCAGGATGAGGCGCGGCATGCCGAGGGTGGCGTCACGAGCCTCGCGCATCGCGACGAACTCATCCTGGGTGACGCCGTCCTTCACATGGATGTTGTGCGCGCGTTCTTCGGCGACGGTCGTTTCCCATTTGATGTCGCGCCCGTTCGGCCCATAGTCGTGACACATGAACAGCCGCGTCTGCGGCGGCAGTCCCAGCACGCGACGGATCGAGCGGAACAGCGTGCGCGCATCGCCGCCGGGGAAGTCGGCGCGGGCGGAACCGCCATCGGGCATGAATAGCGTGTCGCCCACAAAGGCGGCGTCGCCGACCACATGCGTCATGCAGGCCGGCGTGTGCCCCGGCGTGTGCAGCGTGAAGACCTGCATGCCACCGATCATGTAGGTGTCGCCATCCTTGAACAGACGGTCGAACTGGCTGCCGTCGCGGCGGAACTCGGTGCCTTCGTTGAACACCTTGCCGAACACGTCCTGCACCACGGTGATCTGGTCGCCGATGCCGATCTTGCCACCGAGTTTCTGCTGAATATGGGGCGCGGCGGAGAGATGGTCGGCGTGCACATGCGTCTCGATCAGCCATTCCAGACGCAGCCCGTGCGCCTTGATGTGCGCGATGATCGCATCAGCCGAGCCATGGGTGATACGGCCCGCTGCGTAATCAATATCCATCACGGGATCGACCACGGCGCAGGCGGCTGAGGCCGGGTCCTTCACGATGTAGCTGATGGTGTTGGTCGATGCGTCGAAGAAGGCCGTAACCTCCGGCTTCACGGACATTTCGACGCGGTGCGGAGTGGCGTTCATGGGGATGTCCTCTCAGGTTGCTTGTGGAGTCAGCCGCACGGGCCGGCTGGCGAGCCATCTTGCGCTGCCCATGCCGAGCAGCATCGCGACGACGAAGATGAGCGCGGGCGTGCCGCCGGTGGTCAGCGCCGTGAAGGCCGGGCCGGGACAGAAGCCGGCGAGGCCCCAGCCGATGCCGAAGATGGCCGGGCCGGCAATGATGCGGGCGTCTATGTCGGTCGCGGTCGGCAGATGGAAGCTTCCGCCGAAGATAGGCTGCGCGCGGCGCAGCACGAACTTGAAGCCGAAGAAGGTCACCGTGATGGCGCCGCCCAGGACAAAGGCGAGGCTGGGGTCCCAGCCACCGGTCGGGATCGCGCCGAGGTCTAGGAAGTTCAGCACCTTCGCCGGGTCCGACATGCCGGCGATCACGAGACCGAGACCGAACACCAGTCCGATGGCGAATTGCACGAGGATTGACATGGTGGGTCTCACAACAGGTGGCGGGTGAGGAAGACGTTGGCCATTGCGGTCGCCATGAAGGTCAGCGTGGCGACCAGCGACCGGACGGAGAGCCGCGACAGGCCACAAACGCCGTGGCCAGAGGTGCAGCCATTGCCCCACACCGAGCCGAAGCCCACCAGCAGCCCGGCGAGCGCCAGCAAAGCGGTGCTGCCCTCGATCGTCGGCACCGGCGCCGTGCCGGTGGCGAGCAGCACGACGAGCGGTGCCACAATGATGCCGAGGATGAAAGCGAGCCGTCCGGCGAGTTCCTTATCCGCGTAGGGCGGCAGCAGCCGCACCGCGATGCCGCTGACGCCGGCGATGCGGCCCTTCGCGACCATGAGCATGACCGCCGACGCGCCGATCAGTGCGCCGCCGATCAGCGACGCCACCGGCGTGAAATCGGTGGCGGTCATGTCAGGCTTTGCCGATGGCGCAGGTGCGGATGCCGAACAGCACGTAGGCCGGGCAGATGCGGAATACCGCGGTGCCCACCAAAACGGCACCCACGGCTGCGAGCAGGTAGCGCCAGTCACCCAACTGGACCGCGACCTGCGGCAGGAAGGCCGCGACGACGAAAACAATGCCGAGCACGAAGCGGAGGGTACGGTCGAGGGAGCCAATGTTGGTCATGATGTCCTCCTGGAGCGGGTTTGTGCTGGCTTCATACCTGCGCGGATGCTAAGGTGTCAACATGAAAAGCATCACACCGGAAGACACTTTGATCACCGCCGATCCGGCACTCCTCGAAGCCAAGGCAGCGGAGGCGGTGAGGCTGCTCGCAGCCATGGCGAACACCAAGCGCCTGATGGCGCTGTGCCATCTGCTGGAAGGCGAAAAGCCGGTGGGACCGCTGGCGGAATTGGTGGGGCTGGCACCATCAGCCATGTCACAGCACCTGGCGCGAATGCGCGACCTGCGCCTGGTCGAGACGCGCCGTGATGGGAAGGCGATCTTCTACCGGCTGGCCAGCGCCGAGGTCCGGGCGGTTCTGGACACTCTGTACCGGCTCTACTGCGCGCCTTCTGGCTGAAGCTCCGCCACCGCCTCGGCGTGCCGCAGCCGGGCGAGCAGGGCGTCACGGTTGATGGCGATGTCGGCGATGGTCATGTCATCCAAAACCGAGAGAAATGCTCGCAAAGCGCGCTGCAGACCGCGCGAGAGGTGGCACACGCCCAGCAGCGGGCAGGTGTTGGTCTCAGGGTCGAAACACTCGACCAGCGTGAGCGGCGCCTCCGTCCAGCGGATGATCTCACCCACCGTGATCTGATCGGCCGGTCGCGCCAGGCGCATACCGCCGCGCCGCCCGCGGATGGTTTCGACGTAGCCGCGCTTGCCGAGCTCGTTGGCCACCTTCACGAGGTGCGACTTCGAGATGCGATGGGCGCGGGCGACGTCATCCACGGTGACGATCGCGGGTGCGCGCAGTGCCAGCAGCTGGAGCGTGCGAAGGGCGAAATTGGAATATTGGGTCAGGCGCAAATTTTATCCCTCGTGCGTCGTTATAAGCTTCATCCAACCTATTGCTTTTTTTGGCGGTCGGCAATAACATTCACTCTGCATGACGGTTTGAGCGGGGTTCCCATGGGTCAGTTCGATGCACTGCTGCTGGCGCGCATCCAGTTTGCCTTCACCATCAGCTTCCACATCATCTTCCCGGTCTTCACCATCGGGCTGGCCAGCTACCTTGCGGTGTTGAACGGTCTGGCGCTGCGCACAGGTCGCGCCGTCTATCTCGACCTGTTCAACTACTGGAAGAAAATCTTCGCCGTCGCCTTCGGCATGGGCGTCGTCTCCGGCATCGTCATGAGCTACCAGTTCGGCACCAACTGGAGCGTCTTCTCCGATAAGGTCGGCCCTGTCATCGGCCCCCTGATGGGCTATGAGGTGCTATCGGCCTTCTTCCTCGAAGCCGGCTTCCTCGGTGTCATGCTGTTCGGACGCGAGCGGGTCGGGCCCAGGCTGCATTTCCTGGCGACGCTGATGGTCGCGTTCGGCACCTTCATGTCTGCCTTCTGGATCCTGGCCGTGAACAGCTGGATGCAGACGCCGGCCGGCTTCGCGATGAACGATGTGGGGCAGTTCATCGTGACCGACTGGTGGGCGGTGATCTTCAACCCGTCTTTCCCCTATCGCCTCGTGCACACGGTGCTGGCCGCCTACCTGACCACCGCCTTCGTCATCGGTGCCGTCGGCGCGCTGCACCTGCTACGCGACCGCACCAATGTACGCGCGCGCACCATGTTCTCCATGGCGATGTGGATGGCGGCCATCGTGGCGCCGCTACAGATCGTCGCGGGCGACATGCATGGGCTGAACACGCTTGAGCACCAGCCTGCCAAGGTCGCGGCGATGGAGGGCCATTTCGAGACCCATGCCGGCGCGCCGTTGATCCTGTTCGGCATTCCGAACGCCGCCGACGGGCGCGTGGATTACCGTGTGGCCATTCCCAATCTCGGCTCCTTCATCCTGACCCATGAATGGGATGGCGTGGTGCGCGGCCTGAACGAATGGCCGGCGGACCAGCGCCCGCCCGTGGGTATTGTTTTTTGGAGCTTCCGCGTCATGGTCGCCATCGGCATGGCCATGATGGGGCTCGGTTTCTGGAGTCTCTGGCTACGCTATCGCCGTCGCCTTTACGAAGCCCGCTGGATGCACCGCGCGGCCCTGCTGATGGGCCCTTCCGGCTTCATCGCGGTGCTCGCCGGCTGGATGGTCACCGAGGTCGGCCGGCAACCCTGGACCGTCTATGGGCTGCTCACCACGGCGCAATCGGCATCGCCGATAGATGCGGCGGCGGTGGGCGCCTCGCTGATCGCTTTCATCCTGGTCTATTTCGTCCTGTTTGGCGCCGGCACCTTCTACATCCTGCGGCTGATGAACCACACGCCGCACGATCATGAGAGCGGCATCAACCCCGAAGTACCGATCCGCGCGGAGGGCCTGATGCCAGGCCCGGTGATGGCGGCCAAAAACGCCCTGCCGGCCGGCGAATAGGAAGCACGATCATGACCCTCGATCTTCCTCTGATCTGGGCTGGGCTCATCGCCTTTGCCGTGCTCGCCTACGTCATCCTCGATGGCTTCGATCTCGGCGTCGGCATTTTGTTTCCGCTGATCCGAGGCGAGCCGCATCGTGACGAGGCGATGAACGCCGTGGCGCCCGTGTGGGACGGCAACGAGACCTGGCTGGTGCTCGGCGGCGGCGGCTTGCTGGCCGTCTTCCCGCTGGCCTATTCCATCATCATGTCGGCGCTTTATGTGCCCATCATCATCATGTTGCTGGCGCTGGTGTTCCGCGGCGTTGCCTTCGAATTTCGTTGGAAGACCAAGCGCGGAAAGTTCCTGTGGGACTGGTCCTTCGCCTTCGGCTCGACCGTCGCGGCTTTCGCGCAGGGCGTGGCACTCGGCGCCCTGGTGCAGGGCATCCCGGTCGTAGGCCGCGCCTATGCGGGCGGCTGGTTCGACTGGCTGACGCCTTTCAGCATCCTGACCGGCGTGGCGCTGGTGGTGGGCTACGGTCTGCTGGGCGCGACCTGGCTGATCTGGAAGACCGAGGGCCATGTGCAGCGGCGCGCCTATGATATCGCCTTCTGGGTGGCCCCGGCCACGCTGTTGCTGATCGGCGTGGTCAGCCTGTGGACGCCGTTTCTCAACACGCTTTACCAGGAGCGTTGGCTGGCCTGGCCGCAGATCCTGCTGGTGGTGCCGGTGCCGGCGGCGGTTCTCGGCACGGGCTTTCTGCTGCTGCGCGGGCTGACGGAGCGGCGCGAGAAATCGCCCTTCCTCGCCTCGCTCGCATTGTTCGTGCTGTGCTTCATCGGCCTGGGCATCAGCTTCTTCCCGCATCTCGTGCCGAATTCGGTCACCATCTGGGAAGCCGCCGCACCCGACAACAGCCTGTCCTTCCTGCTGGTGGGCGCCGCTGTGCTGCTCCCGCTCATCCTGGCCTACACCGGCTACGCCTATTGGGTGTTTCGCGGGAAGGTGAATTCTGTCGGGGGGTATCACTGATGCCCGCCCCGCAAGTCCCAGCGGCCGGCTCCTTGGGCGTGAAGCTCGCATGGTTCGCAGCCCTTTGGTTGGCGAGCGTGGCCGGCCTCGGCATCATCGGCTTCGCCATCAAGTTCGCGCTGCGATGACCACAGCGCGCCGTTCAAAACCCCTACAGACAAGGACCACATCCATGACCCGTTCAACCCTCCGCCATGCCGCCTTGGTCCTGCTCGCCAGCGTGGCAGCAGCCGCCGGTCCGCCCGCCTTCGCCCAGGAGCCGCAGCGCGTGCTCGCGCTTGTCACGACCGCCGAGCCGCAGGTGCAGGGCATGGCTTTCGTGCTACTCAACGCCATGCGTGCCCAGGGCGCGACCGTCGAGGTGATGCTCTGCGGTCCCGCCGCCGATCTCGCGCGGCGTGAACCGACTGGCCCGGCCGCCACACCGATGCGGCCGATGAACGCAACGCCCGCGCAGATGCTTGCCGGCATCGTCCGCGCCGGCGTGCGCACGGAGGTCTGCGCGCTATATCTGCCGAATGCCGGTTTCGGGCCGGAGGCGCTGATCGAGGGCGTTCGCCCCGCCCAGCCGCCCGAGATGGCACGTCGGCTGATCGATCGCGCCACAACCGTGCTGCCGTTCTGATGATGGACTGCCGCTTGCTCCTGCCGCGGCCACACCGGGCGGGTCTTGAAGCCGATTACCCCGATCGTTCGGCCAAGCCGGTCGATGCGGCCTACCCGCCCTTTGTCGGCCCCTTTCCGCCGGAGCAGCACCGCTACGGCCCCTGGCAGCCGATCCAGGATTGGCTGCGCGCCAACCCTGCTGCGGCGCGCGCAGCGAACTGACGGAAGGCATAGACATGAGCGACACGACCACGATCCTCTGCCCGGCATGCGACGCGATCAACCGCGTGCCGACGGCGCGCCTCAGCGACGGGCCGCGCTGCGGCGTGTGCAAGTCGCCCTTATTCACGGGCAAGCCGGTTGCCTTGTCGGAGGAGCGCTTTCGCCGGCACCTGCGCCTCAGTGGCGTTCCGCTGCTGGTGGATTTCTGGGCCTCCTGGTGTGGACCGTGCCGCGCCATGGCGCCGGCCTTCGAGTCCGCTGCCGCGGCCCTGGAACCGCGCATGCGTCTGATCAAAGTCTCGACCGAGGAGGCACCGGGCCTCGCAGGCGAATTGGCGATCAGCAGCATCCCGACCCTCGCCATCTTCGCGGGCGGCCAGGAGATCGCACGTCAGGCCGGCGCCATGCCAGCCGGCCGCATCATCGCCTGGGCCGAAGCCTCCACACCGCATTGATGCGGATCAAGGCGCCCACATGACCAGAGGCGCAACGTCAGCACCGCGGGCACGCATGTCCACATCGGAGGAGACGGCCATGAGGAAGAATGTTGGCGGCCTGGACAAGGGGCTTCGCATCGCGGCTGGAATCGGGCTGCTGGCGCTTGGCGCCTTCGGACCGCTCGGCTGGTGGGGGCTGATCGGAATCGTGCCATTGGCCACGGGGTTCATGGGCAATTGCCCCGCCTACAGCCTGCTCGGCCTGAACACCTGCGCACTCACCAGGCCCAGCGCCTGACTCGCCGGACAAGGAGACGCATCGATGTCCCGCACCATCCCGCGCAATCGGCTGCTGCCCTGGGTCATCGGCCTGGTCATCATCGTCGCGGCGATCGGCGCCGCGGCCTGGTTGCTGTTGGTGAGCAGCTGCGGCGCGCCTGTGGCGACGATCGCCCTTGTGCTGCTGGTAATGCCGGCGGTGTATCTCGCGCTGATGTATGTGACGCTGACCAGCCAGGCATGACGGCCTGGACCGAGCAGGACATCCCTTCGCTTCGCGGCAAACGCGCCGTGGTGACCGGCGGGACCAGCGGGATCGGGCGCGCGACGGCGTCGGGGCTCGCGGCGGCCGGCGCGGAGGTGATCCTCGCCGGGCGCAACCCCGCTCGTGGCGCGGAGGCCATGCAGGCGATCACAGAACACGCGCCCGGCGCGAGCGTGTGCTTCGAGGAGTTGGATCTGGCGTGCCTCGCTTCCGTGGCGTCTTTCGCCGCCCGGATCAGCGCTCGGCATGACACGTTGGATATCCTGGTGAACAACGCCGGCGTGATGGCGCTGCCGCAGCGGCATATGACGGCGGACGGTTTCGAGATGCAGTTCGGCGTCAATTATCTCGGCCATTTCGCGCTGACTTCGCTTCTGCTGCCGCTGTTGCGCAGCGTACAAGTGCCCCGCGTGGTGTCTGTGACAAGCCTGTCGCATCGCATGGGCCGGATCGACTTCGACGATTTGCAGGCTGAGCGGGGCTACGCGCCGTGGAAGGCCTACAGCCAATCGAAGCTGGCGCTGCTGATCTTCGCGCTGGAATTGCAGCGGCGCAGCGACGTGGCGCGCTGGGGCGTGACAAGCCTGGCCGCACATCCAGGCTGGGCGCTGACCAACCTCTATTCCAATGGCCCGGCCTCGGAGGGCACGCCGCCCTTCCTGATGCGCCTGATGCGCATGGGCACGCGCTTCTTCAGCCATTCCGCGGTGCAGGGCGCGGGGCCGATCCTGTTCGCCGCGACGTCGCCGGTGGCGCGCGGCGGCTGTCTGTACGGCCGGCGCTGGCTTTGGGAGATGCGCGGCCCGCCCGCGCTGGCTCGCAACGCACCCCAGGCGCAAAACGCGCGCGCGGCGGCGCGGCTTTGGGACGTGTCGGCCGAACTGACTGGCCAACGCTTCGACCTGGCGCGGCCTGTTGCGACCATCGCGCACGCATCCGGCGCGAGGCACCGAATCTCTCATCCTCAACCAGCAAGGAACCAAATCATGACAACGCCCGCAACCGGATTGCCGCGCCTCAACGAAGCCGCCCCTGATTTCCATGCGCACACCACGCATGGCGATCGCAGCCTGGCTGAGTACCAGGGCAAATGGTTGGTGCTGTTCTCCCATCCCGCC
>JBBRWI010000079.1:0-15572 GCA_038249305.1 Acetobacterales bacterium
CTGCAGGAGCAGCACGGCATCGCACAGATTTCGACCGGCGACATGCTTCGCGCCGAAGTGAAATCCGGCAGCGCGATCGGGACCGAAGCGCGCGCAATCATGGAACGCGGCGACCTGGTGCCAGATAGCATCATCACCGCCATGCTGGCCAAGCGCGTCGCCCAGCCCGATTGCCTGCGCGGCTTCATCCTCGACGGCTTCCCGCGGACCGTGCCCCAGGCCGAGGCCCTGGACGCTATGTTGACCAAGATGGGCCTGGCCTTGGATTATGTCATCGAATTGCAGGTCGATGATGTCGCCCTGGTCGAACGGATTGCGGGGCGTTTCACCTGTGCCGCCTGCGGCGCTGGCTACCACGACCGTTTCAAGCCTACCGCCCAGCCGGGCGTCTGCGACGCCTGCGGCGCCACAAGCTTCATTCGCCGGGCCGACGATAAGGCCGAGACGGTGGCAACTCGCCTCGACGCCTACCACCGTCAAACAGCCCCCCTGCTGCCCTATTACGATGCGCTCGACCGGTTGCAGACGGTGGACGGCATGGCCGAGATGGATGTCGTCGCCAGCCAGATCGCGGCGATCTTGGGAAAGACGCCCGCAACGGCTTGACGGATGGGCGGATCGGGCCTAACAGCCCGCCTCTCGCGCGGACGGTCTCATACCCGGCCGCGCAAGCACTTGTGCATCACGGCAATATGTCCGCGCGGCGACAAGGATCACCTCTCGACCCATCGGCCGCCGCATTCGTGCGGGGCATAAGCGGGCCCTGATCGGCCCCAGGAGTGCAAACCAGTGGCGCGCATCGCCGGCGTAAACATTCCCGCGAACAAGCGGGTGCTCATCTCCCTTCGCTACATCTTCGGCATCGGACCGAACAACGCGCGGGACATCGTGACCGCCCTGAAGATCCCCGAGGATCGTCGGGTCAACCAACTCACCGACGACGAGATCATGAAGATCCGTGAGATGGTGGACCGCGACTATCGGGTCGAAGGCGACCTGCGCCGTGAAGAGGCCATGAACAAGAAGCGCCTGATGGATCTGGGCTGCTATCGCGGCCTGCGTCACCGCAAGGGCCTGCCGGTCCGCGGTCAGCGCACCCATACAAATGCGCGCACGCGCAAGGGCAAGGCCGTCGCGATCGCCGGCAAGAAGAAGGTGACCAAGTAATGGCCCGCGAACCCCGCGCCGGTGGCGCCCGCGGCCCGGTGAAGCGCAAGGAGAGGAAGAACATTTCCTCCGGCATCGCGCATGTACTGGCCAGCTTCAACAACACCATCGTCACCATCGCCGACGCCCAGGGCAATGCGATCGCCTGGTCTTCGGCCGGGTCCCAGGGTTTCAAGGGCAGCCGTAAGTCCACCCCCTATGCCGCGCAGGTCGCGGCCGAGGATGCGGGCAAGAAGGCGCGCGAACATGGGATGGAGACCGTGGAAATCCACGTTTCCGGCCCCGGTTCGGGCCGTGAGTCCGCCCTGCGCGCGCTGCAGGCGGTCGGCTTCTATGTCACCGCCATCCGCGACGTGACGCCGATCCCCCACAATGGTTGCCGTCCGCGCAAGCGCCGGCGCGTCTGAGGAGGACAAGCACTTGCTCGAACGCAACTGGCGCGACCTGATCCATCCCGAAAAGCTCGAAGTCGAGCCCGGGGTCGATCCTTCCCGCACCGCAACCATCATCGCCGAGCCCCTGGAACGCGGCTTTGGCGTGACGCTGGGCAATGCGCTCAGGCGCATCCTGCTGTCGTCCTTGCAGGGCGCGGCCGTCACCGCGATCCGCATCGACGGCGCGCTGCATGAGTTCAGCGCCCTGACGGGCGTCCGCGAGGACGTGACCGACATCGTGCTGAACATCAAGAAGCTTGCGATCCGCATGCCGGGTGAAGGGCCGAAGCGCCTCCAACTCACGGCCACGGGTCCTGGCGAAGTCACCGCCGGCCAGATCCAGACAACCGGCGATATTGAGATTTCCAACCCCGACCTCGTGATCTGCACGCTGGACGAAGGTGCCAAGCTGTCGATGGAGCTGACCATTGACCTTGGCCGTGGCTACGTCCCCGCCGCCGAGAACCGCCCGGAAGATGCGCCGATCGGGCTGATCCCTGTCGATGCCATCTACAGCCCCGTCCGCCGCGTGGCTTACAAGGTGGAGCCGACCCGGGTCGGCCAGCGCACCGACTACGACAAGCTGGTGCTGACAGTGGAAACCGATGGCACCGTGACGCCTGACGATGCGGTGGCTGTCGCCGCCCGCGTGTTGCAGGACCAGCTGCAGTTGTTCATCAACTTCGATGAGCCGACGCAGTTCAAGACGGCGGAGGTCGAGGAAGACCTCGGCTTCAACCGCCACCTGCTACGCAAGGTGGACGAGCTGGAACTGTCCGTCCGCAGCGCCAACTGCCTGAAGAACGACAACATCGTCTATATTGGCGATCTCGTGCAGAAGACCGAGCAGGAAATGCTCCGCACCCCGAACTTCGGGCGCAAGTCGCTGAACGAAATCAAGGAAGTCCTCGCCTCGATGGGCCTCGGTCTCGGCATGGCCGTGACCGGCTGGCCGCCCGAGAATATCGAGGACCTCGCCAAGAAGATCGAAGAACCTTTCTGAACAGCCGGCACAGAGTAGGACCAGGACAATGCGTCACGGAGTAGCCGGCCGTAAGCTCGGCGTTACCACCAGCCACCGTTTCGCCATGCTTCGCAGCATGGTGACGGCGCTGATCAAGCACGAACAGATCACCACCACCCTGCCTAAGGCGAAGGAGCTTCGGCCGTACGCCGAAAAGGTGATCACCCTGGGCAAGCGCGGCGGACTGCATGCCCGGCGCCAAGCCTATGCCGTGATCCGCGACGAGCGGATGGTGGACAAGCTCTTCACCACCATCGCCGATCGCTACAAGGGCCGGACCGGTGGGTATTGTCGCGTGCTGAAGGCCGGCGTGCGCTACGGCGATGCCGCCGACATGGCGGTCATCGAACTCGTGGATCGCGATCCGGGCGCCAAGGGCCTGGATAGCGGCCCGCGGCCGGAAGCCGTGGAAGAAGACGACGACCAGGGCTGATCGCGGCCCATGTGTCACCCGAACGGGGCCGGCGGGAGCAATCCCGCCGGCCCCGTTTGCCGTTCGGCCTCAGCCCCCCACATGAGGCTGTAACCGCTCATGCCCCGCGAACGAACCTCTCGCATGTCCGCCACCACGCAGCGCATGCTTGCCGCCAACATCCCCTGGCCCTGGCTCGGGCGGGGCGGACGGCTGTCTTCGCTGCGGGCCGCCTGCTTCGCGCTGTGCTGCGCGCCCGGCGTCTGGATGCTCTGGCTCTGGTTCAGCGGCGCCTTTGAACCTGAGGTGGCCAAGGCCGCCCTGCACGAGACCGGCAAATGGTCCGTCCGGGCGCTGTTGCTCGCCTTGGCCGTCACGCCGCTGCGCTGGACCGCTGTCTGGCCGCAGATTGTGCCGCTGCGCCGCATGATCGGGCTGACCGGCCTCGCCTATGCCGTCGTGCATATCCTGCTCTATGTGGTCGAGCAGAACTGGAAACTCGGCACCGTCGCCTGGGAGATCCTGGTCCGCTTCTATTTGACCATCGGCATGATCTCCTTTGTTGGGCTGGTGGTGTTCGGCTGGACCTCGACCGATGCCGCGGTACTCCGGATGGGGCGCGGCTGGAAGCAACTGCATCGTTGGATCTACCCGATCACCGCCCTCGCGCTGTTCCACCATTTCCTGCAAGGCAAGGTGGATGTGACCGAGGCGACGCTCTCCACCGGGCTGTTCGTTTGGCTGATGTTCTGGCGCCTGCTCCCGGCGGAGCGCCGGGCGCAGCCCTGGCCGGTGCTGGCACTGGCGCCCGCGGCGGCGGCGGTCACCGCGGGCCTGGAATATGCCTGGTACGGCTTGGCGACGCGCTTGCCGGCCGCGCGCATCGCCGCGGCGAACCTGGATTGGGAGCTTGCACCCCGCCCCGTGCATTGGGTGCTGCTCGCCGGTGTTGTCATGGCGCTGATCACTGTATGGCGCCAACGCACCCTTGCCGACCGGAGCCCGTGACCCGATACATCCCTCGACCACTCGGGGGCTGGCAGCATGGACGACGCGGCGCAGAAATTCGGCATTGGCCAACCGGTGCGGCGCAAGGAAGACGTACGCTTCCTGACGGGTGTTGGCCATTTCACCGATGACCTGGACCTGCCCGGACAGGCGCATGCGTATATCCTTCGCAGCCCGCACGCCCATGCCGTCATCAACGCCGTGGACCTTGCGGCGGCCCGCGCCGCCCCCGGTGTCCTGGCCGTTCTGACCGCTGCCGATGCGCAGGCCGATGGCCTTGGGCTGATCCCGCTGCAGGTTGAAATCCCCAGCGCCGATCCGCTGTTCTGCCCGCCCAGGCCGATCCTGGCCGAGGCCCGCGTCCGATTCGTCGGTGACCCGGTCGCCCTGGTCATCGCCGAAACCCGCGCCCAGGCGCAGGATGCGGCAGAACTGATCGAGGTCGATTACGACCCGCTGCCATCGGTCACGGACACCGCCCGCGCGATGGATCCCGATGCCCCGGTGATCTGGGCCGACCACCAGCGCCGCGACAACCTGTGCGTGCTGTGGGACAGCGGCCGCAGGCAGGAAACCGACGCTGCCTTCGCCGCGGCCGCGCGCCAGGTCAGCCTTTCCTTCATCAACCAGCGCGTGGTCGGCAACCCGATGGAGCCTCGTGTGGCCATTGGTGACTGGCAGGATGGCAAGCACGTCCTGCACAGCCCGACCCAGGGGGTGATCCGCGTCCGCGACAGCTTGGCCCGGTTCATCTTCAAGGTACCGATGGACCAGTTGCGAGTGATCTCGCCCGATGTCGGCGGCGGCTTCGGACTGCGCGGCAAACTCTTCCCGGAATCCGCCATGGTGCTCTGGGCCGCCAAGCGCCTCGGCCGCCCGGTCAAATGGCGCAGCGGACGCACCGAGACCTTCCTCTGCGATCCGCATGGCCGCGACCACGTCACCACGGCCGAGATGGCCTTCGACGCCAATGGCAAGGCGGTCGGCGTGCGGGTCCGCACCGATGCCGCGATGGGCGCCTATCTGATGGACTTCGGGCCGCGCATTCCGACCGTCGCCGGCGCCCGGATCGCCGGCACGGTCTATGACGTGCAGGCGGTGCACCAGCAGGTCCGCTGCGTATTCACCAACACCGCCAGCACCGACGCCTATCGCGGCGCGGGGCGGCCGGAGACAGCCTATGTGATGGAGCGGCTGCTCGACATGGGCGCCGCCAGTTTCGGCATCGGCCGTGACGAGATACGCCGCCGCAACTACGTCCGCCCCGACCAGATCCCCTATCGCAACACCGCCGGCAACCTGATCGACAGCGGCCATTTTGCTGAAACCCAGGAGATGGCGCTGGGCCTGGCCGATTGGGCCGGCTTCCCGGCCCGGCGTGCCGCATCGCAAGCGGTGGGCAAACGCCGCGGCATCGGCATCGGTTATTTCATCGAGGCCTCGGGCGGCCAGCCCTTCGAATGGGCGCGTCTGAGGGTTGAGGCCGATGGGCGGGCGAAACTGCACATCGGCACCTTCAGCCATGGCCAGGGCCACGCCACGGCCTTCGCCCAAATCGTGTCGGAGCGCCTGGGCATCCCCTTCGACGCCATCGACCTGATCCAGGGCGACACCGATACGGTCAGCAACGGCGGCGGCACCGGCGGCTCCCGCTCCAGCCAGATGGGCGGGGTCGCGACCTTACGCGCGTCTGACATGGTGATGGCCAAGGCCCGCCGGATCGCGGCGCATATCCTGGAAGCCGGCATCGCCGATATCGAATGGGAGCGTGGTGCCTTTCGCGTGGCGGGCACCGACCTCGCGGCGGACTGGGCGCAGGTGATCGAGGTGGCGCTGGACCCGGCCCGCCTGCCCGCCGGCGAGACCCCCGGCCTTGACGAACAACTCACCTACAAGCGCGACACCGAATGCAATTTCCCCAACGGGTGCCACGTCGCCGAGGTCGAGATCGACCCCGAGACCGGCCATGTCAGCCTCGCGCGGTACGCCGCCGTCGATGACTGCGGCAAGCTGATCAACCCGATGCTGGTACATGGCCAGGCGCATGGCGCGATCATGCAGGGCATCGGCCAGGCGATGCTGGAACACGCGCGCTATGACGACGACAGCGGCCAGTTCCTGACCGCGACCTTCCAGGACTACGCGATGCCGCGGGCCGGCGACGCGCCGGATTTCGACCTGGGCTTCAACATCGTGCCGACAGCGACCAATGACCTCGGGGTCAAGGGCGCGGGGGAGGGCGGGTCCTGCGGCGCGCCGCCGGCCATCGTCTCGGCCGTGGCCGATGCCCTGGGTGTCGCGCATATCGACATGCCGGTGACGCCCGAGAAGGTGTGGCGGGCGCTGTCGGGGATGAAGCAGGCGGCGGAGTAATCAGGCGAAGTCGGCGCGCGCCCGGCCCAGGGCGCCCGCGACGCAGGACAGGCGCAGCCCGGCGATCGGGGTGACCGGCGCTGACAGGCCGGCCACCAGCAGCATCGCGCCGGCCGGAAGGCCGCCGCGTGCCCGCGCCTCGGCAGCGGCCGTCGCGAACAGGGCCACGAGGTCTTGCGTCGCCCCCGCCGGGCGCTTGCGGCCCTCGGCCAGGGCGATGGCAGTCTCGGCGGGTGTGGCCATGACGGCAGGCCCGAGCACGACCATCCCGAGCCCCGCCAGATCGGCGAGGCTTTGATTGGGATCGGCGGGCCTTTCGCCGTAGCGGGTCGCGGCTATGTCCAAGGCGGCGTGCAGCGTGGCGAAGACGGGTGGGCTCGTGGCCGCTTCGTCCAGCGGTGCCGAAAGGATGCCCGCGACCGCAGCCGTCACGATCGGGTGGCGCAGACCGGCCAGGGCAATGGGCGTTCCGCTGGCAATCAGGCGCCCGGACAGCAGGGGGCCGACCAGCCCGGTCGCGATCCGCAACCCGACCGGTGGTTGCCCCAGCGCCGTCAGCAGGGCCGCCGCAATATCCTCCGCGGCCTCGGCGTCGCGCGGGGCCAGCCTGGGCGGCAGGGCGGCCAGCGGGTTGCCGGTCGTCCAGGCCTCGGCCAGCCAATGGGCCGCCTCATCGGCCGCGTTGTGATCGCTCATCGCAACGGCGGGAGGGTGATTTCTTCCTCCTGGAAGCCCCCGGCAGGTGGTGCTTCCATCTGGATGGTCGGCGCCGCATTGGGGTCGTTGCCATACAGCGCGTCCGGCAACCAGGTCACCAGCTCAGGGAAGATGTAGACCATCATCATGGTCAGCACGACGATGTAGATGAAGGGCATGCAGCCCGCAAAAATATCCTCCAGCCGCACATGCTTGGGTGCGACACCCTTCAGATAGAAGGCCGCCATCGCGACGGGCGGCGACAGAAAGGATGTCTGCAGGTTCAGCGCGATCAGTACGCCGAAGAACAGCGGCGACACACCGAAATCATCCAGCAGCGGCAGGAAGATCGGCACGAAGATCACGATGATCTCGGTCCATTCCAGGGGCCAGCCGAGCACGAAGATGATCGCCTGCGCCAGCAGCATGAAGGTGAAGGTGTTCAGCGGCAGGGATTTGACGAATTCCTCCACCACCGTCTGGCCACCCAGATAGCCGAAGATCGAGGAGAAGATGTAGCTGCCGACGAAAAGCCAGCAGACCATCGCGCTGGTGCGCGCGGTCAGATAGACGGATTCGCGCAGCTTCTGCCAAGTGAAGGCCCGATAGATGATTGCCAGCAGGATCGACCCCAGGCTGCCCATGGCGGCGGCTTCCGACGGTGTCGCCAGCCCCAGCAGGATCGACCCCAGCACCATGCTGATCAGCGCCGCGAGCGGGATGAAGGAGGTCGCGAGGTTCAAGACGATGCGGCCGAAGGGGATGTCCACCTCCTCCGGCGGCAGGCGCGGTGCGACCGAGGGCTTCACCATCGCCAGCACGATCACATAAGCGATGTACAGCACCGCCAGCATGATGCCCGGGATGAAGGCCGCCGCGTAAAGCTGCACCACCGACACGCCGGCCGTCGCGCCATACAGGATCAGCATGATCGAGGGCGGGATCAGGATGCCAAGGCAACCCCCCGCGCAGGTCACGCCGGCCGCGAGCTTGGGATCATACCCGGCCCGCAGCATCGCCGGAAAAGCCAGCAGCCCCATCAGCGTCACCACCGCACCGACGATGCCGGTCGCGGTCGCGAACAGCGCGCAGGTCAGCAGGGTAGCGACCGCCAGGCTGCCCGGAATGTTGCCCGAGGCCATTTGCAGCGATTTGAACAATCGATCGAGGATATTCGCGCGTTCGATGACGTAGCCCATCAGCACGAACAGCGGGACCGACAACAGCACGTCATTGGCCATGACCGCATAGGTGCGCTGCACCAGCAGGTCGAATACGCGGTCGCCCATGCCGAGATAACCAAAGCCCAACCCCATCGCCATCAGGGTGAAGGCTATGGGGAAGCCCAACATGATGAACGCCAAAAACAGGGCAAGCATGGTCAGGCCGAGCGCGGGGTCGCTCATCGGGGCGTGGTTCCGGTCAGCGCGGCATCGCCCTTGGCTGCGAGTTCGCGGGCCAGTTCCTCGGCGCCCCTGGCCTGGGCTGCGGCCATGATGATCTGGTCCAATTCTTCGACATCGGACAATCGCTGCGGCCAGACGCCTTCACGCAGCGTGCGCACGCAGCGCACCGCCTCAACGATGCCTTGCAGCAACAGCAGAAAGCCGACGACCGGGATCAGCAGCTTGAACGGCCAAAGAACCGGGCCGGAGGGGCTGAAGGCGCTGCGTTCGCCCTGCGCGAAGCTGAGGGTGAAGAAATGCCAGCCGGCGATCATCAAGGCAAAAATCGCCGGGAAGAAAAACAGGATGAACAGCGTAAGGTCGAGCCCCGCCTGCCGCCGCGGCGACATCATCCGATAGAGGAAATCCCCGCGCACATGTCCATTGCGCGACAGTGCATAGGCGCCCGCCATCATGAACAGGGTGCCATACAACATGTAGGACACGTCGTAGCCCCAAGTCGTCGGCGCCCGGAACACGTAGCGCGCCGTGACCTCATAGACCACGACGCCGGTCAGCCCGATGATGCACCAGGCAAAGGTCTGCCCGACGAAGGTGGAAAGCTTGTCGATGCCCAGAAGCGCTTTCTGCACGGCAGGGTGGCTGGAAAACAGGATGCCAGCCAAGAGTGCCGCCACCACGAGCGACGCCAGCAGGCCGACCACGAAGCCATCGGAACCGCCCACGGCAGCCCCCCCTTTCCAAAAAAGCACGGGCTGGACGGCGAGGTTCCCGACCAGCCCGCCGCAACCCGTCCGTGGTCAGTTGCGCGCGAAGAAGTGGTTGTAGGACACCACCGGGCTGACTTCATAGCGCAGGAAGAAATTGCCGATCCGGCGGCACCAGTCGCGCTGGCTGTCGCAGATCTTCTTGAACAGCGGCCCGTTCGCCGGATTGCTGTTGTCCGCCTCAAGCCGCGTGATGACGCGATCCCAGGCGGCCAACTGCGCGTCCAGCACCGGGCGCGGCGTCGGGCGCACGTTCACACCCTGGGTCTGCGCCATGGCGAGCAGGTCGCGCGAATAACGGTCCTGCAGTTTCCACGACATGTCGGCCGAGGCCGCTTCCGCCGAATGCCGCAGCATTGCCTGCAATTCGGCCGGCAGCGCGTCATACTTCGGCTTGTTGAACAGCACCTCGAAGCATTCGACCGGCTGGTGGTAGCTCTGGATCATGTAGTTCTTGGCAACGTCCGGGAAGCCCAGCACGCGGTCGGACGAAGGGTTGTTGAACTCGGCGCCGTCGATGACGCCGCGTTCCAGCGCGGGCACGATCTCGCCACCCGGCAGGGACACGACGGCGGCGCCCATCTCGGCCATCAGGTCGGCAGCGAGACCCACGGTGCGATACTTCAGGCCGCGGATCTGGTCGGCGCGCTCGATCGGGGTCTTGAACCAGCCGAGGGGCTGCGTCGGCATCGGCCCGGTCAGGAAGCCTACCGTGCTGACGCGCATCGTATCGTTCACCAGCTCGCGGTAAAGCGCCTCACCCCCGCCGTAGTAGAACCAGCCGAGCAGCTGGTGCGCATTGCCGAACCAGGGCGGCGTCGTGCCGAACAGGCTGAAGGCCTTGTTCTTGCCGAACCAATAGGCGGCGACGCCATGCCCGCCATCCAGCGTGCCGGCCGACACCGCGTCCTGCAACTGAAAGGCGCCGACCACCGCGCCGGCGGCCAGCAGGTCAAGACGCAGGCGCCCTCCGGCCATGGCGTTGACGCGGCTGACGTAATCCTGGGCGAATTCGTGGAATATGTCCCGCTGCGGCCAGGTGGACTGGAAGCGCAGGTTGACGGTCTGTGCCCGGCTGACGTTCGGCAGAGCCAGGATCACTGTGCCGGTTGCCGCGGCGGCACCGGCGAGGAGGCCACGACGGCCCGGCTTCACTTCCTGTTCCATGACGCTTCTCTCCCTGCATCGCCGCTTTGGTGCGACCTTCAATATTTATGGATATGGCAACGGCGTTCGCCGCGCGTCAAGTCAGCGAGGCTGCTACCCGCGCCGCACGGTCAGGCCGCCAGGCGCGTGGCGCATAGCTGGCCAGTGTCTCATGTCCTGGCCGGGGCCGGCTTCTGCTCCACGACCACGCTCGCCACCTGCGCCGGGTTCTCGATCCCCTCCTCGGCGAAGCGCATCTTCATCCGGCGATTGAACTCGCGCCCGACCGCCCAGCGCGCGGCCGGGTCCGTCTTGAGCCGCACGCGGATGATCACGGCGGTGTCGCTGAGCTTCTCCACGCCCATCACATCCAGCGACGCTCGAATCATCGGGCCGTACTTGCCATCGTCGCGCATACCCTCGGCGACGCAGCACAGCACCTCGCTGACCCGGTCGGTGTCCTCGAAATAGGCAACGCTGACGTCCATCACGGCGAAGCCGAAGTCGCGCGACTGGTTGGTCACCGTCGTCACCGCGCTGAACGGCACGATATGCACGCTGCCATCCAGCGCGCGCAGCCGGATCGACCGGATCGAGAGTTGTTCGACCGTGCCGCTCATGCCGGCCAACTGCACCGCATCGCCGACCGCCACCGCATCCTCGAACAACAGGAAGATGCCGGTGATCACGTCCTGCACGAGTTTCTGGCTGCCGAAACCGACCGCGAGGCCGATCACGCCGGCACCGGCGATCAGCGGGGCCACGTTCACCCCGATCTCGGTCAACACGTTCAGGATGACGAAGGTCAGGATGATCACCAGCAGCGCGGTCTTCAGCATCGGCAGCAGGGTCCGCACCCGGGCCGATTTCGCCGCCTTGGCGTCGCGCGACAGCCGTTCTAGGTAGCGGGCGATGGCGGCGTTGGTCGTCTCCCAGACCCCGATCGCGATCACCAGCACGAAGCCCATCTGCACCAGCGACCCCAGCAACCGGTTGCCCAGGGCGCCGCGCTTGAACCACGCGAAGGACTGGACCCCCCAGGATTCCAGCATCAGCAGCGCCGCCAGCACCATGATGAAGGTCGACAGCACGCCCTTCAGCACGGGCAGGTAGCGGTTGGCCCGCAGTTCCAGCCCCGGGTAGCGCAGCGCCAGGTCGTCGCCGACGCGAAAGCCGCGGATCAGCGCGCGCCGAAGCCCTTCGTCCAGCAGTTTCGCCGCCGCCACCACCGCGACGGTGGTCAGCGAGACATGCAGCAACCGTTCGAAGCCGTCGCGCACCTCCAGCGCCCAGACGCCCCAGAGCGCCAGAAGGTAGAGGATGGCGATGATGTGCCAGACCTCGGCCAGGCGCGAGCGCAAGCCGCGCAGCAGGCGCCGCCCGCGGTCGGGCGACTCGGTCTCGGCCAGTGGCGGCGCCCGCAGAACTTCCGCGACCGCCGCCCGGTTCTGCAGCACGACGATGCCGAGGAACAGCGACACCAGCAGCAGCACCAGCCGCATGATCGCGTCATAGGCCGACCAGGGCAGCCCGAACAGCAGCCCGGTTTCGGCCAGGCTGTAGCCGACCACGCCGACCGCGACGATCCGCCGCAGCCACACGGTGATGTAGGCCGCCGTCTCGTCCGTGCAGGGCACCAGCCGCAGATGCGTGGAGGCCGGCGAGAACAGCATCCGCGCCGAGATCAGGATCGCCCGCGCAAGAATATAGGCATTGTTGCAGCCCAACAGGATCAGTTGCGTCGTGGGCAGCGGATTGACCGCCCCGATCAGCCCGTAGGAGACCACGGCGAAGGCGCCCACGGGCAGCAGGTCCAGCACCAGCCGCCCGAGCACCAGCGGCACCCGCCGCAGCCAGGGCCAGGGCGCATCGGCGGCCGGGGCCGCGGCGTCCAGCCGGTCGCGCCAACGCCCCAGGCTAAGCCGGGCCAGGCTTTCGGCCAACAGCCCCAGGCCGAACAGCAAGCCCAGTTTCCACGACGCATCCAGCACCCGCGCCTGGGTCACCGGGTCCCGCGCCAGGTTGGAGACGAAGGCCGCCATGGCCGGCAGGTCGGTCAGCGCCTGGGCCGCCGCGACCAGTTGGTCGGACAGCGCCTGCATGCGCTGGCTGGCGCCGAGCAGCAATTGTGCGCCCAGGGTATTGGGGGCGAGGATTTCTGGCAGCGGGCTGGCCGCAGGTGCGGCAGCGGCCGGAACGGGCGCCGCTGCCGCCGGGGTCGCCGCGGCCGGGGCGCCGCTGGCGGTCGCCAGGGCCTCCAGCGTTCGCAGCAGGTCGGCCCGGCGTGCATCGTCGCGCAGCAGGTCGCGCAGCCGCGCGGCTTCGGCCGCCGGCAGCGCGGGCGTCGTGGCCGGCGGGGCGGCGGGTGCCGCGACCTGCACGGCCGCGGCCGGCGGCAAGGCCATCGGCGCCAGGATCGGCGGCGCCTCCTGCGCCGTGAGCGCCGGCGCGAGGAGGAGGAACAGCAGCAGAAGGCGGAACGTCAGGGGCATGGCACGCAAGCCCTGCCCTCTTGCGGCGGGTCGGGTCAACTGCGTGCTTCGCCGGCGCCCGGCCTGGACGCCCCGGCTTCGCACCCGCAACATGAACAGATGTCGGCGCAGCCCTCGGTCTGGACGGTGATGGTGGCGCTGTTGGGCGTGCATCTGGCCGGCATGGGCGCGTTCCTGACCATTCCGGTGCTGGCGCCGGCGATCGCCGCCGAAACCGGGCTGCCCGCCAGCCTGACGGGGTTCAACACGGCGCTGGTCTATGCCGGGGCGCTGGTTTCGGGGCCGTTTACCGCGACGCTGCTGCGCGCCTGGGGCGGGGTGCGGCTGCTGCAGATCGGGCTGTGCCTGATCGCCGTCGGCATCCTGCTGGCCTTGCTTGGCACGCCCTGGGCGCTGGCGGCCTCGGCCCTGGTCGCCGGGTTCGGGCATGGGCCGGTGACGCCGGCTGGCAGCCATTTGCTGGCCAGCCGCGCGCCGCCGCATCGGCGCAGCCTGATCTTCAGCCTGAAGCAATGCGGCGTGCCGGCGGGCAACATGATGGTGGCGGCGCTGGCCCCGGCCGTGGGCGTGGCTTTCGGCTGGCGGTGGGGGGCGGCGACCATCGCGCTGGTGGCGGTGCTGGTGGCGCTGTCGCTGCAACCGCTGCGCGCGCGGCTGGATGCCGACCGGGTGCCCGGCACGCGGATCGATGGCGGCGCGCTGCGCGAGGCCGCGGCCAGCCTCCGCCTGCTGCGCCAGCACCCGGCCTTGCTGCGCTTGACCCTGGCGGCGGCGGGGTTCGGGGCCAGCCAGTTCTGCTTCCTGTCGTTCTTCGTGGTCTGGCAGGTGGAGGTGCTGGGCGTGCCGCTGGCCGAAGCCGGGCTGGCGCTGGCGATCGGCCAGGCGGCCGGGGTCGCCGGGCGGGTCGCGTGGGGGTTCCTGGCCGATCGGATCGGCGCCATGCCGGTGCTGATCGGGGTTGGGGTCGGCACGGTTGCCTCGGGGCTGGTGCTTGCCATGGCCGGGCCTGGCTGGCCGCAGGCGATGATCGTCCTGGCGGGCATGGCGATGGGGGCGACCGCGGTCGGCTGGAACGGGGTATTGCTGAGCGAGGCCGCGCGGGTGGTGCCGCCGGGCCGGGCCGGGGCGGCCACGGCGGCCCTGGGGGTGGTGTTCGGGGCGGCGATGCTAGTCGCCCCCCCGGCGTTCTCGGGGCTGGTCGCCTGGACCGGGGGCTACGCCGCGGGGTTCTTCATGTGCGCCGTGCTGGCGGCGCTGGGCACCTGGGCCCTTGCTGGGGCCTTTCCGGGCGGGCGGGCGGTCACGCCGGCGCCCAGCCCCCCGCCAGCCGCCCCATAAGGGCGGTGCGAAAAGCGGTCACAACCGGCACATCGGCCGGCCAGGCCGCCTGCCACCGTTCGCCCTGCGCCATCGCCACCACCATCGCCACCGGCCGCACCCCCGCCCGGTCCAGCAGCGCCAGCCCGGCCAGCGCCGAGGCCCCCGTCGCCAGCACATCATCCACCAGCACCACCCGCCGCCCGGCCAGCCGCGGCAGCAGCCGCGGGTCCAGCCACATCGCCCGCGCGTCGGGGCTGGTCGAGGACCGCGCCGGCACCGACAACGCGGCCTCGTACCAGGTCTTGCGCGACCATCCGGGGGCGACCCAGTTGGCGTGGCCCAGCGCCTCGGCGATCAGCGGGGCGAACACCTGGCCCAGGCTGGGTAGCCCGACCACAACCTCAGCCGCGAAGGGGCGGGCGGCCTCGATCATCCAGCCGGCCAAGGCCCGCACCACGGCGAAACTGGCCTGGTTGGCGATCAGCCCGGCCACCGCGTGGTCGCCGCGGTCACGGATCGGCAGCCACAGCACCCGACCGTCGGGCATCGTCGCCGGATAGGCGCCGGCCCAAGGCGGCGGCGGCGCGGTATCACCAAAATCCTGCCAGAACTCCATCGGAGCAGCCTATCGGTGTTGCGCCATTTTGCCGAGGTTGGGTTTGCCGAGGTGGGGCTTGCGTGGCAATAAAGCCAAGCCATGCTCTCGATCCCCGCCAGCCGCCTCAACGCCTATACCGGCAGCCCGATCGACCGGGTCAGCAACCGCCGCGACGACGCCGCCTTCCTGGCCGCCGCCCTGGCCGACCCGGCAGCCCTGTTCGCCCCCGTCTGGCGCGGCCGCAGCCTGATGCGCGGCGTGGCGGAGGGCGCGCCGGAGGCAGTGTTCCTCTCGCCGGCCGCGGCCGACGCGGTGCGCATGGCCGGCGGCCCCTGGGCCTTGCTCGGGATGTGGCAGGATCGCCCGGTCTTCGCCGTCGATTGCTCAGCCGCCGAGGACCCGCTGCCGCTGCTGCCGCCGGACCTCGGGGGTTTCGCCGATCTGCGCGCCGTCGCGGGGCTGCTGCCGGGCGGTGAGGCCAGCGTGCTCGCCCATGCGCGCGGCCTGATGCACTGGCGCACGCGGAACCGCTTCTGCGGCGTCTGCGGGGCCACCTGCGAACCGCGCAACGCCGGCAATGCGATGACCTGCACGGGCTGCGGCGCGCAGCATTTCCCGCGCACCGACCCCGCGGTCATCATGCTGGTGGTGCGGGGCGATCATTGCCTGCTCGGCCATTCGCAGCGGTTTCCGCTGGTGACGATGTATTCGACCCTGGCGGGCTTCGTC
>JBBRWI010000080.1:0-15515 GCA_038249305.1 Acetobacterales bacterium
ACAACCTGCGCCGCCGCCTGATGCGCAAACTTGTGTCCATTATTTCCATCGTGGACACTTCCTGACCGACGTTGCGAAGACCAGAAGTGTCAGTCAGACCGAACGGGAAAGGTAGGCGGCCTACGCCGGAGGGATACCTTTGTTCTCGGCGCTTACCCTGGCTACTCGCCTGCATCTCGCCGACCAGCCGAATCCCTTCGGTGTTGAATTCCGCGGCAAAAGCTGCCAAAAAATCGAGTTGGAAAAGCTGGCTGGACAGTGCGTCGAGAACCCGACCCTCCAGCTGACCGCGCCATACCCTTTGTCGCAGCCGCGATCGGCCTGGGCAACGCGGCCGACGCGGTAATCCCGACCAACCGCCCGGAACGCTGTCCCGCAGATGCCGCACAAGACCTGGCCCGTTAGCAAATGCTGCCGGGCGCTTTTGCTCCCAGAAGGCACGGGCGGGCGCATTGCTGTCACCGGCGGTCTCAAGCTCGGCCCGCTGCGGAGCGAGGCGCTGCTGGACCTTGTACCAAAGGGGCTGGTCGATGATGCGAAGGTCCGGCACCAACTCAGCGACGACCTGTGCCAAGTCGTTCTGGCGCAAGACCACCTCCGCCTGCCACTGCCGCAGGGCGCCACGGATTGCGCGGCTTGCCCAGGATCGCTTCGAGCTGGGCGACCCGCGCATCGGCGTCGTCGCAGTTTCTGTCGATCCCAAGGATCGGGTTCGCGCTTTCACGGGCAAAATTGCCGTGACATCTCCAGTCGGTTGCGGCATGGTTCTTAATGAACTGAGTAAACCTGCACTCTATGTTTCGGAGCCGCGATCGGAAGAAAAAACCGACCGCCGCTTCGCAGAACTCGGAGCGTTCGTGGTCAACCCCGAAGGCCTGCTTCAGGTCCTGGACATTTCGAACGCGCCCTTCGCCCGGCCAGACATCACAGGCCTCGCCAAGGTGCTGACATCAATCCGTAACAACGACCATCCGATCCGAGGCCGAATGGTGGCCTGAAGCGCGCCTTGTAAATGTAATACGCGCCAGGGGCTGAGAAGTCGCCGCAGCGGCCCAAACTTGACCGCCCACGCGAGGTCCAGACAGTTACAGGTGGTGTGGGCGGAACAGGAGTGGATTTCAATGGCAAGATCTGCGCGATCACAGGCGGCACGAGGGACATCGGCCCAGAGACCGCGGAAGGAGGCATCGGCGCCAAAGGCGCCCTATGTCGCCGCGAACCACGCGATCCGCGGTATCGCGCGCCCCATCGCCAAGGAAGGTGATAAAAATGCCTTGCACACCAACGTGATCGGCGAGGGCTGCTGCAAAACCCTGCTTGTGGAAAAGCAGATCCCCGAACAGGCGAAGGATATCGACGGCTCCGAGAAGAATTTTGTCAACGAGGCCATGCTGGACGAGACTGAGCGCAAGGCATTCACCACGGTCGAAGACGTGGCAAACGTCGCGCTGTTCTTTGCCAGCTTTCCCAACAACGCGCTGACCGGTGAAAGCATCGTGGTCAGTCACGGCTGGCGGATGGGCTGATGCCAATTCGCGAGGTTGATGTCGCGATCATCGGCGCGGGCACCGCGGGCATGGGGGCTTATGTCGCGGCGCGCAAGCATACCGACAACCTGGTCCTGATCGAGGGCGGCCCATTCGGAACCACCTGCGCGCGGGTCGGATGCATGCCCTCCAAGCTTTTGATCGCGGCGGCCGATGCGGCCAGGGCTGTACGCGAAGCCGCCGGTTTTGGTGTTCACGTCGCGTCGCCGCGCATCGACGGCGCGGAGGTAATGGCGAGGTTGGGGCGCGAGCGCGACCGTTTCATAGGCTTTGTGCTGAACGCGGTAGAGGCCATCGAACCCACCCACCGCCTGAAGGGCTGCGCCCGGTTCGAGGACCCGCATACTCTGCGGCTCGACAATGGCGAGGCGCTGCGCGCACGGCGCATCGTCGTCGCGACTGGCTCGGTTCCGGTAAGGCCTAAGGCGTTCGACGCGGCGGGCGACCGACTGATCGTCAATGATGATGTGTTCGGCTGGACCGATCTGCCCAAGGCCGTCGCGGTGTTTGGCGGCGGCGTGCTGGGGTTGGAGCTGGCGCAGGCCCTGCATCGGCTCGGCGTGCGCGTCCGGCTGTTCGGCAAGGGTGGCGGCGTGGGCCAGTTGAGCGACCCCGCAGTGCGCAAAGCCGCCGCCGCCGCGATCGGCGCAGATCTGATGTTCGACCCGGATGCAAACGTGCGGGACATCGCGCGTGAGGGTGACGAAGTGGTCGTGCGGTTCATCCAAGATGGCGAGACCTGCGAGGAACGTTTCGACTGGCTGCTCGCCGCGACAGGGCGCAAGCCCGTGCTCGATGGTCTGGATCTCGCCGCATCGGGCCTCATGCTCGATGATCGCGGAACGCCAAGGGTCGATCCGCTGACGATGCAGGCCGATGCGGGGCACATATTCTTCGCCGGCGATGTCGCCGCCCGCATTCCGGTGCTGCACGAAGCGGCGGACGACGGCCGCATCGCGGGCGACAACGCCGGGCGATTCCCCACAGTCATGACGTACTCACGGCGCTCACCGCTCGCCATCGCGTTCACCGATCCGAACATCGCGACCGCGGGCGCATCGTTCGCCGATTTATCAGATGCGTGCTGCGACTTCGCCATCGGGGAAGTGAATTTCGCCGATCAGGGTCGGGCGCGTGTGCTGCGCAAGAACGTCGGCCTGCTGCGGGTCTATGGCGCGCGCAGCACGGGCCGGCTGCTTGGTGCGGAGATGGTCGCGCCGAGCGGCGAGCATCTGGCGCATTTGCTGGCATGGGCGGTGCAGACAGGGATGGATGTGGAAACCGCTCTAGCAATGCCGTTCTACCATCCGGTGATCGAGGAGGGTCTGCGGACCGCTTTGCGCGATCTGAGCCTGAACCTAGGTCGTCGGTCCGAAAATCCCCCTCGCAGCATCGATTGCGGCCCGGGCGCCTGAAGCCGTCCAATTGGACACACAGCGATGAGCAAGAACTAAAGAGGGAGCCTGGAAAATTCGGACACCCCGATGGGTGGTTTTCCGCCTGACAGCGGCGATGTTGCTGCAGATCAGCAGCAAAGACGACGAAGCGAACGAAACGGGTCCACGGCCCCGGCTTCATAACGAATCTCGCCTTGGCGGCGATCAAGGACGAACAGACGCTGGCCGAACGCGCGACGCTCTTTGACGTGCACCCACATCAGGGGTCTGGGCGACGGACATCTCCTTCGACGTATACGTCGAGCCCGGATGGCGCGCGGATTTGTTTATCTGACGGCGGTCATGGATTGGTTCAGCCGGCGCCCCTTCGCCTCGCGTTTTGTCGATTACGCTCGAGGCGGCGATCTGCCTTGATGCGGTGAATGAGGCGCCGGCGCGGCACGGCAAGGCTGAGATTATCAACACGGATCAGGGCAGCCAGTTCACGGACGCGGCCTTCACAGGGCTGCTGCACAAGCAAGGGTGGGCCACCAGCATGGATGGTCGCGGCGCCTGGCTAAAAAAGTGTTGGTGAGCCTTTGTGACAGACGGTGAAATATGAGGAGTTGTAACCGCGCGCCTATGAAATCGGGCGCGGGGCGCGAGGGTCGCTGGGCCAGCATCTCTGCAACGGTCGGCGCCCGCACTCGACCGCGGGCGGGCGGACGCCCGAGAGGTGGCCTGGGCCGCGCAGCAGCAGTGCTTGGGCTAGAGCAATATCGGATCAGATGGAATCATCTGATCCGATTTCTTGCTCTAGATTCAACGGCTTCTAGAGCACGAGATCGATCCACTTGGATCGATCTCGTGCTCTAGCGCGTGCTTGAGGTGGCGGTGCGGCCCCTTGGTGGCGCCGTTCGCGTGGACGACGCCGGCGCTGTTGCGCGTCGGGTGCACATCCTGATTGACGCTGAAAACCATCCTGATTCGCTTGCGCGCGAGGCGATGGAACGGATGAAGCGGTGTTTCGACATCGAAGCGAAGATCCACGGCCAGCCGCCCGAGGCGCGGCTCGCAGTGCGCACGGCGCGCTCGGCGCCGCTGAGGCAAAGTTGGATATGGGCCTTGCCAAAAACCTCCACAAAAAGCGCAAGCAGACCGTCGAGTCGGTGTTCGGCAAAAGCGCCATGGGCGTCGTGCGCTTCCAGCTGCGCAGCATCCCCAGCGTCGTCGCCGAATGCACGCTCGTAGCGGTGACCTGCAACTGCAGGCAAGTTGCCAACTTGCAGAACGCATGATCAACGCCGCCAAGACATCTATACGCGAACCAGGCAGCATGAGACCGCCAGGCTGCCAGCTTATTACCTGACGCCCTTTTTCAACGCAGAGCGGAAATATACATTAGAAAACAATGGCGCTGGCGCCTACTGGGTCCGCCCATGGCAGTGCTTGTACTTTTTCCCCGACCCACACGGGCACGCCGCATTCCTGGGCGTCTTGTTCCACGTGGTCGGGTCCAGCGGGTCCACCCCCGGCGAATACCCCTCCACCCCGGCACTCGGCGCCGTCACCGCGGCCCCATAGCCCCGCGCTTCCGGCATCGGCTCCGACCCATCCGGGTTCGGGTGCCGCATGTCCATCACCCGCACCGGCTCCGGTTGCGGCACCGGCTGGTCGGGTGCCAGGTCGATCCGCAGGATCCATTGCGTCGTGCGTTCGCGCAGGTCGCCCAGCATGTTGTTGAACAGCAGGAAGGCTTCCGACTTGTATTCGTTCAGCGGGTCGCGCTGGCCATAGGCGCGCAGCCCGATGCCCTGGCGCAGATGGTCCAGCGCCAGCAGATGTTCCTTCCATACGGCGTCAAAGATCTGCAGAAGCAGCGCTTTTTCCACCTGGCGCATCCGTTCCGGGCCGAATTCGGCCGCACGCTGCGCGGCGCGGACATCGGCGGCCTGGGTGATGCGGTCATGCACCGCGACCTCGTCGATGCCTTCCTCGCGGCCCCATTCCTCGATCGGCAATTCCAGGCCCAGAAGGTCCGACACCTTCTTCTGCAAGCCTGCCAGATCCCATTGCTCGGCATAGGCGTTCTCGGGGATCGCGCGATCGACCATGTCGCGGATCACCTCGCGGCGCATCTCGGCGACTGTCTCGGCCAGGCTGTCGGCCTGCATGAAGGCCCGGCGCTGGGCATAGACCTCCTTGCGCTGGTCGTTCATCACGTCGTCGTACTTCAGAAGGTTTTTCCGCGTGTCGAAGTTGCGGGCCTCGACCTTCTTCTGGGCCTTTTCCAGCGCCTTGTTGATCCAGGGGTGGACGATCGCCTCGCCCTCTTTAAGCCCGAGCTTGGTCAGCATCCCGCCCATGCGGTCGCTGCCAAAGATGCGCATCAAATCGTCTTCCAGCGACAGGAAGAAGCGGCTGCCGCCGGGGTCGCCTTGGCGGCCGGATCGCCCGCGCAACTGGTTGTCGATGCGGCGGCTTTCATGGCGCTCGGTGCCGATCACGAACAGCCCGCCGGCCTGCTTCACGCGCTCGGCCGAAACCAGCACCTCGGCCCGTATGTCGGCCAGGGACTTTTCGAAGTCCGGCCCTTCCGGCTCACCGGCAAACACCGCGGCGGCCAGCATGTCGGCATTGCCGCCGAGCTTGATATCGGTGCCTCGGCCAGCCATGTTGGTCGCGATGGTGACCGCCCCCGGCCGCCCGGCCTGCGCCACGATGACCGCTTCCTGGTCGTGGTGGCGCGCGTTCAGCACCTTGTGCGGAATGCCCTTCTTCGTCAGCAGCGCCGAGATCAGTTCCGACTTTTCGATACTGGTGGTGCCGACCAGCACCGGCTGTTCGCGCGCGCGGCACTCCTCGATCAGCACCGCCACCGCTTCGTACTTCTCGGGCGCGGACCGATAGACCTCGTCATCCTCATCCTTGCGGATGACATCGACGTTCGTCGGAATCTCGACCACTTCCAGCTTGTAGATCTCGGCGAACTCGTCGGCCTCGGTCGAGGCCGTGCCGGTCATGCCGGCCAGTTTCGGAAACAGCCGGAAGTAGTTTTGGAAAGTGATCGACGCCAGCGTCTGGTTTTCCGGCTGCACCGCGACGTGTTCCTTGGCCTCCAGCGCCTGATGCAGCCCGTCGGAATAGCGCCGGCCCTCCATCGCGCGGCCGGTGAATTCGTCAATGATGACGATCTTGCCCTGGCGGACCATGTAGTCCACGTCGCGGCTGAACAGCGCATGCGCCCGCAGCGACTGGCTGACATGGTGCACCACCGACACATTGGGCGCGTCGTAGAGCCCGCCTTCCTCGATGATGCCGGCGTCGCGCAACGCCTGCTCGATCGTCTCGGTGCCGTCCTCGGTCAGGGAGACGGTCTTCTGCTTCTCGTCCTTGTCGAAGGTGGTCGTATCCTTGACCAACTCCTTCACCACCGCATCGACGGTGTTGTAAAGTTCCGAGGTTTCGTCCGTCGGGCCGGAGATGATCAGCGGCGTCCGCGCCTCATCGACCAGGATGCTGTCCACCTCGTCCACGATCGCATAGAAGAAGTCGCGCTGGACCATCTCGTCCTGCCGGAACTTCATGTTGTCCCGCAGGTAGTCGAAGCCGAATTCATTGTTGGTGCCGTAGGTGATGTCGCTGTGGTAGGCGGCGTGGCGTTCCTGATCGACCAGGCCATAGACGATCTTGCCGGTGGTCAGCCCGAGGAAGCCATAGATCTGCCCCATCCAGTCGGCATCGCGGGTAGCGAGGTAGTCGTTGACGGTGACGACATGCACGCCCTTGCCGGCCAGCGCGTTGAGGTACACCGGCAGCGTGGCGACCAGGGTCTTGCCCTCGCCGGTCTTCATCTCGGCGATGCGGCCTTCGTGCAGCACCATGCCGCCGATCATCTGCACATCGAAATGCCGCATGCCGAGCGCGCGCCGCGACGCCTCCCGCACCGCGGCAAAGGCTTCGGGCAGCAGATCGTCCAGCGTCTCGCCCTTGGACAGGCGTTCGCGGAACAGCACCGTCCGACGGGCCAGGTCGGCGTCGGACAGCGCCATCATGGCGGGTTCCAGCGCGTTGATGGCCGGCACCCGCGCCTTGTGGCGCTTGAGCACCCGGTCGTTTGACGTGCCGAAGATCGCGGCGGCAATGCGGCTGAACATGGAAGAACCGGACTCCGTGATCCCCGCGGCGCGGCCTGACCGCGCCGGCTGGCGGGCGGTGCCCTCGGGGGGTCGCCAGGAAACATCTGGACTTGGCGCATCTAGGCGCGGGGCAAGGTCGGGTCAACGCATGGCTGCCGAACGCGGGCAGGTTGTCCCAAAGCGCCAGTTCGGCCAAGGTCGTCCCGCTTTTCAGGAACCCCCCCGAATGCGTCGCCTTGCCCTGGCCCTTACCCTCCTCGCCGCCCCTGCCTTTGCCCAACCTGCCCCGGCCGACCCGGTGGTCGCCCGCGTCGATGGCGCCGAAATCCGCCTGTCGGAGGTCCAGGAGGCCATGGCCGGCCTGCCTGAGGAATACCGCAACGCCCCGCCCGCCATGCTCTTCCCCTTGATGGTGGACCAGATGGTGGCCCAGAAGGCCATCGTCGCCGCCGCTCGCGCCGAGGGCCTGGCCAACGACCCGATCATCCAGCGCCGCATGCGCCGGGCCGAGGAAGTCGAACTCCAGCAGGCCTTCATCGCCCGTGCCGTCGCGCCCCTGATCACGGACGAGGCCCTGCGCGTCCGCTACGCCGCCCAGGCCGCCACCCGCACCGGCGACGAGGAAGTCCGCGCCCGGCACATCCTGGTGCCGACCGAAGCCGAGGCGCGGGCCATCCTGGCCGAGGCCCGCCGCCCGGGGGTGGATTTCGCCGACCTCGCCCGCCGCCGCGGCACTGGCCCCGGCACCCAGGCGGGCGGTGACCTGGGCTTCTTCAAGCGCGAGGATATGGTGCCGGAATTCGCCACCGCCGCCTTCCTGCTGCAACCCGGGCAGATTGCCGAAGCCCCGGTCCGCAGCCAATTCGGCTGGCACGTGATCAAGGTCGAGGAACGCCGCGCCGCGCCGCCGCCGTCATTCGAGGACGCGCGCGACACCCTGCGCCAACAGGCGGTCGAGGAAACCGTGGGCGCGGTCGTCGAGCGCATCCGCGGCGCCGCGAGCATCGAACGCTTCAACATCGACGGCAGCCCGGCCACCCCCACGGCGCCGCCGGCGCGGTTGCCGGATGCGGCACCGCCGCCGCCGCCTGCCCCCGCGCGGCGCTGACGGGCTGCTGAAAAACGGGGTGAAGCGCCTTCCAGCCTGCCAGGAGTAGCTCAGCGCGGCCCGACCCGGTTCACCGGACCGCCGAGGTTGGCGCCGCCGACCCTGGGGGCGACGCCCACACCCGGCGCACCAACCCCCGGGGTCACGGCCCTTCGCGCCGCCGCGCGCGGGGCGGCGGCCAGGGGGCGCGCGACGCAGCCGCGCGGAACGGCGGCCGAGGTGCAATAGACCACCGCCTCGGCCGGTGACGGCATCATCGCCACAAGCCCGGCGGCGAGGGTCAGCATCGAAATCATGGCGCGCATGGTGGTTTGTCCTTGGCTAATCATGGCCCCCCGGCCCGCCCGGGGGTTTGGTTCAGGCGGCCTTGTTCAAGGGGCAGCGTTCAAATGGACCAGGCAAGCCCCGGCCGCTTCAGCGGCCGGCCTCGCGGTGTCCCGCGTCATCGACCCGGCCATAACCAAGCCGCGCGCGACCGAGCGCAGCGCATCGGGGATGGCCCCGCCGACCACCACCGCCGGCAGGGCACGGTCATAAAGCGTCTTGCCCGCCACCGGGAGCGAAGCGGCGCAACGATCCGCCGCCCCACGATCGGCCAGCGCCGTCCCACCGATGGCCATGGCGCCGATCAGCGAAAGGCAAAGCACGGGGCCGCGCAATGGCATCATGGACGGTCGTTGCATGTGACGTCTTCCTGGCGGAGAGGCGGCCCTTTGCACAGGCCCTGCTGCGCCCAACATCGTCCGCGATCCTGTACCAAAGCGCTAACGCGCCGCGCCGCCGGTGCGCGGCAATCCGACATCGCCCCCTTGGCGGGATGGGCTGCGCGCGCGACAACGCCGGGTCCCGTTTCGAGGAACCGCCGATGGCTGCCAAGGCCCTGCCCGTTTCGCCCCTGCTGGTCCCGCTGCCACCGGTGCCGCCGATCGCCGGGGTGGCCATAGGCATCGGTGCCGCCGGCATCCGCTACACGACGCGGGAGGATGTCACGATGATGACATTTCCGGCCGGCACCACCGTCGCCGGCGTTTTCACCCGCAATCTCTGCCCCGGTGCGCCGGTGGACTGGTGCCGCACCGCGCTCAAGGGCGGCCGCGCCCGCGCCCTGGTCGTCACCGCCGGCAATTCCAACGTCTTTACCGGCAAGGCGGGGCGACAGACCTGCGTGGACACGGCCGCCGCAATGGCGGGGTTGCTGGGCTGCAAACCGCGCGAGGTATTCCTCTGCTCGACCGGGGTAATCGGCGAGAAACTGCCCACGGAAAAGCTGACCGCCGCCCTGCCGGCGGTGTTCGCCGGGCTCGACCCCGACCGCTGGTCGGAAGCCGCCCGCGCGATCATGACCACCGATACCTTCCCCAAGGCCGCTGTGCGGAAAGTCAGCTTGGGCGGGGCCGAGGTCACCATCGCCGGCATCGCCAAGGGTAGCGGGATGATCGCGCCGGACATGGCGACCATGCTGTGCTTCATCGCGACCGATGCGAAACTGCCAGCGGCCGTGCTGCAATCGGCGCTGAAGGCGGGGGTCGATACCTCGTTCAACCGCACCACGGTCGATTCCGACACCTCGACCAGCGACACCGTGCTGGTCTTTGCCACAGGCCAGGCCAGGCACGCGAAAATCGCCGCCGATGCGCCCGCCAGCGTCGTAAAGGCCTTCCGCGCGGCGCTGGCCGACCTGCTGCTGGACCTGGCGCTCCAGGTCGTGCGGGATGGCGAGGGCGCCCAGAAACTGATCCGCATCGACGTGACCGGGGCGGTCAGCGCCAAGTCGGCGCAGCGCATCGCCATGTCCATCGCCAATTCGCCGCTGGTCAAGACCGCGATCGCCGGCGAGGACGCCAATTGGGGCCGCATCGTCATGGCGGTCGGCAAGGCCGGGGAACCCGCCGACCGCGACCGCCTTTCGGTCGGGGTGGGCGGCACCTGGATGGCGCGCGAGGGCGAGATCGTCGCCGGCTACGACGAGGCCCCGGTGGTCGCCCATATGCGCGGGCGGGAGATCGACATCGCCGTGGACATCGGCCTCGGCACCGGCAAATCCACGGTCTGGACCTGCGATCTCACGCATGGCTACATCGACATCAATGGGTCCTACCGGTCCTGACGCCGCTGGCCACCGCACGGCTGCTGCTGCGGCCGCTTCGCCCCGATGACGCGACCGACCTGCATCGGCTGGTGAACGACTGGGATGTCGCCAAGAACCTCGCGCATGTGCCTTTTCCCTATCCGCGGGACCTCGCCGACCGCTGGATCGCCGATACGCTGGAACGGCTGGACAAGGGCCTTGGCTATTCGCTCGCGATCGAGCGGGACGGCGCGCTGGTCGGTTGCGCCGGGCTGACCCTGCATAACGACGAAGCGGAACTCGGCTACTGGATCGGCCGGCGTTTCTGGGGCCAGGGTTTTGGGGCGGAGGCCGCGGGGCGCCTCGCGTCCTGGGCGCTGGCGACCTTGCCGCTGCGGCGGCTGAACGCGCAGGCGCTGCCCGACAATGTCCGCAGCATCGCCGTGCTGCGCCGGATCGGGTTCCTTGAGGATGGCGAGGGCGAGGCGGAATTCGTCTCCCGCAGCGGCGCCATGCGGGTGCTGCGTTTTTGCGCGACGCGCGACAGCCTGCCGCAGCCGCCGGCCCCGGTGGCCGCGCCCCCCAGCGCCCCAAACATCCTGCTGGTCGCGGCCTGTGCATTGATCGACCCCGATGGCCGTGTGCTTCTGGCGCGGCGGCCGGAGGGCAAGGCGATGGCCGGGCTTTGGGAATTCCCCGGCGGCAAGGTCCACCCCGGCGAAACGCCGGAGGCCGCCCTGATCCGCGAATTGCACGAGGAACTGGGGATCGACGTGACGGCCGCCTGCCTGGGGCCCTTCACCTTTGCCAGCCACGCCTATCCGGGGTTTCATCTGCTGATGCCGCTGTATCTGTGCCGGCGCTGGACCGGCACGGTCACGGGGCGCGAGGGCCAGGCCCTGGCCTGGGTGCGGCCGCAAAAGCTTGCCGACTATCCGATGCCGCCGGCCGATGTGCCGCTCGTGGCGCTTCTGCGGGACTTCCTGTGATGAAAGCGATCCCATGAATCCGACCGCCTGCCTGCTGATCATCGGCAATGAGGTCCTGTCCGGCCGCACCCGTGACGCCAACCTGCAGTTCCTCGCGACCCGGCTGGGCGAGATCGGCCTGCCGCTGCGTGAGGTGCGGGTGATCCCCGACGTGCCGGAAACGATAATCGCCACGGTGAACGAGGTGCGCCAGGTTTTCGACCACGTCTTCACCACCGGTGGCATCGGGCCGACGCATGACGACATCACATCGGAATGCGTCGCGCGGGCCTTTGGCGTGGCTTGGGAGGTACACGAGGAAACCCGTGCCCTGATGCTGGCCGACTACGCCGCGCGCTCGCCGCCGGTCGCGTTGAACGCGGCGCGGCTGCGCATGGCGACCTTGCCGAAAGGTGCTGTTCCGATCCGCAACCCCGCCACCACCGCACCCGGCTTCAGCATGGGCAATGTGCATGTCATGGCCGGCGTGCCGCGCATCATGCAGGCGATGTTCGAAGCACTGGCGCCGTCGCTGCCGCGCGGCCGACCCGTCTTGTCGCGCGCGGTGCATGCGGTGGGTGTCTACGAGGGCCAGATCGCCGCGGGGCTGGAGGCGATCCAGCAGCGTTTTGCCGATGTCGACATCGGCTCCTACCCCTTCTACCGCGATGGGGCGCCGGGCGGCGGCGGCGTCGCGCTGGTCGCCAAGGGCCTCGATGCTGCGGCGCTGGAGGCCGCGGCGGCGGCGATTACCGACCTGCTGACCGGCACGGGGGTCGTGGTGATCGCGGGCGAGCCCACGACGCCATAAGCGGCAACCGCCGTCGCGCCAGGACGTTGGTATCACAGCGTCCGCCATCGCGGCCTGCTGGAGTGTAAAGCCATGGTCCGCCTGATTGTCATGCTGAGCGCTGCGGCCCTGTTCCTACCGGGGCTGGCCCAAGCCCAGGCGCCCGCGCCCAGCGCGGTCCCACAAGTCGCCGCGCCGCCTGACCATCCCGTGCCGGCCGCACCGCTCCCCAACGCCACCGGCATCACGCCGCAAGGCATGATGGGCGTCACGCCGACCCCGGCGCCGGCCACCGCACCCATGCGAGTCGAGTCTATTTCGGCGGCGACGCCCGCCGGTTCGGCGGGCACGGTCATTCAGGCCGCGCCCGGTCTGCGGGCCGTGCGCCGTGCCAGCCTGCTGATCGGCGCATCGGTCCATGGCGCTGGCGACAGCGCGATCGGCACGGTGGAGGACATCATCCTGCCGCACCACGGCGGCGTACCGGTCGCGGTGCTGTCGGTCGGTGGCTTCCTGGGGATTGGTGCGCGCCTGGTCGCGGTGCCCGCCGACCGTCTGTCGCGGTCGGATCAGCAGTGGCGGCTGGCGGATGCGACAAAGGAAAGCCTCGGCGCATTGCCGGCCTTCGCGTTCGGCGAGTAGGCGGCCTCTGCGAAGTTTTAATCCCCCCTTTCAAGCGTGCGCATGATCACTCAATCTTGACGCCCGCCGCGCGGACGATCGGCGCCCAACGCGCGCGCACGAACCGCTCTGTCGTCGCGGCATGCATCCAGATGGGTTCGCTGCCTAGCTCACACAGACGGCCGCGCATCTGCAACGTCTCAAGTGCCTCGCGCGAGGCGCTGGACATGGCCTGGACGATGTACGGAGCCGTGCGGGGCGAAGAGTCCCATCCAGGAGCGCACTGCGTGATCCGGCATGCCGGCCTCGGCGAGGGTCGGCAGGTCTGCGCGGAACGCCACGCGCTCGACCGTGCAGACGGGGATGATCCGCATGCGCCCCGAGGGCACCTCGCCCGAGATGAGCGGATGGAAGACGTGGTGGGAAAGGGATCAGGCGATCAGCGTCTGGCCATCCGGCCGCGCGCATCGCCCGCCCTGACGCACTTCCTCACGACGTTGCCCACGCCCACCAGCCCCTGCGCCCTGGTCAACACCGCCACGCTGCGCTGACAAAAATTAGGCTGAACGCCGCGGCACGGCATTTGCAGACCCCGCTTCGGACAGGTTGGTTGGCGCCCGGAATGCGTGCCGCCTGCACGTATTCTAGGCGACGCACCGGTTATTTTGATCGTTGGGAGCAAAACATGTTGAACCGTCGTCATCTTCTGGGGACCGCCGCCGCCGCGCTGGCCGCACCTGGCATCGCGCGCGCGCAAGGCGGGGCATGGCCGACCCGTGGCTCGGTCCGCCTGGTCGCGCAATTCCCGCCAGGCGGGCTGGTGGACACCATCGCCCGGCTGATGGCGCCATCCCTGGGCCAGGCCCTGGGCCAGACCGTGGTGGTGGAAAACCGCGCGGGTGCCGGCGGCGTGATCGGCACCGACTTCGTCGCCAAGCAGCCGGCCGATGGCTACACCTTCCTGGTCAGCCACGCCTCGGTACAGGTCTTCTCCACCGCGACGATGCCGACCCTGCCGTTCGACCCGATCAGCGATTTCACCCATCTGGGGATGCTGGTCGAGGCGCCGAACGTGTTGCTGGTGCGGTCCAGCTCGCCGTTCCAGACGTTGGACCAATACCTTGCTGCGGCCAGGACTCGTCCGGTGCGCTTCGGGTCGTCGGGCATCGGCTCGGCGCCGCACCTGCTGGGGGCGATGCTGTCGAGCGAGGCGCGGGCCCCCGACCTCGACCATGTGCCTTATCGCGGCAGCGCGCCGGCGATGCAGGACCTGATGGCGAACCAGATCGAGAGCATGATCGACCCGATCACCACGAATGTGCAGCTGCTCAAGGACGGCTCGCTGCGCTGCCTCGGCGTGTCGTCGCCGCAGCGCCTGCCGGCTTTCCCGAACATCCCGACCTTTGCCGAACTGGGTTTTCCGCGCCTGACCTCGGCGCAGTGGCTCGGGCTGTCAGCACCGAAGAATCTGCCGGCACCGATCGCGGAACGCGTTTCGGCGCTTATCCCACAATTGCTGGCGCGCCCGGAATTGCGCGTGCGGTTCGAGGATCTGCAGACCCTGCCGCGCAACCCACCGCCGCTCGGCCCCGAGTTCGTGGCGATCATGCGCGAACAGATCGCGGAATGGACCGCGGTCGCGCGGCAGTTCAACATCTCGATCAGCTGATGCGGCCTGCGGCCCGCCCGTGGCGCTTCGGGTGGGTCGGTCGGCTGACTTCAGCCCCGGTTCTGGATATAGGATAGCAGGCTGTCGTTCTCGTTGACCTGCCGGTCGATCTTCGCGCGCACCACGTCGCGCACACTGATGATGCCCAGGAGTTGGCCGTTTTCGAGCACCGGCAGGTGGCGAAAGTAGCCGCGATCCATCATTTCCATCGCCTCGTTGATTGTCGTGGCGGGTGTTACGGTCGTCACGTCGGCGGTCATGATATCCCCGGCCTTCATGGTCAGGACCCCGCCGCCGTTGTTCGCCAGCGCCTTGACCACGTCGCGCTCGCTGACGATCCCGGCAAGCTTGCCCGCCTCGTCAAGCACCAGCACCGCGCCGATGCGGCGCGAGGCGATCGTGGCGACAAGCTCCATCAGCGGCGTGCTGGGAAGCACGGAGACGATGGTATTGCCCTTGTCGCGCAGCGCGGTTGCGATGGTCATGGGCGTGGCTCCTGAACGGGATCTGCTTGGTCTCTGGCATGAACGCTAGGGGAGCACGTACCACAGGCGGCCGCCCAGAGCATGACGCGGCGGATGAAGCATCATTCATGCGGGGGGCAGGGGCGGTGCCGGGGGGGCCACGATGGCCGGCGGCGTCGACGACGCGCACAGCCCCACTGCCGGATGTGGCTGAGGCGCTGGGCAGGCCGAATTTCGACATCCCGCGCCCTGGTGCAGGCGGAAATCGCGCGGTGGTCGGATGGCATTGCTCGCACGGGCATGGAGCGGCAGTGACGGGGCTGACCTGCCGCCGCTGCGCAGCGCTGGAACACGCGCGACCGCCGGCGCGCGCATGGCATCGGCCGCACCTGCTTTGCGCCACGCCGCGTTAAGGCGCATTTTGCTCAAACTGGCCGCGACCCCGTCGCCGCACGGATAGGCCACCATGCTGAAAACAGTCGCTGTCGCGGGCCTTTCCCTGTTCCTCCTGGCCGCGCCCGTCCTGGCGCAGCCCAAGGGCGGCCAGACCCCCCAGACCACGCCGGATTGGCAGGCCCAGCCACGCTACGCGACGGTTGACCTGCGCGCCGGGTTCGAACCCGACCCGCGCGAAATCCAGGTCGAAGCCGGTGGCGATCGTGAAATGCGGGGCCTGGGCGCCGATTGCGGTGGCTGGATCGATTTTTCAAAGCCCGACGTGGACCTCAACTATACGGCCGGAACCTATCCGCTGTTCATCTCGGT
>JBBRWI010000081.1:0-15498 GCA_038249305.1 Acetobacterales bacterium
CGCACACCGGCATGCAGCGCCAGCATCAGGCGTCCAGCACCGCGGCGAGCCGCGCCAGCACCTCCGGCCGGATCGCCTCGGACACGCGGAGCACGCGGCCGTTCGACAGCATCACCTCGATCATTGGCACTGGCTTGCCCGAACGTAAGCGCGGCGACGGAACGGGTGCCGTCGTCTTTCCGCCGGTTCTTTCGCGAGGTCGCGCCCAAGATCGATCCCACCTCGACCGTAAGGCGCGCACTCTATTCGATCGACTCGGTGTCAGCAGAGGAACGCTTTTCGACGGTTGTACGCGTCCGGCTCGTGTCATCGGGGCTTAAGCCAACCCTGGCAGACATCGACCTTTCCGATTGGCGGTCAGACTATGAGCTTTCTGACCGTGAGGCGGTTGGACGAGCAGTTGCGACAATCGTCGAACGCATGTCAGTGGCACGACGCGATGACGATGGGAAGGCGTATCAGCTTCTGGTCGAACTCGCCCCCGAATACCTAAAGGAATGGACGCGCCGCGATGGTTTAAGCGTGCAGCGCTTTTATCGGCATGCCTTCAATAGCCACGGCGACGTCCGCGACGACCGCCCGACCGTTCCGATCATCGGCAGCCTGTTCACGATGGAAAACGTGCGCAGATTGTTTGAGATCGCGAGCTACGGTTTGCGCAAGACGCGCCATGCCGCGGCGGCGATCTACTGGGTGGTGCCCCAAGCGCCGCTGTGGGGAAGTACGTCGATTATGGCCGAGTCTGTGGAGCAGCTCCGCGGGCGCGTTACCCGTCGGAATGAGAATCTCGCCGCGGGGCATCAGGTTGAGTCAATCGCGTTGACATTGCAGCGCCCTGAACGCTGGGTAAAAGAAGCCTTTTCAGGATGTTACGATTCGGGGACGCGCGTGTTTCCCGGTGGATTCGAAATGCTGCTCGTCCCGGGTGCCTTCGTTGCTGCAGCCGTCCACGCGCCGATCGGCCAACAATCAGGCCTGCCTGTACCGATGGGATTCGCCAGTTTCGACCCGCGCGTACTTGCCCGCGCCGGCGATCTGCTCAACGCGCACGCTGATGCGTTTCATCTGGGAGAGGCGCTGAAACGAAACCTTGGCGTGTCGCCGGCTAGAGAAAGCATCTGCGGTGCAGAAGATCAGAATGCTCCGCCGGCCACACAATGGCAAACATAGCATAATTGAAATCGACGAATTGCATAAAGCCGGTCCGTCGCGGCATTTTTGTACTCAGATCAGCGCTGGGCCTATGCACAATGTATTGGCGCAAAAATATTATGTCTGGTGGCGCGCCAAACTACAGACTCCACAGGGCAAATGGTCGGCATAAAACTGGACACCTTTAGAAACTCCTCGCTCTGATGCCGTTCGGCCGATTCACTGACACGGAGCAGCGCGGGGCGCTGAGCGCAGGGATCGGTGCGTCCCGCACTCGACGGTAGCGGGCGTCGAGCCCCTGATGGACGAATTCGCGCCCCAGACACGACCGGCATCCGGTCGCAGCACGCAACTATTCAAAACTATTCAAAATATTCGCCCGAAAAAATTTGTAAATTCAATGGGTTGAAGCTTGTAGACTCAATCGCCTTAGTCCCGAGCTTTGGAGAGAGAATGGCCGTGGGGAGACGGAAAAGCCGGACGTTGCGTTCTCCAACCCTCAAGCCAAGGCGGCAAAACCCCAGGAAACCTGGGGCTCACGGCGCTACCGAAGGGGAGGATATGTGAGGTTAGAAAACCGACTGGAGCAGCGGTGGCAACCGGAGTCCAACCTTCTCTGGTGTTCTTGAGACGCGTCTCACTTGCTGCAGCACACTTCGTTGCCGGAGCACGTGGCTTACGTCTCGCCCGCGAGACAGATCAGTCTGGCCCGGGGCCCGAGTTGCCCATGTCTGCTGGATGAGTCTCGAGGCTGGCGTAGGGGCACGATCGAAGCGGTCGGGGACACGGCCGGGTCGATGATGACGACCTCCTGGCGCTCCGCTTCCTCCTGGAGCAGCCGCATGCCGGTGGGTCTGTCGAGGCGGACAATGCGGTGCAGGCCCTGGACCAGGCCGTCCGAGCAGCCGGCGGCAAATGGCTGCGATGTGCCATTTCGAACAGCTTCGGGCGATGGAGACAGGGAGACTGCAGAAGCGGGCAACCAGATCTTGTGCCTGCGGCCTCGCCTCATCCATTTCGCATCGAAGGAGAAAGCCGAATATGCTCTCACACCGCAGAGGGTTGGCCGCGTTGGCGGCCCTGGTGCTTTGTTGTCCCGTTGGCGCTGCTGCCGACAACGGCCCGGCCGCCGCGCTGCAAGCATGGGCCACGGCTTACGGCACCAACCAGGGCCCCGCGGCTGCCGCCGTATATACCGACGATGCACGGCTTTGGGGCAGCGTCAGCCGCGCGCAGACCGTGGGGCGCGAGGCCATCACCACCTATTTCGCGCGTACCCGCCCCGGAGCCATAGCCATCGCGGTGCGTTTTGGTGATCACGCCTTGCGGCTGATCGCACCCGACGTCGCCGTCGCCTCAGGGCTCTATACCTTCGTGCGGGTGCGCGCTGATGGCAGCGAGCAACTGGAGCCGTCGCGCTTCTCGATGACCGTGCTGCGCGGACCGGACGGCATCTGGCGCATCGTGGACCACCATTCCTCGCGCCTGCCGGCGCCGTAGCCGCTCAGTCAGTCATGACCCTCGCCAGCGCATCCTCCAGCACGGCCGGCGCGCGGACTACGAGGGCACCGCGGGAGCGTTGGAGGACGCCCTCGCGCAGCAGCCGCGCGATCTCGCGCGAGACCGCCTCACGCCGCGCGCCGATGCTGAACGCCAGGATCTGCTGTACCGGCGGCGGCGAAATGCTGCGGCTGCCATCCGCCGATGCCGGCCCGGCAGCCCGCAGCAAGGCCGCATAGAGGCGGTGCCGGATGTCGAGGCTGGTCAGCTCCAGCATCCGCGCGTTGCCTTCGCGAATTCGCGCGGTCAGCACTTGCATCATGCGCCGCGACAGCGTGGGGGCCTCCGCGAGGATGGCCATAAAGGACTTCCCTGGCAGCTGGCAGATCAAGCTGCGGTGCAATGCGGTCACGTTCGCCGAGCGCGGTGCACCGTCGATCGCCGCCATATCTCCGAAGAAGGCACCGGCCGGGACTTCACCGAGGATCAGCTCCCGGCCACTCAGGGTGCGGACTACGACGCGGACACTACCCGAAAGGACGAAGAGCACGTCGTCCGAAGGGTCATCATGGTCCAGGATCAGCCGCCCCGGCTCAGCAGTGAACCACGAAGCGCATGCCTCGTACCGGTCCAGGAGGTCTGCCCGAACGCCACGGAAGAACCCGATCCTGGCGAGCTTGCCGCTCATGGCGTCGCTCCCTCCGCGCTGAATTGGAGCATGCAATGCAACCTCCCTTTGGGCCGGGCACGTAATCACCGGACAGCGCGTGATGATGTGTCTTTTCGCACAGCTTGGGGCGCGCGGCCAAGGCAACGTGCGTCGATCAAGAGCCACGTCCAAAATAAAGGTCCCGCATGCCAACGCTCCTTTCCCGTCGCACGCTGCTGGCCGCCGGCGCCGGCTTCAGCCTTCCCATGGCGGCGGCACGCGCCGATGCGTGGCCCGTCCGTCCCATCCGGATGCTGTCGCCGCTGCCGCCCGGCACCCTCCACGACGCCACCATGCGCATGTTTGCCGAGGGACTGGCCAGCCGGCTGGGCCAGCCCGTCGTCGTGGACAACCGGCCGGGCGGCGAGGGTCTGGTGGCGACCATGGCCTTCCTGAACCTGCAGGACGACCACCGACTGTTCTTCTCCTTCGCCGGCCCGGTCACGGTGAACCCGCTGACCATTCCGCGGCTGCCCTATGACCCCGCTTCGCTGGTCCCGCTTTCCTCCGTGGCGCTGGACCATGTCGCCGTCTCAGGTGCGACGGACCTGCCCGTGCAGGATCTTACGGGGCTGGTGGCGCTGGCGCGGGCACGGCCCGGCGCCCTGGCCTACATGGTGGCACCCGGCGCCATAGGCCTGGCCTTTGAGGGCTTTCTCGCCGCGCAGCGGCTAGACTTGGTGCGCGTGGGCTACCGCTCGCCGGCCGATGCCTGGGTGGATGTCGCCGCGGGACGTGTCCAGGTGACCGTGACCCCGATCGCAGCCGCCTTGCCGCACGCGCAGGGCGGAAGGGCGCGCCTGCTCGCGGTAACCGGCACCACCCGCGCCCCCGCCGCGCCAGACCTGCCGACCACCACCGAGCAGGGCTTCCCCGACTACGTCTTCCAAGGCTTCATCGGCGTCTTCGGGCCGCCCGACATGCCGCAGGCGCGCCAACGCCGCATCAGCGCCGCCATCCAGTCCATCGCCGCCGAATCGGAGACGGTGCGACGCCTCACCCTCGCCGGGCAGGTCGCGCAGGGCAGCACGCCGGAGCATTTTGCGGCGATGCTGGCCACGCAGCGCGCGCAGGTGGCGGCCGGTCTGGCGGGGCGCGGCCCGGTTGCACCATGATGCAGTGTGGGCGCGAGGCCGGTGCGCCAGGGGAGGTCGCATGAGCAGAGCGCAGCATGACCATGGAGGGGGCCGCCGCACGCCGCCGGGCGGCGGCCTGGCCATTGCGCCGCTGATCATGGCCCGCGCTAGCGAGGGCACCGAATGACCGCGCCCAACCGACATTCCCCGGTGCTGCGCCGGCGGGCCCTGATCGCGGCGGCGGCCATGACACCGCTGGCGGCGGGCAAGGCGCTCGCGCAGCCGCAGGCCACCCGGCCGCTGCGCGTGGGCTACATCGTCAACGGCCCCGAACGGACCATCTTCGAGGAGCGCTTCGAAGTCGGCATGCGCGAGAACGGCTATGTCGTCGGGCGGAACCTCACCATCGATTATCGCCACCAGCTGCGCCCAGACCATGACTTGAGCGACGTCATGCGTGCCTTCGTCGCATCGCGGGTAGACGCGATCCTGGCCTCGACACGTGGCGGCGTGCTCGCCGCCAGGGCCGCGACGACGACCATCCCGGTCATCTTCGGCGCGACGCGCGACGCCATCCAGGACGGGCTCGTGCAAAGCCTGTCCCGGCCAGAAGCGAACGTCACGGGGCAATCCTTCCACGCGGGAGAACTCTCCGCCAAGCGCGTGCAATTGATGCGCGATGCCTTCCCGCAGGCCAGCCGCTTCGCGGTCGTCTTCAACACCTACTACCCCTCCCCGATCCAGATCGAGGAGGCCTCGCGCGCTCAGGCCGCACTCGGCATCCAGCTGCTGTTCCGCGGCATCGCCGTGCCGGAAGGGCTGGACGACGCCTTCACCGCGCTGAAGCGGGAGGGGGCGGCGGCGATGTTCGTGGTGTCCGACGTCTCTACGATCACCAATCGCGTGCGGCTGGGCGAGGTGGCGCTGCGACACGCCATGCCGATGATGCTGTCCAACCGGCGCTACCTGACCGGTGGCGGCCTGATGAGCTACGGTCCCGACATCGCCGAGGGGTTCCGGCGGGCCGCACGGCAGCTGGTGAGGGCGGCCAACGGCACGCCGATCAGCCACCTGCCGGTCGAGAACCCGACGCATTTCGATTTCGTGATCGACCTGCGTGTCGCACGCGCGCTTGGGGTGGAGATCGCGCCATCGATGCTGGCCCGCGCCGACGAGGTGATCGAATGATCGCGCGGCGCGGCCTGCTGGCGTTGCCGCTGCTGGCGCGGCCGGTTGCCGCCCAGCCCGGCCCGCGCAGCCTCGGCGCCCTGGTGCTGACCGAGCGCGCTGCGGCATTGCTGCGCGCTCACCTGCTACCCGAACTCGCGCGCCGAGGCTGGCGCGATGGGCAGAACCTGACGCTGGACGTCAGAACCGCCGCGGCGCTCGCCCAGCACCGCGCCGCCGCCGCGCTGGTGGCAAGCGCGCCCGATCTCATCATCGCGGTCGGTGCGCCGGCCGTGCGCGCAGCACGCGAGGCGACGGCGACCATCCCCATCGTCATGCACGGCGCGGATGCGCGGCTGCTGGCCGACACCTCCATGGCGCGGCCGGGCGGCAATGCCACGGGCGTCGTCGCCAACACGCCGCAGGCCGAGGGCAAGCGGATCGAGATCGTGGCCGAACTCACGCCGCCGGGCGCGCCCCTGGCGGCGCTGTTCCATCGCGGCACGGATGCGCTGGAGGCGCGTCTTGCCGCGATGCAGGCGGCCGCGCATCACGCGGGGCGCGTGCTGCTCGTGCAGGAATGGGAAGGACCAGCCGGCGTCGCCGCGGCGGTCGCGGCACTGGCGGCGCAAGGTGTGCGCGGCCTGGCGCTCGGGGGCACGCCCGAATCGCTGCGCGACGCCCGCGCCATCGCCGCCGCGGCGGCTAGCGCGCGCATCGCCACCATCGGCCAATGGCGCAGCATGGTGAACGAGGGCTGCACCGCGAGCCACGGCCCGGACTTCCACGCCCTCTATGCGCGCGTGGCACATTTCGCCGCGCTGATCCTGCGTGGCACGCCGCCCGGCGACCTGCCGATCGAGGCGCCGCTGCGGGTCGAGACGGTGCTCGACGCGCGCGCGGCGGCGGTACTTGGCATCGTGATACCGGTGGCGTTGCTCGCCCGCGCCGATGAGGTGATGGAGTGACGCGCAGCGGACTCTCGCTCGCACAGCGACTCACCCTCGCTTTCCTCGGTCTCGTAACCGCAGTCTTGCTGGTCAATGGCAGCATCAGCATGTGGTTCGCCTACCAGGAGGCTACCGCGGCGGCTGTGCGCGTCGAGCAGGAAAAGGCCGATGCCGCCGCCGACCGCGTCGCACAATTCGTCGCCGAGCTCGAACAGCAGATCGGCTGGACCACCCGGGCCGACTGGTCGCGCGTTTCGGTGGAGCAACGTCGCTACGACTTCATCCGCCTCCTCCGCCAGGCGCCGGCCATCACCGAACTGCTCCACCTGGATGGCGAGGGGCGGGAGCGCCTGCGCCTGTCGCGCCTCGAACCCGACGTCGCCGATAGCGGCACGGACCTCTCGGCCGATCCACGCTTCCGCGGCGGGCGTGAGAGCCGCGCCTGGTTCGGGCCGGTGACCTTCCGCCGCGGCTCCGAGCCTTACATGAGCGTCGCCATGGCACATGCCGGTCGCCAATCGGGCGTGACCGTCGCCGAGGTAAACCTCAAGCTGGTCTGGGAGGTGATCACCTCCATCCGCGTGGGTGGCACGGGCTATGCGTTCGTCACCGACACCGCCGGGCGCCTGATCGCGCATCCGGACATGAGCCTGGTGCTGCGTGACACGGACCTCTCGGCACTCCCGCAAGTGGCCGACGCCATGGCCGTCCAAGAGGGGCGGGTCCGCACGGCGCGTAGCGTGGACGGCCGCCCGGTGCTCTCGGCCCATGCGAGAATTGCGCGCCTCGGCTGGATCGTCTTCGTCGAGCAGCCCACCGCCGAGGCGCTGGCACCGGTCTATGCGGCGGCCTACCAGACGCTAGCGCTGCTCGGCCTTGGCGTCGTGCTCGCGCTGCTGGCCGGCGTCGTGCTCGCGCGGCGACTGACCGACCCGATCCGCGCGCTGCAGGCCGGGGCGGAGCGCCTGGGTCAGGGCGACCTCGCGCAACGCATCGCGGTTGTTTCCACCGACGAGATCGGCACGCTGGCGCTCCGCTTCAACGAAATGGCGACCCGGATCCAGGATGCCCAGGAAACGCTGGAGGCCAAGGTGGCCGACCGCACGCGCGAACTGGGACAGTCGCTGGAGGATCTGCGCTCCGCGCAGGACCGGCTGGTGCAGTCCGAGAAGCTTGCTTCGCTTGGGCAGCTGACCGCGGGCATCGCGCATGAGATCAAGAACCCGCTCAACTTCGTGAACAACTTCGCCGACCTGTCGGCTGAACTGATCGCCGAACTCCGCGAGGTCACCGCCAAGGCCGGCGCCACGCTCGACCCCGGACTGGGCGCGGAGATCGAGGAGCTATGCCAGATGGTGCACGACAACCTCGGCAAGATCGCGGCCCATGGCCGGCGGGCTGACAGCATCGTGCGGAACATGCTGGCGCATTCGCGCGACGGGACCAGCGAGCGCGTCACGGTGGATTTCAACGCGCTGGTCGAGGAGACTCTGAACCTTGCCTGGCATGGCGCGCGGGCCGAGCGCCCCGGCTTCAACGTGACGCTGGAAAAGAGGCTGGATCCGACGGCGGGGCAGCTAGACCTCTATCCCCAGGAATTCACCCGCGTGCTGCTCAACCTGTTCGGCAACGCCTTCCACGCCGTGCACCAGAAGGAGACTCCCGGTTTCCAGCCGCATCTGCGCGTGGTGACAGAGGCGCGGCCCTCCTCGGTCGTCATACAGGTGCGTGACAACGGCACTGGCATTCCGGACTCGGTGCGCCACCACATCTTCGAGCCCTTCTTCACCACCAAGCCCGCTGGACAGGGGACCGGGCTCGGGCTCTCGCTCTCGCACGACATCGTGGTGGAGCAGCACGGCGGTGAGATCGCGGTGATGACCGAGCCCGGCGCATGGACCGAATTCACCATCACGCTGCCTCGGCATGCGGCGGTGGCCAAGGGCACGACATGAGCGCCCTCATCCTCGTGGTGGATGACGAACCAGACATCGAGGCGCTGTTCCGTCAGCATTTTCGGCGCGACCTTCGGCAGGGCCGCTTCGCGATGGACTTCGCCACCTCCGGCCCGCAGGCGCTTGGACGGATCGCCGCGGCGGCCGGTCGTGACATCATCCTCCTACTGTCGGATGTGAACATGCCGGGGATGACCGGCTTCGACCTGCTGGCGCGCGCCCGCGCACTGCGGCCCGATCTGCCGGTGGTCATGATCACTGCGTATGACAACGCGCAGACGCGCGCGCGTGTCGAGGCCGGGGGCGCGGCGGGACTGATCTCCAAGCCCATCGACTTCACCTTGCTGCATGCCGAGATCGAAGCGCGGCTGACCACCCCAGGCACGTCGCCATGACCTTGATCCTGGTGGTGGATGATGAGCCAGACCTCGAGGCACTGATCCTGCAGAAGTTCCGGCGCGAGACGCGCGAGGGGCGCCTCGTCTTCCGCTTCGCGCGCGACGGCGTGGAGGCGCTGGAGCAAATTGCCCAGACGCCGGGCATCGCCCTCGTGCTGGCCGACATCAACATGCCGCGCATGGATGGTCTCACCATGCTCGCCCACTTGCAGGAGATGCCGGACTCGCCCGCGACCGTGATCGTCTCCGCCTATGGCGACATGGCCAACATCCGCATCGCGATGAACCGCGGCGCCTTCGACTTCCTGACCAAGCCGATCGACTTCGCGGACCTGGAAGCGACGATGGCGAAGACGTTGCGCCATGTGGCTGAGCGCCGCGCGGCGGAAGCCCGGCGCCTGGTGGCGGAGCGCGCACACGCCGCACTCGCTCGCTATTTCTCACCGAACCTCGCGCGCCAGCTGGCCGACGCCTCACGCGCGCTCGACCTCGGCGGGCAACGGCGGGAGGTAAGCGCGGTGTTCACCGACATCGCCGGCTTCACCGCCCTGGTCGAGCAACTCGATGCCACCGCGCTCGCCGCACTGCTCAATGGCTATTTCGCCGGCATGACCGACATCGTCTTCGCCCATGGCGGCACGGTTGCCAAGGTGATGGGCGACGGCATGCTGCTGCTGTTCGGCGCCCCGGACGACCAGCCGGACCATGCCGCACGCGCGGTGACCTGCGCCCTTGCACTCGATGCGTTCGCGGAAGTCTTTAGGGCCGGCCGTCTGGGCCTGGGTGTGTCGCTGGGCATCACGCGCATCGGTGTGCACAGCGGCCCGGCGCTGGTCGGCGATTTCGGCGGCGGTCGCCACTTCGACTACACGGCCTATGGCGAGACCATCAACCTCGCGGCTCGGCTGGAAGGTGCGAGCAAGGCGCTGGGTACGCGGCTGCTGGTTTCCGCAGCGACGGCCGGGCGTATCGGCGGCTTCCAGGGACGGCCAGTGGGGGAGTTGCTGCTGCGCGGTGCCGCGCAGCCGCTGCCGGCCTTCGAGCCGCTGACCCCTGATCGCGCCGCGACGCCGGCGTTCGCTGCCTATGCCGAGGCCTTTGGATGGCTCGGCACGGCAGATGGCGAGGCCGCTCAAGCGATGGAGCGCCTTGCTGCCGAGGGCGACGCGCTGGCCGCCTTCCATGCGCGGCGACTGTCCGCCGGTGGCGCGGGCCGGCGGGTTGAACTCGGATGACGCCCTGGAGCGAAGCACGCGCCGGGCTGCATGCCGGCATCCTCGCGGCCACGCAGAGCCTCACGCATGGGCTGATCGCCTTCGCCGCCCTGGGCGCGGCTGGGGTCGCCTTCGGCATGGCGGCGGGGCTCGCGGCCTCGGCGCTGGCCGGAATCGCTGTGGCGCTGCTGGGTGCGACCCGCCCGCTGGTCGGCACCACAAGCGCGGCCGCGTCGCTGGTCACAGCGGGGCTGCTGGTCGCCGCCGCACCAGCGAGCATGGGCCACGCCGTGTTGCTCGCGATGCTGCTGGCCGCCGCGGCGGGCCTGCTGATGCTGGCGCTGGCCGCGACGGGCCTGGCGCGCCTCGCGGCGCTCGTGCCGACGCCGGTGACCCAGGGGCTCGGCAATGCCATCGCCCTCCTTGTGTTCCTGAGCATGATGCCACTGCTGCTCGGCGCAGGGCCGGGTGCCGCTGTGCCCTGGCAGGCGCCGCTTCCTGGCGCGCTTGCGGTGGCCGCGCTTGCAGTGCTGCTGATGCTGCGGCCCGTCCCCGGATTGCCGGCTCCGCTGCTGGCCTTGGGGGCGGCGACTGGCCTGCACATGCTGCTTCCGCAACTGGGCGTCGCCAGCGGACCTGTCGTCGGCGCGGCGCCCGATGCGGCGACGCTGGCCGAAGGCCTTAGCGGGGCCTTCGCCCAGGCTGGTGCGCCGCTCCATCTGAACCTACTGCTGCCGGCCGCGGTGTCACTTGCGCTGCTCGCCACCGTCGAGACCCTGGGTGCCGCAGCCATGCTGCGCGAGGCCTCGGGCCGACGCGGCGACCAGAACCGGGATCTGCGCGGGGCCGCGGTGGGCATGCTGGGCGGTGCGGCCAGCGGCGGGATGCCGGCCGCCGGCATGGCGCTGCCCAGCATGGCCTGTTGGCGGGCCGGCGGGCGCGGCCGCGGCGCGTTGCTGTGGCGCGCGCTGGTTGCGGCGGCGGCGCTGGTTGCGTGTGGCGGCCTGGTGGCGATGCTGCCCTTCGCCGCGCTGTCAGGCGTGCTGTGCGGGGCAGTGGCGCGGCTGTTCCAGCTGCCGCGCTCGCCCTTTGCCGCCGGGCCGGGCCGCGCGCGGCGCCTGGGCGACGTCCTGGTGGTGGTGTCGGTGATGGCGACGGCCGTGGTGTTCGGGCTGGTTGCAGCCGTGGGCGTGTGGCTGTTCATCGCGGTGCTGATCTTCACCGCGTCCATGGCGACATCGCCGGTGCGCCGTGCCTCGCGCAATCCAGTCGGACGGTCACGCATCCGCCGCCCCGCGGAACAGGACAGGGCGCTGCGCCGTGCCGGCGAGGCGATCGCGTTGATCGAGCTGGAGGGACCGGTCTTCTTCGGCAGCGCCGAGCGTGTCCTGACCTGCGTAGAGGAGGAGGTCGCGGCGGGCGCCACCGTGCTGATTCTGGACCTCTCGCGGCTCACGCGGATGGATCTCTCCGGCGGGCGTCGCCTGGTCGAGATCTGCCGCGTGTTGCCCGGCCGGGTGCTGCTGACCCCGCTGCACCCCGGCAGCCGCGCGACAGCGGAATTGCTGATGCTCGGCCTGACGGACGATGTGCCCGCCGGCTGCGGCTTCGCCAGCCTGCCGGAGGCGGTCGAGGCAGCCGAGGCGCTTGTGCTCGCCGACGTTACCGCAGAGCGATCGGTTGCTTGCAACCCACCTCGCGCGGCGCTGGAGGCACTGGGAATCCCGAGCTCGGCCGCGGGGCCATTGCTGGTCCTGTGCAGCGAGGTGCGGTTCGTCGCTGGCGCGCCGATCCTGCGCCGCGTCGAGCCGGCCGATGCCGCCTACCTGCTGCTATCGGGCGAAGTGCTGGTCAGCCTGCCCGCCAGCGAGCAACGTCCGGCGGTACGGCTCGCGGTGCTGGCACCTGGCGTGTTGTTCGGCGAAGCGGCGCTGCTTGGCCAGATGCAGCGCAGCGCAGACGCCACCGCACGGGGCGTGGTGCATTGCCTGCGGCTGGATGCCGCCGCGGCTGACCGGCTGCGCCGCGAGGCGCCTGCCGTCGCCTGGCACCTGATGGCCATGGTGGCGCGACAACTGGCCGTTCAGGTGCGCGCGGCGAACGCCACGATCGATCGACTCGAAACGTGAGGGCCGCCCCGGAAGGCCTGGCTGAATTGCTGCGGCTGCTCCCCATCTCGGAGGCCGCGCGGCGGGATCTGCGGCGGCGCCTGGCCGAGCCTGGCCGCCACTACCACGGAGCTGGGCATGTTGCGCTGTTGTGGCGACGGCACAGGCAATTGGGCGCAGGGAGCTTCGTGACGCAGCCGGGTTGGGATCGGCTGCTCGCTTGCGCCATCGCGTTCCACGATGCGGTTTATGATCCGCGACGCACCGATAACGAGGCCAGGTCGGCGGCGCTGTGGCGCCGCTCGGCGGCGCGGATGCCGATCGTGGACCGCCGCTGGGTCGAGCACACCATCCTCGCGACAGCAGATCACCTCGCCGAGGAGCCGTGGATCATGTGCAGCGGCCTGCCAGAAATCGCACGGGCCTGGTTGCTCGATCTGGACCTTACGCCGCTTGGCGAGAGAGCGGCCGAGTTTGAGATGAACACCCGGCGACTGCGTCGCGAATTCGCGCATCTCCCGCAAGCGGGATGGGAGTTAGGAAGAATTGGGTTCCTGCGGCGGATGGCAGCCGCGCCTCGATTGTTCCGAACGAGACAGCTTCGCGCTCGTTTTGGCGCCCGCGCGTGCGCCAACCTGGCGCACGCGCTGTCGCCCGAATGAAATGCCTTATCGCGAGGCAGGCCGCGTGATGACTGCGGCCAGCGGCGCAAGCACGGGTGCGGTCACAGGAGCTTGACATCGGCAGCACGCACAACCGGCGCCCAACGCGCATATTCCTCGCGCACGAAACGGTCGGTTGTGGCGGCGTCCATCCAAATTGGTTCGCTGCCGAGGTCGCGCAGGCGCCCGCGCACCTGCGGCACTTCCAGTGCCTCGCGCGAGGCGTTCGACATGGCCTGGATGATGTGAGGCGCTGTGCCGCGCGGGGCAAAGAGACCCATCCAGGAGCGCACGGCGTAGTCTGGCACCCCGCTCTCCGCCACGGTCGGCAGGTCCGGCCGCAACGCCACGCGCTCAGCCGTGCAGACGGCAATGATCCGCACGCGTCCCGCCTCGGCAGGAGGGATGACCGTGGGGAGGTTCATGAAACCCAGCTGAATGTTGCCGGCCAGCAGATCCGTCAGCACAGGCCCACCGCCGCGATAGGGCACGTGTGTCATGTCCAGGCCTGTGCGAAGCCGAAAGAGTTCTCCGGCCAAATGATTTGACGTTCGAACGCCGGATGAGCCGAAGCTCACCCCGCCACGGATCGAGCGAATATGCGCAATGAGGTCCTGCACATTGCCTACCGGCATGGAGGGGTGGACTGCGATGACCGTGGGCACATCCACCCACATCGCCATTCCGTGGAACACCTCGCGGACGTCATACGGCACCTCGCCCGAGATGAGCGGGTGGAAAACGTGGTTGGAGGCGGAGGAAGCGATCAGCGTCTGTCCATCCGGCCGCGCCCGCATGGCGAGCCCCATTCCAACCGAGCCACCGCCCCCTGGCCTGTTCTCGACGAGGAAGGGCTGGCCGAACCGCGCTTCAAACCGCGGCGCAACGATCCGCGCGGTGATGTCGTTTGAGCCCGCCGGAGCCCAGGGAACGATCATGGTCACCGGCCGCGTGGGCCAAGTCTCCTGAGCCCTGCTTTGCCCGCCTAGCAGCAGGGCGGGTGTTGCAAGAAAGGCGCGACGCATCATGGCAGGGTCTCCCGGTTCAGGTGCAAAGACCTGTGAAAACGCCCCTCCCAATGACGGCAAAACTCCCCATCAACGCTGTGCGATAAAGCACACGCCGCGTCTGTGCGAAGCAGATCTGTTGCTCAATCGGCCTCACGGCACCCGCCGCTTCGTCACCCCCACCGACAGTGTCGCCGCTGCCAGATCGAACGTCGCGCCTGAGATGTTCCGCGCCATCACGCGCACCGTGTTGTTCGACCACACCGCAGCGTCGAGTTCGATGAACCGCGTCGACGACACCAGCGACGCTTCGGCCAGGTCGCCCGCCCGTGCCCCGTTCACCGTGACGTCGAGCAGCGATGTCGCCCCCGGCGCTAGGCTCGGCAGATCCCAGGATACCTCCGCCGCAAACTCCCGCCGCCCTGAGCCGAACAGCGCGCCGGTCAGCAACGGCGTGCCGTTCAGCACTGCCGGCGCGGCCTCCGGCAGCCTCCCGCTTGATCAAATAGGCGACCTCTGATGGTTCTTGCCGGCTATTGGAAACTGGTGTGTGCTGTAGGAGTGTATTGAGAGGCTGGCGGCATGGGGACACCGATTATGGACGTCATCAAGATCGGCGCGCTTGAGATTCGTTTCCTGCACGACAAGGACAGCACTCATGGCGGCCTCGACATGTTCGAGATGCTCGTGCCGCCAAACGGACAGGTGCCTATCCCGCACTACCACGAAAGCTGGGATGAAACAGTGTACGGCCTTGAGGGGCAGATCACGTGGACCATCTCTGGGAATGAAGTGGTCACCGGTCCCGGCGCCAGCGCATTCATTCCTCGCGGCATTGTACACCAATTCAACAACCGCAGCGGGCATCCGGCGCGGGTGCTGTCGGTCCTCACGCCCGGCGTGCTCGGACCAGCCTATTTTCGTGAGATCGCCGCTTTGCTGGCGGATGGACAGCCGCCGGACCCCGCTCGCATGGGAGCCGTCATGCGCAGGCACGGGCTGGTGCCGGCATAAGGGCGGTCGTGCCACGGGGGAACTCCATGGCGGCTGGCCATGCAAGTGCCGGCTCAGAACATCAACGGCCTTGGTTACCATTATGGTGCCCTTCACCCCCGGCACCGACATCGACAGAAGTCGCTCGAGGAACTCCAACAGCCCGCGCGTAGATCTGATGCCTGACAGCGACATGGATGCCAGGAGGCCCTAGCGGTACTTGAGTACCTCGATTTCCGCTATGAGTGGATCGATCCTGCACCCGCTTTTGCAACCCTACGAGAACCCGATCCAGCAGGGTCAAGCCCCGTGCGCGTAAGAGGCCTGCGGCGCCTCCGACGATGAGCTGCCCCTGCCGTCGGGAGTTTAGGGGAGTCTTCGCTTCACCACCCCCACCGACAGCGTTGCCGCCGCCAGGTCGAACGTCGCGCCGGAGATGTTCCGCGCCATGACCCGCACCGTGTTGTTCGACCACACTGCCGCGTCGAGCTCGATGAACCGCGTCGACGACACCAACGACGCCGTCGCGAGGTCTCCGGCCCGCGCCCCGTTCGCCGTGACGTCGAGCAGGAAAGTTGCCCCGGGCGCCAGGCTCGGCAGATCCCAG
>JBBRWI010000082.1:0-15396 GCA_038249305.1 Acetobacterales bacterium
CCGCTAATCGGCCGCTCAGAATCCAGGCGGCGCGCTTCGAACGGGGCGTCGCCCCCTGCCCAGCGAAACAGCACCCCGTTTTTCGGAAACCCGCTATCCTTACTGTGTCGTAAATTCCCTCCCCCAGTTCGTCGGCACCTGTCAGGGATCGAGATTCTCACTCGTGGAGGCGGAGTGTGGGTCTCCAAACCAAACCGATCGGCGGCGAATCACGGTTCGCCGCCTATGTCGAGGCGATCACGCGGGCGCTCGGGCACGCCGATCGCGCGGCGCCGTTCCGCACCTCGATCGTCTCAGTTCGTGTCACCACCACACGCGCTATCGCAAGGACGCTGCCACGATGCCCGTGCTGCCATTGAACAATAGGAAACGGAAATTTATGACACAGTAAAGTTAATCGATTCCGAGCCGCACCCGCGCCTCAGCGATCACCCGCACCGCCTCGTCCCACAGCGGCGGCAGCCGGTCCGGCGCAAAGAAGCCGGCATCGGTGACATCGTCGCCGGCCCGCGGCTCCCCGGCCAACCAAAGGCCGCAGTAATCGATGATCGTGTAGTGGAAGCGGATACGTCCCGACTCGTCGTGGCTGACGGAATCGACCACGGCGGCCAGCGATAGGGGGCCGGCGGTGACCCCGGTCTCCTCGGCCAATTCGCGATGGGCCGCGGCCTCGGCGGTTTCGCCAAGATGCTGCGCGCCGCCCGGGATCGACCATTCGCCCAGGCGCGGCGGCTGGCCGCGACGCACCAGCAGCACGTCCTGGCCGCGGAACAGGATGCAGCCGATGCCGACCAGCGGCCGGTCGGGGTATTCGCGCATGCGGCTCAATCCGCGGCGGGGACGGTGGGCGCGGTCTCCGGCGGGCGGATCAAATCGGCGATGGTCGGGAAAAGCGCCTTCTCCTTCCACGGACCCAATTGATAGACCCAGCCGCGCCAGCGGGCGTTCAGCCGCGCCGCCTCGTCATCGCCGGCCGCCGACAGTGCCACCCAGAGCGCATCGCCATCGCGGCGCCCGCGCGCGGTGATGGACAGCCCGTCGGTCAGCGTGAACAACGCCTCCCCGATCGGGGTGCCGGGCCAATCGGCCTCCTTGCGGACATCGGTGAAGGTCAGGAATTCAAAGGCGCGGCCCACCTCATCCACGCTGACCTCATCGGTCGGCGGCGCATCGGCTGGGATCACGACGTGCAGCACCCCATCGGGGTCGCCGCCGCGCACCAACTCCACCGCGCCGTCGGCCGGGCGGTTGGCCAGCACCCGCCGCACCCGGTCGCGCGGCAGGTTGACGACGTCGCGGTCGATCCAGAGCCCGGCATCCGCATCGACCGGCAGGCGGCCCTCCGCGAGCCAGGCCTGCGCCTCGTTCGGACGACGGACGTAGATGGTTTCCGGCACATTCGACCCGCCGAGCCCGCCCTGCGTCCGCATCCGCCGCCGCCCAAGGATCAATTCCGCGATCGGCGCGCCGGTGCCGTCCAACAGCCGCAGCAGCGATGAGGTGGCACCGGGGCGCGCCGGGTCCTCAACGCCGAGGCGTTCCAGCAGCGCCGCATCGGCGGTGCGCGGTTCGGCCAGGCGCAATTCGGTCAGCCCGACCAGCACCTCCCGCACCTTCTCCCCCCGCGCGGGGTAATCGGCCTTGTCCGGCAAGACCCAGCGATCGGGGCCGGCGCGCTGCAACACCAGCGTGCCGTCGTGCCGTTTGACCTCGATCCGGACCACCCCGGCCAGGCGCTGCGCCAGGCCCGGAAAGGCCAATCCTGCGGCCGGCGGCGGCAACGGGGCGTTGGGCGTCAGCAGCACGGCCGCGGCCGAGGTGACCACGGCGGCTCCGCCCAGGATGATCAGCGTGCGGCGTTGCACCGGATCAACCCCGGGCCGCGGCGCGGCGCCGGCGGCGCATCACGCCCAGGCCCATCGCCAGCAGCACCAGCAGCACCGGCACCACGATGATGTTGGCGATGCGCAGGCTTCGCTCCAACCCCTCGATATCGCGCCGCAGTTCGAGTTGGACACCACGGAGTTGCTGTCGAGTCCGCAGGATTTCATCCCGCGCGCGGTCGATCTCGGCGCGCTGTTCGGGGGTGATGATGGTTTGCGTCTGGCTGCGCTCGGCGCCCGGGGCCGGCGTGCCGGCGCGCAATTCGCGCAGACGGCGTTCGGTCGCCTCCAGCCGCTGCTGCAATTCGCGTTCGGTCTGGCGAAAACGCGCCTCGGCGTCGCGGCGCATGTCCTCGACCAAAGTGAAGGGGCGCAGCGATTCCCCGCGTGAGCGCAGCGAGATCATCGCATCGCCGCCGACCAGCGTATCGACGATATTCACCAGCATCGAGGCATTGTCGCTGAACGGCTGTGGCACCTGCTGGCCGAAGAAATCCTGCACCCGCACCCAGAAGCGGTCCTCCAGCACATCCGCATCGTTGATCACCACCATGTTGACGATGCCGTTGCTGCGGGCGCGGTGCCCGCCCTCTTGCGCCGTCGCGCCCTCGGGCGCCGCGGTGGCATAGGCGGAGGCGAGTTCGCCGCGCACCCGGGCGGCGATCACGCGGCGCTGCCCGTCGGCGCGGAAATCGGCCAGCAGGCCGGTCGGGTTGGGTTCCTGGCGCAGCCGCCCGGCGTCCACCATCATGCTGCGGTCGGAGGAGGTCAGCAGCGGCGTGACCTCGACCGTCGCACCCTCCCTGCGGCCGACCTGGCCGGCGCTGGCGACGGTCACCTGGTTCAGGTCGGCGGTCGCGACATCCGCACGCGCAAGGCTGTCGCCCTGCATGTTGAACCAGGCCACGTAATCCACCGCCTGGACACGGTCGCCCGGATTGGCGCGCACCCGCCAGGCGCCGCGCAGGTCGAGCACGACGCGGTCGGACGGCACCTCCAGCCCCCAGGCGGCCAGCAGCGGTTCCAGGGTGGAGGCGGTGTCGGTCGGCGGGCGCCCGCCTGGGCCGGGGCGGCTGGCCTGGCCCTCGGAATGCGGGTCCACCAGCAGCAGCAGCTTGCCGCCGCGCATCACGTATTGGTCGATGGCATAGAGGGTCGCCGTGGTCAGCCCCTGCGGATGGGCCACCATCAGCACCTGAATATCGGCGGGGATCGCATCGGCATCCGATCCGATGTCACGCACGGTGAAGAATTGGCGCAGTTGCGTCATGGCGACGAAGGGCTGCCCGACCCCCGGTTGGCGCATCATCATCGCCCGCGGATCGCCCGACAGCGGCAACGACGACAACACGCCGATGACAGGCCGGCGCGGGTTGGACAATTCGAAGATCAGCCGCGTCAGGTCGTATTCCAGGAACCGTTCGCGATCGGGCTGGAAGAACGGAATGGTCCGCTCGTCATCGAGCAGGTTGTTGCCGACCAGGCCGAAATAGACCTGCTCGCCCGACTGATCGACCGGCACGCCTTGCAGGCCCAGCGCCAGGGCGCGGTCCTCGGTTTCGGAGAAGGGTTCGGGGTCGAGCACCTCCAGCCTGATCTTGCCGCCGGAGAGGGAGGCGTATTCGGCCAGCATCTCGCGCACCCGGTCGGCATAGGCGCCGAAGACCGGGACGGTGGCGCCGAGGCGCCGCGAGTAGAACAGCCGCAGGGTGATCGGGTCCTGAAGCCCCAAAAGGACGGTGCGGGTTCCGTTGGACAGGGTGAACAGCCGCTGCTCGGTAAGGTCGATCCGCGCACGCGCAAGGAAGCGTTCGGACAGCACGACCGCACCGATCGCCAGCGCCAAGGCCGCCACGAGCCCGAGTGCCGTGCCCCAGAGGCGGCGCGCCGGCGGCTTCGGGGCGGGCAGGGATGCGGACATCAGTCGGCCTTCCGATGATCGACGATGACGCCATTGGCAAACAGCCAGAAGCCGATGAAGGCAGCGAAGAACACGATGTCGCGCAGGCCGATCACCCCGCGCGAAAACCCGCCCAGCCGGTCGGTGATCGACAGGCCGCGCGCGATCTCCGCCAGCACCGGGACGCGCTGCGACAGGAACTCGGTCACGATGGGCGACCCTGCGGCCGCGAACACGAAACACACCGCCACCGCGAGCACGAAGGCGATCACCTGGTTGCGGGTCAGCGCCGAGACGGCCGAGCCGACCGCGAGATAGGCGCCGGCGACCAGCAGGCAGCCGACGTAGCCCGCAGCGATCACCCCATTGTCCGGCTTGCCCAGCAGGTTCACCGTGATCACCAGCGGGAAGGTCAGCGCCAGTGCGATCGCGCAGAAGGCCCAGGCGGCCAGGAACTTGCCGACCACCGCCTGCCATTGCGCGACCGGCAGGGTCAGCAGCATCTCGATGGTGCCAAGCCGCCGCTCCTCGGCCCAGAGCCGCATGGTGATCGCCGGCACCAGGAACAGGAACAGCCAGGGCACGAAGGAGAAGAACGGCGTCAGGTCCGCCGTCCCGCGCGTGAAGAAACTGCCGAGCGTGAAGGTCAGCGCGCCCGACAACATCAGGAAGATGACGATGAACACCACGGCGACAGGCGTCGCAAAATACGCCGCCAGTTCACGGCGGAAGATGGCGAGCATCGGCGTCATGGCACGGGCTCGCCCAGCGTGAGTTCGCGGAACACCTGGTCGAGCGAGGCGCCGCGCGAGGCCAGGACCGAGGCCGGTTCATCGGCGACGATCCGGCCCCGTGCGATCACCACGGCACGGGTGCAGATGGCGCCCACTTCCTCAAGGATGTGGGTCGAGATGACGATGGCCTTCTTCGGCGCCAGAAGCGCGATCAGGCGGCGCACGTCGTGCTTCTGGTTGGGGTCGAGACCATCGGTCGGCTCGTCCAGCACCAGCACCGGCGGGTCGTGCAGCAGGGATTGCGCGAGACCGACGCGGCGCTTGAAGCCCTTGGACAGGGTTTCGACCGGTTGCAGGCGCACATCCTCCAGCGCCGTCATGGTCATCGCCTCCTCGACCACCTGGCGCCGGTCGTGGCCCTTGAACCCGCGCACGGCGGCGCAGAAGGAGAGGAAGCCTTCGACCGTCATTTCCGGATAGGTCGGCGCACCCTCCGGCAGGAAGCCCAACACCCGGCGGGCGGCGACCGAAGCCTCCTGCACGTCATGCCCGCAGATGCGGGCGGTGCCGGCGGTCGGCGCCATGAAACCTGCCAACATCCTCATGGTGGTGGACTTGCCAGCGCCATTGGGGCCGAGGAAACCAAGAACCTCGCCCCGCGCGACGGTGAACGACACGTCGTCCACGGCGGTGAAGCCGCCGAAGCGCTTGGTCAGGCGTTCGATCTCGATAAGCCGTTCCACGGCGGCGGTGCTCCCGGCGGGTTCTGTCCCGGCGGGCCGGTTTACCCGTGGTTGGCCGATTGGCAAGGGGTCAGCCCGCCCGCAGGGTCCCGATGGCGGCATCCCGGTCGAACAGGGTCAGCAGGGCTGGGATGGCGCGGCCGCGCGGAGTGCGGTCCAGCCCAGGGTCGCGGTTCAGCAGCAGCGCCGCGTCCTGATGCGCCATACGGACCAGGCGTTCCTGCGTCGTGGGGTCGGCCAGGCGAAACCCCGGCAGGCCGGATTGGCGGGTGCCCAGCGCATCGCCGGCTCCCCGCAGGCGGAAATCCGCGTCGGCGATGACAAAGCCGTCCTCGGTGTCGCGCAGGATGCCGAGGCGTTCGCGGGCGGTTTCCGACAGCCCCTCCTCGAACAGCAGCATGCAAAACGACCGGGCCGCCCCCCGCCCGACCCGGCCGCGCAGTTGATGGAGTTGCGCCAGGCCAAAACGGTCGGCGTGCTCGATCACCATCACGCTGGCTTCCGGCACATCCACGCCGACCTCGATGACGGTGGTGGCGACCAGGATCCGGGTCTTGCCGGCGCGAAAATCGGCCAGGGCCTGCTCGCGCTGATCGGCGGGCATCTGGCCGTGGGCAACGCCGACCGCATCGCCGAAGCGCTCGCGCAGGGTCAGGGCGCGGGTTTCGGCGGCGGCCAGGTCCAGTACCTCGCTTTCGGCGACATGCGGGCAGACCCAATAGACCCGGGCGCCCTCGGCCAGCTTTCGGCCGACCGCCTCGACCACGCTGTCCAGGCGGGACAGGCCGTGCAGGGTGGTGGTGATGGGCTGGCGGCCTGCGGGTTTGCCGGCGAGGCGGCTGACCGCCATCTCCCCCCATTGGGTCAGCAGCAGGGTGCGGGGGATGGGCGTCGCGGTCATCACCAGCAAGTCGGCGGCGGCGCCCTTGTCGGCCAGCGTCAGGCGTTGGGCGACACCAAAGCGGTGCTGCTCGTCCACCACCGCCAAAGCGAGATCGGAAAACGCCACGGCGTCCTGGAACAGCGCATGGGTGCCGACGACCAGCGGCAGGCTGCCATCGGCCAGGCCCGCCAGCACGCGTTTGCGGGCCGTCCCTTTGACGGTGCCGGCCAGCAGCGCAATCGGCACGCCGGCCGCTTCGCAGAGCGGCGTCAGCGTCCGCAGATGTTGCCGGGCGAGAAGTTCGGTGGGGGCCATGATGGCGGCCTGCGCCCCCGCCTCGACCGCACGCAGCATCGCCATCAGGGCCACCAGGGTCTTGCCGGAACCCACATCGCCTTGCAGCAGCCGCAGCATCCGGTGGGGGGTGGCGAGGTCGGCATCGATTTCGGCCAACGCCTGGGTCTGCGCCGGGGTCGGGGTGTGGCCGAATGCGGCCAGGGCCAGCGCGCGCAGGGCGCCATCGCCGGTCAGCGACCGCCCCGGTTTTTGGCGCGCGGCGCTGCGGACGATGGCGATGGCGACCTGGCCGGCCAGCAATTCATCATAAGCCAGGCGATGGCGTGGCGCGTCGCCGGGCAGGGTTTCGGGCGTCTGGACCGCCCGCATGGCATCGGCAAAGCCGGGCCAGCCTTCCTGCTTCATCAAGGAAGGGTCGTGCCACTCCGGCAGGGTCGGCAGACGCGCCAGGGCGTCCGTCACGCTGCGCCGCATCCGCGCGTTCGATAGCTTCGCGGTCAGCGGCCAGACCGGTTCGATCGTCGGCGGTTCGGTGGCGGATACGATCGGCGACAGCATCGACCACCGCTCGGCCTCCGGCCGTACCGGCCCCGCGAACCAGCGAATCGTGCCGGGCGGTGTCGCGCGCTGCACCCAGGCCAGTTTCGTGTTCATCAGCCGCGCGACCAGCCGCTCGAAGCCGGCCTCGGCAAGGATCTCGACATAGGGGCGCCCCGCGCCGGACCGCGCGTCGCGCAGGCTTTCGATCATGGCCGGCAGGATCACCTCGGCATCGCCGGGGGCCTCGGACGGGCGGAGGACCGGCACGCGCTGGATGTAGCGGTCCGGCAGATGCAGCAGCAGATCCACGACCCGGTCACCGCCGCAGGCCCGGGCGACCAGTTTTGCCAACGCGGGCCCGAGCCCCGGCAGGTCGGCCAGCGGGGCGCGCAGCCGCACGGCGACGCTGATCGCTGGCGCGCCGTCGGGCGCCTGATCGGAAGCCCAGCCCGCCGCGCACCCCTCATCCTCGTCGTCCTGGGCTTCCACGTTCTGCATGGGGGCGTATATGCCACCGCGACGATGCCCGACGAAATCGACCCGCTCGAAGATCTGACCCCGCGCCGCCGGCGCCTGCTGTTCCGCGCCTGGCACCGCGGCACGAAGGAGGCCGACCTGATCCTGGGGGGGTTCGTCCGCGCGCGAATAGCCACCTTCACCGAGTCGGAACTGGACCAAGTGGAAGTCATCCTGGAATGGAACGACGTGGACATGGCCGACTGGCTGTCCGGCCGCCGCCCCGTCCCCGAACATCGCGCAACGCCGATGTTCGCCGCCATCCTGGCCAGCGCGCTGGGCGGGGACCTTGCCGACACGGGCCACCGCGAGGCATGAGCGGCCTGACCGTCTTTGGTGCACCGGAAGGCTGGGATGCGGCGCTGCTGGCCCGCCGCCGGGCCGAGACCACCGGCCCGGTCATCCATGCCTGCCGCGACGATACCCGCATGGCCCGCATGGCCGAGGGCCTGGCTTTCTTCGCGCCCGAGGCTGAGGTCCTGCGGCTGCCGGCCTGGGACTGCCTGCCCTACGACCGGGTTTCCCCGAACCCCGAGATCGTCGCCGAACGGGTTGCGACCCTGGCTCGGCTGCTGGATTCGACGCCCCGCCCGCGGATCGTGCTGACCACGATCAACGCCCTGGTCCAGCGCCTGCCGCCACCGGCCACCTTCCAGGGGGCGGCGCTGGCCCTGAAAAAGGGTGGGCGGATCGATCCGGCGGCCCTGATCGCCTTCCTGGAGGCCAATGGCTACGGCCGCGCCGGCACCGTGATGGAGCACGGCGAATACGCGGTGCGCGGCGGCATCGTGGACCTCTATCCCTCCGGCGAGCCCGATCCCGTCCGCCTCGACCTGTTCGGCGATGAGATCGAGGACATGCGCCGCTTCGACCCCGCGACCCAGCGCAGCGGCAAGGTTTTGGGCGATCTGATCCTGCGCCCTGTCGGCGAGGTCACGCTCGACGCCGCCTCGGTCAGCCGCTTTCGTACCGCCTGGCGGGAGATGTTCGGCTCGGCCGCGGCCGAGGACCCGATCTACGCCTCGGTCAGCGCCGGGCGCCGGCATCCGGGCATGGAGCATTGGGCGGCGCTGTTCCACGGCCAGATGGCAAGCCTGCTGGACTACCTGCCTGGGGCCTCGGTCAGCCTGGACCACCAGGCCGATGACGTGCTGGCGGCGCGGCTGGAAATGATCGCCGATCATTACGCCGCCCGCCGCCTGCCGCCGCGTGATGGCGAGACGCCCTACCGGCCGGCGCCGCCGGGGGGGCTGTATCTGAGCCGTGCCGAATGGGACGGTATGCTGGCGGACGGGCCGCTGCTGCGCTTTTCGCCCTTCTCGCCGAACGAGAGCGTGGAGGGCGTCGATGGCGGCGGCAGGCCGGCACCGCTCTATGCCGATATCCGCACCGCCGGCGGCAATGTTTTCTCAGCCTACGCCGAAAGCGCCAAGGCATCGGCGGCGAAAAAAACCCGCCCCGTGCTGGCCGCCTGGACCCGCGGGTCGCGCGAACGGATCGGCAAGCTGCTGGCCGACAATGGCGTTGTGGCACAGGCGGTCGAGGATGTCCGCGGCCTTGGCAAATTGGCCCCCGGCGTTGTGGGCCTGGCCATCATCGGGCTGGACCGCGGCTTTTCCGGCCCGGGCCTGGCCGTCACCGCCGAACAGGATCTGTTGGGCGAACGCATCGCCCGCCCCGCGCGGCGCAAGAAACGCGCCGACCAGTTCATCGCCGATGCAACGCAGATCGAGGAAGGCGACCTGGTCGTCCATGTCGATCACGGCGTCGGGCGGTATGACGGGCTGGCCATCGTGCAGGTCAACGACGCGCCGCATGATTGCCTGCGGCTGGTCTATGACGGTGGCGACAAGCTGTTCCTGCCGGTCGAGAACATCGAACTGCTCTCGCGCTTCGGCAGCGAGGGCCTGGGTGTTGCGCTCGACAAGCTGGGCGGCGCGACCTGGCAGGCCCGCAAGGCGCGGGCAAAGTCGCGCATCCAGGACATGGCGGCGCAATTGATCCGCACCGCGGCCGAACGCGCCACGCGCCAGGGCATGATGGCGGCCCCGCCCGAGGGCGCCTGGGATGAATTCTGCGCCCGCTTCCCCTTTGTCGAGACCGAGGACCAGACGCGCGCGATTTCGGAGGTGCTGGAGGACCTGGCCTCGGGCCGCCCGATGGACCGGCTGATCTGCGGCGATGTCGGTTTCGGCAAGACCGAGGTGGCCTTGCGCGCGGCGTTTGCGGTCGCGATGACCGGCGCGCAGGTCGCGTTGGTGGTGCCGACGACCCTGCTCGCACGCCAGCATTTCCGCGTCTTCACCCGCCGCTTCGAGGGGCTGCCGCTGAAGATCGGGCAATTGTCCCGCATGGTGAATGCCAAGGATGCGGCCGCCGTCCGGGCGAGCCTGACCGACGGATCGATCAACATCGTGATCGGCACCCACGCGCTGCTGGCCAAATCCATCCAGTTCGCCTCGCTCGGCCTCGTCATCGTCGATGAGGAGCAGCACTTCGGCGTCGCCCACAAGGAACGTCTGAAGGCGCTGCAAACGGATGTGCACGTCCTGACGCTGACCGCGACGCCCATCCCGCGCACGCTGCAACTGGCGCTGTCAGGGGTGCGGGAGATGAGCGTGATCGCAACCCCGCCGGTCGATCGGCTGGCGGTCCGCACCTTCATCATGCCCTGGGATTCGGTGGTGGTGAGGGAGGCGATCCAGCGCGAGCGTTTCCGCGGCGGCCAGGTGTTCTGCGTCTGCCCGCGGTTGGAAGACCTGCCGCGCATGGCGGAACGCCTGCGGGAGATCGTGCCCGAGGCGCGGCTGCTGGAGGCGCATGGCCAATTGACGCCAACGGCGCTGGAGGCGGTGATGACCGACTTCGGCGACGGCCGCGCCGATATCCTGCTGGCCACGAACATCGTCGAATCTGGCCTGGACATGCCGGCGGTGAACACGCTGCTGATCCATCGCGCCGACATGTTCGGCCTGGGTCAGCTCTATCAACTGCGCGGACGGGTCGGCCGCGGCAAGCAGCGCGGCTATGCCTATCTCACCTGGCCGCAGTCCCATCGGCTGTCGCCGGCGGCCGAAAAGCGCCTGGCGGTGATGCAGACGCTGGACAATCTAGGCGCCGGCTTCACCCTGGCCAGCCATGACCTGGATATCCGTGGTGCGGGCAATCTGCTGGGCGATGAGCAGTCGGGCCATATCCGCGAGGTCGGCATCGAACTGTACCAGCAGATGCTGGAGGAGGCGGTGCAGGACCTGAAGCACGGCCAGCGCGGCCAGGGCGGGGAGGCACCCGATACCGGCTGGACGCCGCAGATCGGGCTCGGCCTGCCGGTGCTGATCCCCGAGGCCTATGTCCGCGACCTGCCGGTGCGCCTGGGCCTGTATCGCCGTATCGCGGGGCTCGCGACCGAAGGGGAGGTCGATGCCATGGCGGCCGAGCTCGCCGACCGGTTCGGTCCGGTGCCGGAGGAGGTGGAGAACCTGTTGCAGGTGGTGAACCTGAAACGCCTGTGTCGCGAATCGGGCGTGGAAAAACTCGATGCGGGGCCGAAGGGCATCGTCATCGGCTTCCGCAAGAACCGCTTCGACAATCCGGCCGGCCTGGTCGCCTGGGTCACCGCCCAAAAAGGCCAGGTGCGGCTGCGCCCGGACCACAAGCTTGCGGTGGTGCGCGAGATGGCGTTGCCGGCGCGGGTCAAGGCCGCGCAGGAGATGCTGCGCGCCCTGGTGCGGGTGGTGCAGCAGAGCAAGGCCGCCTGACGCCGCGCCTTGGCGCGGGCCTGGGCGGGATTTAGAGCAATATCGGATCAGATGGAATCATCTGATCCGATTTCTTGCTCTAGATTAAACGGCTTCTAGAGCACGAGATCGATCCACTTGGATCGATCGTGCTCCAGGCTGGCGTATCGGAAGGAAGACCCATGCGCTGGCCCGCTTTGTTGCTGTTCCTCTCTTGTGCCGGCGCAGCGGGCGCGATCGGGCTTTCCGTCGGGCATGAGGGGCTGCCGGCCGGCACCACGCAGGCGGATTGCCTGGAGAGCGCATCGGCGGCTTTCGAGTCCCAGGGGCTGCGGCACCTCAATCGCGACGCCCGCGCAGTCTTCGCCGAGAACCGGGCCTTCAGCCAGGTTTTCGCCATCTACTGTCTGGCGGATCGTGGCGTCGTCACTGTGGTCGGCGCGGCGGACCGCTTCGAGCAGGTGGAGGCGATCGTCTCCGCGCTGCGCGGCGTGCTGCGGGCGGGCGGAGCGTCGGCCAGGAAATAGCGCGACAGGTCAGGGTCCGGCGGAGATCGCGGCATCCAGCAGCCGCTCCAGCACCTCGGGTTCCTGCGCGCCGGCAATGGCGTGGCGCTCGGCGACGACGAAGCAGGGCACGCCGTTGATGCCGAGCCGATGGGCGCGAAGGTTGTCGGCGTGCACCGCCTCACCCTCCTGCCCCGACGCCAGGAACCGCAGCACCGCGGGTTCCGCAAAGCCCAACCCGGCGGCGATCCCGGCCAGGGCCGCAGCATCGCCCAGATCCGCGCCCTGGCTGAAATAGGCGGTGAACAGCGCGTCCACCATTGCATCGCCAAGGCCGTGCCGGGTCGCATGCCGCACCAGCCGATGGGCATCGAGTGAGGGCGGGATCTGGCGCAGCCGGTCGAACCGAAACGGCACGCCCTCGGCCTGCCCCATGTCGGCGATGGTGGCGTGCATCCGGCGGGCGCGTTCCTCGCCGCCGAACTTGCGTGCCAGGTATTCGGTGCGCCCGACGCCGCCCGGCCCGATATCGGGGTTCAGCAGGAAAGGACGCCAGATCAATTCGGCCAGGACCTCCGGCCGTGCGCGCAGGGCCCGCCGCAAGCGCCGGGTGCCAAGGAAGCACCAGGGGCAGACGAGGTCATAGACGATCTCGATGCTGAGCCTGGCGCGGGGGGGGGAGAGGCTGTTCAAGGTCTGGCCAGTATCGCGCTGCCCGGGGCGGGCCGTCCAGACCAACAAGCATGGCGGCATCGCGCGCGAGGGTTGCATTCGGGCTTGCTGTTGCCCGCGAACGGTCCATATAGAGCGTGTCATCCTCGTTTGGTTCGGCCCCGCCCTCAATCGCTCGATCCCGAGCGTCGAGCCCGCTGCCCGTTTCACGCTGAAGCTTGATCCGCCACGCATGTCGCGCGGCGGCCTTTGTGCTTACTGGAAAAGTCTATGCCGATCGGTACCGTAAAGTGGTTCAACGCGACCAAGGGTTTTGGTTTCATCCAGCCCCAGGATGGCGCGCAGGACGTGTTCGTCCACATCTCCGAAGTCCAGAGGTCAGGCCTCGTGGAACTGCGTGAGGGCGACAAGGTTGAATTTGAGGTCCAGCCTGGCCAGCAGGGCAAGACCTCGGCGTGCAATCTGCGCCAAGCCTGATAGCGGCTGACGCTTGTGCTTGAATCTGGGTGTCGGAAACGGCACCTGGACCTGACTCGGACGGGCATTGCCCGTCCGTTTTGGTTTTTGGCCGAACTGTTCGTGGCCCGTTCGACCAGTCCCGGCATCCAACCGGTGATCCGCATTCGCCTCTCATCCGGCTGCCTGCTGGACGAATGTTGATGATGTCGCGCACAAATGCTTGAAGATGGGCGCAGGATGCGGTAGCAAAAACTTGACGAAGCGCCGGCTACACGCAGTTCAAGCCCGCCTGCGACCTGCAATAGCCGGCACTTCGGAGCACAGGGTCTACCATGCAGCAATCCGACCAGAGCACGGTCGATGTTTCTCACTGGCCCGATGTCCTGGATCATCTGTTGGTTGAGGCTCGCGGTCTGGATGGCGTCATGACCGCTTTTCAGCGGTTCCGCCGCACGCTGAGGTCGCTGCATGCCGGGTCGTCGGCCGAAACCTGGGATTCGGCCTGCTCGCTCCTGCGCGCCCATCCCTTCTACGCGTTGGTCTTGCAGGATCCCTTGACCCGCCACGCCGTCACCAAGCCGCGGGGCTATCCGGGCGACCCCGGCCTTCTCGATTTCGTCTACCGCCTGGGCGCGGCGCCGCGTTTGCTGCGGGAAGCCACGCCAGAAGGGCGCGATGTGAACGCGGTGACCTCAGAGCTATCCCTGCCGGTCGCCGCACGCGAACGCTGCCGCATCCTGGCTCGTGCGGTGGACGCCACCGCCCAACGCTGCCGCGGCCGAGGTGCTGAGATCCTGGCCCTGGCGGGCGGACATCTGCGGGAGGCGAGCCTCGCGCATGCGCCGGCCGAAGGGGGCGTTTTGCGCTGGGTGTCGCTTGATCAGGATCCGCTCAGCGCGGACGAGGCCGCCCGCAGCCACGCCCATCTTCCGTGCATCGTGCCGATTTGCGCGGCGGTCGGACCGCTCATGACGCGGCCGCTGCTGCATGGACGCTTTGACTTGGTCTATGCAGCCACCCTGTTCAACTACCTCGACCAGCCGACCGCCCGGTCGCTCATGACGGCGATGCTGATGGCTCTCAAGCCAGGCGGCCAGGCGATCATTGCCTGCCCAGATTCATCGCTCGCCGATGCGCCCTATTTCGATGCGGTCCAGGACTGGCAACTCGACATGCGGGACGAGGCCAGCATGCAGGATCTCCTCGATTCGCTGCCACCAGCCGATGTTGCATCAAAGCGGGTGATGCGCGGAACGAATGGCGACCTTCTGTATGCGCTGGTGACACGCCGCGGCTGAGGCGGCTTGCGCCGAGCGCACGCTTGCGCTGATCTGTCCGGGGGGGAGATCTTGCCGATGCTACGACGTCGCGGCCTTATGGCTGCCCCCTTTGTTCCGCTCATCTCCCGCGTAGGCGCGGCGCAATCCGCCTTCCCCGACCGCCCGGTGCGGATCGTGGTGGGTTTCACCCCAGGTGGTGCCACCGACATCGCCGTGCGGGCCATCGCGCCGAAAATGGGCGAACTGCTCGGCCAGTCCATCATCGTCGAGAACCGGGCCGGGGCCGGCGGCAACATCGCCATGGAGGCCGTCGTGCGCGCCCCCGCCGATGGCCACACGCTGTTGCTCGGCACCATCGGCACCCTGGTGATCAATCCGATCACCACCCGCATGGGCTTCGACCCGGTCGAGGAATTGGCCCCGGTCGGCATAGCGGTCGAAGCCTTCAACATCCTGGTGATCCCGGCTGACCGGCCGTGGCGGGGGGTCGATGAACTTCTGGCTGCCGCCCGGGCGGCGCCGGGGCGGCTGTCCTGGGGCTACAGCGGCATCGGCACGACCGGGCATCTGGCAGGGAGCCTGCTCGATCGCATGGCCGGGATCGACACCATCGGCGTGTCCTATCGCGGCGGCGCGCCGCTGGCGACCGATCTGCTGGCCGGGCGGATCGACTATGCCTTCTCCACCGCGCCCCCCGCGCTGCCGCATGTGGCGGCCGGGCGGTTGCGCGCGCTGGCGGTGCCGACCGCTGCCCGCGCCGCCCTGTTGCCGCTGGTTCCGACCGTGGCCGAGGGCGGTGTTGCGGGCTTCGACGTCCAATCCTGGTATGCGGTGCTGGCGCCGCGCGGCACGCCGGCCGCGGCTATCGCCCGGCTGAACGCGGCCCTGCGTGGCGCGCTGACCGACCCCGACACGGCGGCGACCCTGGCCCGCAATGGGCTGGAACCCATGCCGGGCCCGCCCGAGGCGCTGGCCCGCGGATGGGCGGAAGAACGGGCGAAATGGCAGCCGGTGATCCGCGCGATGGGGTTGCGGGCGGAATAGGGCTTACGGTTCCGGGATGGGCGCGGCGCCCGTGTGCAGCTCCATCCGGCCAAACCCGGGCGCGGCCTGGCCGGCATCGATAAAAGCCTGCTTCATCGCGGCTATGATGGGCGCGAAGATCGTCTCACGGTTCTGGCTGGCCCATTCCCGCGACGCCGCCGGCGCGGTCAGGGATTTCTGGAACTGCGGCATGACCCAGCGG
>JBBRWI010000083.1:0-15395 GCA_038249305.1 Acetobacterales bacterium
ACCCCCGACTCTCCCGGCAGCACCCCCGCGGGCTTCCTGCTGACGCAGCAGCCGGATGGCCCGCAGAATCAGGCGGCACCGCCGCCGCCGGAGGCGGTCGCGCCGACGCTGCTCGCCCAGGCGCCGCCCGGTGCGACAGCGCCGGATGCGGAGGCGCTGGGCGCTGCTTTCACGCGGGCAAAAGCCCCGCTTGAGGCGGACCCGTCGCCGGATGCGAACGCGCCGCCCGACGAAGCCGCCTTGCTCGCCATGGTGCTGGCGCACCTGGAATGGCTCGCGGCCGATGCCGTGCCCCTGGCGCCGGCCGAGGCCAAACCCACGGCCGCGCCGCCCGCCGGCCCGACGCCGGGCGCCAGCATCGACCCGCACCTGTTCGACATCCCGCACCCGCCGCTCGACTGGTTCTGAATCCCGTCAGGGCAGCGGCGCGATCTCCTGCTTCAGGCAGCGCAGGGCAAAGGAACTGCGGGTGTGGCGGATCGACGGCAGGCGGTAGATGCGTTCGCGCAGCAGGCTTTCCGCCCCGGCCGTGCCGCCGACCGCCGCCTTGATCATGTAGTCGTATTCGCCGCTGACCAGGTGGCATTCGAGGATTTCGGGAATCGCCCGGACCGCCTCCTCGAAGCGCGCCAGCACCGTCTCGTCATGCCGGTCGAGCATGATCTCGATGAACAGCGTGTCAGGAAAGCCGAGGGCGGCCTGGTCGAGCAGCGCGGCATAGCCGCGAATGACGCCCTGTTCCTCCAGCCGCTTCACCCGCGTCCAGCAGGGAGAGGCGGAGAGCCCCACCTCCTCGGCCAGGTCGGCATTGGACAGCCGGCCCCGGCGGGCCAGGGCGCGGAGGATTCGTCGGTCGATGGCATCCATGGCGGAAGCGTCTTCTGTTTCTTCGGCGCTGCACAACAAAAATCGACGTGGATTTTTCCACCCATCGGACCAACATGCCGGATATGGACGGATCTCACGCAGCCCCCCTCGCCCGCCCGTCCGTGTCGCTCGACGACCGCTGGCGGGATGGCGCCGAACCGGTGCTGCTGACCGGAATCCAGGCGCTGGTGCGGGTGCCGCTGCTGGTCCGTGCGCTGGATGCGGCGCAGGGTCTTGCGACCGCGGGCTACATCAGCGGCTATCGCGGCAGCCCGCTCGGCGGCTACGACCGCGCCCTGGAAACCCAATCCGCACGGCTGGCCGCCGCCGACATCGTTTTCCACCCAGGGTTGAACGAGGACCTTGCCGCCACGGCCGTCTGGGGCACCCAGCAGGTCGGGCTGTTCGACCGGCCGAAATTCCAGGGCGTTTTTGGTATCTGGTACGGCAAGGGGCCGGGCGTGGACCGCAGCGGCGATGTGTTCCGCCATGCCAATGCGGCCGGGTCTTCGCCCTTCGGCGGCGTGCTGGCGCTGGCGGGCGATGATCCGCAGGCCAAATCCTCGACCGTGACCTCGGGCTGCGAGGTCACCTTCATGGACGCCGAAATGCCGGTGCTGGACCCGGCCGATGTCGCCGAGGTGCTGGAATACGGCGTCAAGGCCATCGCGATGTCGCGCGCGACCGGGCTTTGGGTCGGCATGAAATGCGTCGCCGACACGATGGATGCTGCTGTCACCCTCATCGTCGATCCGGCGGCCTATGCGACGCGGGTGCCGCCGCTCAGCCTGCCGCCGGATGGGCTGCACATCCGCGCACCCGATCCGGCCGTGGCACAGGAACTCCGCATCCGCCGCTGGAAACTGCCGGCGGCCATCGCCTTCGCCGCCGCCAATGGGCTGAACCGGATTCTGGCCGATCCGCCCGGTGCGACCATCGGCATCGCGCTGCGCGGCAAGGCGTATCTGGCCTGGCGCCAGGCCATGGCGGATGCGGGGCTGGACGAGGCCATTTTCCGCGTCTGGAAAGTCGGCATGGCCTGGCCGCTCGACCGCGAGGCCGCGCGTGCCTTCGCCGCCGGCCTCAACACCGTGCTGGTGATCGAGGACCGCCGCGCCTTCCTGGAACCGCTGCTGCGGGAGGCACTTTACGACGCGGAACAGCGCCCGCGCCTGATCGGCAAGGCCGACCAGGACGGCGCGCCGCTGCTCTCCGACTGCGGCGAACTCGACCCGCCGGCCATCCTGCGCGCGCTCGCGCTGCTGCTGCCCGACCATACGGGCCTGCGCGAAAAGATCGCGGCCCTCGATGCGCTCACCGAACTGGCCGCTGCACCGCTGCATGTGCGCGACCCGCATTACTGCCCCGGCTGCCCGCACAATACCTCGACCGTCAAGCCGGCCGAAAGCGCCGGGCTGGCCGGCATCGGCTGCCATTGGCTGGTGACGAAGATGCCGCGCGACCAGATCCTGTTCAGCCAGATGGGCGGCGAGGGCGCGGCCTGGCTCGGCATCGCGCCGTTTTCCGGCATCGATCACGCAGTGACCAATCTCGGCGACGGCACCTTCGTCCATTCCGGCAGCCTCGCGATCCGCGCCGCCGTCGCGGCCAAAGCCCACATCACCTACAAGCTGCTGGTCAATGGTGCCGTCGCGATGACCGGCGGGCAACGGCCCGACAGCGAGGCCACTGTCCCGCGCATCGCCGCCATCCTGCGCGCCGAGGGCATCGAGCACATCGCCGTCGTCGCCGACGATCCGCAGCGCCACCAGGGCGATCCGCTGATGCCGGCGAACATCGCGTATCACCACCGCGACCGGCTGGATGCGGTGCAGCGGGACCTCGCCGCGATCCCCGGCGTCACCGCGCTGATCTACGACCAGGAATGCGCGACCGAACGCCGCCGGCACCGCAAGCGCGGCACGGCGGCCGCGGCCGAACGCCGCGTCGTGATCAATCCGCGCGTCTGCGAGGATTGCGGCGACTGTTCCGCCGCCAGCAACTGCCTGGCGGTCGAGCCGATCGAAACCCCCTGGGGCCGCAAGCGCAGCATCGATCAATCCGGCTGCAACCAGGACCTGTCTTGCGTCAAAGGCTTCTGCCCGTCCTTCGTGACCTTGCAGGGCGCGGTGCCCGCCATGCCCATGCCGCGCCCGCCCGGTGGCGCGCTGCCCGACCCCGTCCTGCCCGCGCATGACGCGCCCTGGAACATCCTGATTACCGGCATCGGCGGCCAGGGTGTCACGGCGCTGTCCGCCATCCTGGCGATGGCGGCGCATATCGACGGCCGCGCGGTGCGGACGATGGACCAGACGGGCCTTGCGCAAAAAGGCGGCGGCGTCTTCGGCATGGTGCGCATCGGCGCCCCGGGGGCCACGGCCGAGGATATCGCCGGTCCGCGCATCGCCGCCGGGCAGACGGACCTGTTGCTGGCATCGGACATGGTCGTGGCGCATGGCCGCACCGCGCGGCCGCTGCTGGCGCCGGGGCGGACGGCGGCGGTGGTGGACCAGGAGGTCGCGCCGACCGCGGCCTTCGTCGCCGACACCGCCACGCGCTACGACGCGGCGGGCATGCTGGACAGCCTGCGCGCGGTCTGCCGCGACGTGCTGGCGCTGCCGGCGCACCGGCGCGTGCTGGCCGAATTGGGCGACGGGATTTTCCTCAATGTGATGCTGCTGGGCCTGGCCTGGCAGCGTGGCCTGGTGCCGCTGTCGCAAGGCGCGATCACGCGGGCGCTGGAGTTGAACGGCGCGGCGGTGGCGCGCAACCTCGCGGCCTTCGACCTTGGTCGCGCCGTGGCGCTGGAAACGCCGCGCGCGGCGGCGGCGGCGGAAACGCTCGATGCCTGCATCACGCGCTGCGCCGATGATCTGCGCGCCTGGGGCAATGCGGCGACCGCGCGCGACTATTCGGGTTTTGTCGCCCGGGTGCGCGCGGCCGATGGTGCGGATATGCGGCTGACCTGGGCGGTGGCGCGGCAGCTCTACCGCCTCGTCGCCTACAAGGATGAATACGAGGTCGCGCGGCTGCACAGCGATCCGGCGTTCCGCGCCTCGGTGGCCGCTGCGTTCAGTGGCAGCCCGCGGATCGAGATGAACCTCGCACCGCCTTTGCTGGCGCGCAAGAACCCCGACACCGGCCTGCCGGAGAAGCGGCGTTTTGGGCCGTGGATGCTGGTGGCGATGGGCTGGCTGCGGCATGGCAAAGTGCTGCGTGGGACGATGCTCGACCCCTTTGGCAGCACCGGGGAACGCCGCGGCGAACGCGCGCTGGCGGGCGAATACCGCGCCGGCATCGAAGCCCTGCTGCCGCGGCTTTCCCCCGCGACCCACGCCGCGATCTGCGACTGGGCCGAGGCGGCGGCGGGCATCAAGGGCTATGGCCACATCAAGCAGCGCAACCTGGCCGTGACGCGGGAAAAGATGGCGGCGATCCGCGCAACGATCGACCGCGCGACCGAGACCCTGCTGCATACGCAGGTTTCGATCGGCGCAGCAGGACCGTCGTCCGATCTGCACGCCGGCTTGCCCGGCCCGGATGGCGGGCCGCGGCGCCCGTAACCGCCGTTCCCGGGCCAAAGGTTGGTCCGCACGGCGACGATGCTGGTGCTACCGCCTGACCGCCCGATCATTCTTGCCGATTCTTGCTGCGCCCAGGGCGGTCATCCGCTGCCGGGGAGTTTCCCGGCCGCGTTGCGAAATGCCTCTGCACTGGCCTGCCACCGTCATGGCCGCGACGACGGCCCGCGCAGCCGGCGCAAGTCATGCAGCGAACGGGCAAAGAAAAAATGGACCTGCCGTGGAACGCGGCGTTCGAGGGCATCTGCATCGACGGCTCCAGCGACGGCCGGGACGACAAGCAACGCGGCATGGCAGAGGAACAGGCCTTCATCAGCGCGACCACGCGCGCCCTCGCCAAGATCGCCTCCAAGCCGGTCGGCCATGATCTGCTGGATCTGATCAGCAAGCGCTGCCGCGGCATCGGCACCCGGCCGCAGGACGGCCGGCTGACCATCAACTACGGCACCGGCACCATGGTCCCCGGGGAGGTCTGGGAATCTCGGGCTATCTTGCATTCGACCTTCGCCCGCGCTGCCAACTTCGCCGACGCGCGGCGCACGACGACGCCGGTGCGCGTCGGCACCTTCGCCGGCACCGCCACGCTCAACGAGTTCGGCGACGGTGGTCTACAACCCGTTCCTCGCAGCGGGCGAGGTCTATTTCTGCGAGGCCGACGCGACCTTGTTCGAGTTGATCTGCGTCGATTGCCCGGCCTTCATCTGCCTCGCGTACGAGCTTTGCCACGCGCTGCATATCCTGTCGGGCGATGGCAAGGCCTATCCCTTCCCCGAGGAACCCTGGACCGTCGGATGGGCCAATACGCGGATCTCGGAAACAGCGCAGTACAACGCCGCGCCCGGCGACGGCGACTGAAGCGGCCGCTCGCAAGTCCCCGCGTCGCGCCCTTGGCATCGGTCATCGCCGTGCCGCGCCATGCCGCGCGCGCCTACCGCCGCGCCGGTCCCGCCAGCAACCCCGCACAGCGCTGGTCATCGCCGATCCCGAACTGGATCGTCGGCAGCAGCGCCAGCGGCAGGGCGACGAAGCCCAGGGCCACCGCGATGCCGCCGCGCAGCGCCAACTCGCCCACCTCCGGCTGCACCGACGGGTCCTCGAAGGTGCCGCCGACCAGGATCGTGGTCGGCAGGGCGGCGACGGTGAACCGCTTGGCCCGGGTCCGCAGCCGCAGGTCCAGCGCCTCCCGCGAGAGATCGACCGTGCCGGTGCCGGTCACCAGCGCGTCGGTGGTATCGACCAGCATCGTGCGCGTCGTCAGCGTGCCCTGGCGCAGGCCGAAGTCGGCGATGAAGCAATCGACATTGGTCCGTGTCGGCAAGCCGAGCGCGGAAAACAGCGCTTGGCCCAGGCGCAGCCCCGACAGATCGACCATCAGCGCCGAGATCGTGCCGCCGGCCATGCTGAAAGTCATCTCGCCATTGCCGCGCCCGGCGATCTCGGCAATCGACCGCCCCGCGCCCACGATCCGCGCCCGCCCGCCGAGCGTGCCGGACGCGCCGCCGATGCCGCCCGCCGCCACCAGCCGCGCCACGTCCAGCCGCTGGAAGGCGATCGTCGCCTCGGTGCCGAGGGTGCCGTCCTGGCGCGGGGTCAGGACCGCCTCGGCGGTGATCTGCCCCTCGCCCATGCCGAAGCGCAGCGGATGCAAGGTGATGACGCCATCGACCAGGTCCATCGTGACGCGCAGGTCGTCGAGCGGCATGTCCCGGCCCTCGATCCGTGCGCCATGATAGACCAGATTGATGTTGGCCGAGCGGATGCGCGGGATGTTCAACGGCGCCGAAGGCAGGGTGCGCCCCGGTCGGGCCGAGCTGGCGCCGGCGGCCGGATTCTCGCCGATGAACCCCGCGAGGTCGGCCAGGTCCACGCGGCGGGAGGTCAGGGTGGCAGTGACCTCGGCCCGCCGCCGGGTATCTGGCACAGCGGCGGTGGCGGCGGTGACGGGGCCGGGAATGGGGCCGGGAATGGGGCCGGGGGCGGCCGGTGTCGCGACCGAGCGCGGCACCGGGTCGGGCGCGGGCGTGCCGGGCGGCGGGTCGGTCTGCACCTGGGCGCCGGCCAGGTTGCCGGGCGGCCGGGGTATGGCGGCGGCAGCCTGCGTGGCCGGCGCGTTGTCCGGGTCCTTGAAGGCGCCGCCGATCACCGAGACCACGGTATCGGGCTTGCCGGGGGCCGGTTCCACCGGGGCGTCAGCGGCCTTAACGCTGCGCCCGGCCGGCCCAGCGGCGGGCCCGGCGGCACGCCCGGCGGGCGCCAGCGGCAGCTCGGCCGCCGGACGGGCGGCGCGGGCCGCGACCAGCACCTCGCCATTGATGTCGGTGCGGCCGACCCGCCCGGCCAGGTCGAAGAAGCGGTAGCGCCCCTCGGCGTAATCCAGCCGCCCGGCGACGGCATAGGGGGGTGTGGCCGGGATCGGCACGCCGGTCAGCGGGGTCAACAGGCCCATGCTCGGCCCCGCCAGCACCAGCCACAGGTCGGCACCCCGCATGTCCAGCGGGTCCCGTAGCGTGCCGGACAGGGTGGCGCGGGTCGGCCCGTTGCTGAGCTACATCTGCACCGGCCAGGGCTGCGCCGGCCCCCAGAGCCCGGTCAGCACGCCGCCGGTCATCACCGCGGTAATCGGCTGGGCGGCGTAGGTGCCGGCAATGTCGGCGACGACCGCGTCGCCGTCGCGTGTGTCCACCCGGACGGTAAGGTCGGCGGCCAGGCTCGGCAGGATCGCCCGCAACTGGCCGTTGGCGATGGTCACCTGGCCGATGCGCGGGCCGCCGTCCTCGGCGCCGGGGGGAAAGCCCGCATTGCCCTGCCCATCGGCGGTTTCCAGCAGGGTCAGGACGGGGGCGTCGAGTGCCACCGCCTCGACCACCAGCCGCCCGCCCAGTAGCGCCCAGCCATCCAGCCGCGCGACCACGCGCGGCAGCAGGGCAAAGGGTGGGTCGGCGGGAAACCCGGGCGGGTTGGCGATGCGCATGTCGGTCAGCGTGACCTCGAACCTGCGGCCAGGCCGCAGCGACAGGTGACCGATGGCAACCGGCCGGCCGAGTTCGCGGCTGGCGTGGGCGGCGACCATCGGGATCAGCCAGTCACCCCGGAAAAGCAGTGCGGCCGTCAGCAGGATCGCGGCGATCCCCAGTCCCCATCGTGCCGCGCGCATCGCTTCGCTCCCAAAGAAACCACAGCCGGTCGTGAACGCCGGGGTGGGCGGCGCGGTTGCCGGCATCTTGCCGCCCGGCCGGCCCGGCGGCAGGCTGCGACCGAACCTTAGAGCCGCACCATGCCCGACATCGCCACCCCCGATCTTGCTGCCTACATCCCGCCGCCCTGGACCACCCAGAACTGGGCGGTGACGAAACCGGGTGCGGAAAGCCAGGGCGGCGTCGTCGTCTGCCAGAACCACGACGCGGCGCGGGCGGGCATAGCGGCGCTGAACGCAGGCGGCAATGCGGCCGATGCGGCGGTCGCGGCGGCCCTGGCGCTGGCCACGGTCGAGCCGTGGAACTCCGGCCTCGGCGGCATCGGTTTTGCCGTGATCCGCCATCCCGACGGGCGCGCCGAGACGCTGGATTTCGGCCCCGTCGCCCCCGCCGGCCTCGACCCCGCGCTGTTCCCGCTGACCGGCCGGATCAAGCGCGACCTGTTTTCCTGGCCGGAGGTGGTGGGCGACACCAACATCCACGGGCCGCTGTCCTTCGTCATCCCCTCCTCGGTCGCAGGCTACGGGCTGCTGCACGAAACCCATGGCCGGCTGACTCGCGCCCAGGTATTCGGCCCGGCCATCGCCCTGGCGCGGCGCGGCCTGCCGCAGGACTGGTTCACCACGCTGAAGATCGCCAATGCCGCGCCGAGCCTGCGCCTGTATGAGGAATCCGCCCGCATCTACCTGCCCAACGGATTGCCGCCGACAGCGCCCTACCAGGGCAGCCCCGGCTTCATGCCCCAGGGCAACCTCGCGGCCACGCTGGAGCGCCTGCGCGACGCGGGCTGGCGCGATTTCTACGACGGCGCGATCGCCGCCGACCTGGTGGCCGATGTCGCGGCGCTCGGCGGCATCCTGACCGCCGCCGACCTGGCCGGTTGCCGTGCGGCGCTGCGCCCGGCGCTGGGGGTGGACTGGCGGGGCCTCGGCACGCTGTGGCTGGCCGGCGGGCTGACCGCCGCCCCCACCATGGCGGCGGTGATCGAAGGCATGGCCACGGTGCAGCCGGCCCGGCCCGACGCCGCCTGGTTCACCGCGCTGTCGCTGGCGATGCGGGCGGCCTATGCGGACCGCCTGACGGGGCTGGGTGCGGCGCAGGAGACGTCGGAGACCTGCACCACCCACCTGACCGTCACCGACCGCGTTGGGATGTCGGTCGCGATGACCACGACCCTGCTGTCATCGATGGGCAGCCGCGTGGTGCTGCCGACGACGGGCGTGCTGATGAACAATGGCGTGATGTGGTTCGACCCGGCAGCGGGCAGCGCCAATCACTTCGCCCCGGGCGCGCGCCCGCTGTGCAACATGTGCCCGGCGATCTTCGCCGATGCGGGTGGCGGTTGGGTGGTCGCGGCCGGCGCCTCGGGCGGCCGTCGGATCCTGGCCAGCGTCTACCAGATGCTCGCCTTCCTGCTGGATTTCGGCATGACGCCGGAGGCCGCGGGCGCGCATCCGCGGATCGACGTCTCGGGGCCGGAGGGGGTGACCGCCGACCGCCGCCTGGGCGCCGAAATCCTGGGCGCATTGGCGCTGGCCGGGCCTTGCGAGGTGGTGGAACACGCCGTGCTGCCGGTGAACTTCGCCTGCCCCAACGCGATCGTTTCCAACGGCGGGGTGCGGCGCGGGATCAGCGATACGATGAGCCCGTGGAGCGGGGCCATGGGGCAGGTCTGATCAGCCTCACGGTATCGTGCGCGACCGCGGCGCAGTGCGCGCCTATGCTAACGTTTCGAAAGTGGGGGGCAGATCGTGGCGCGCGCAAGTCTTTGGGGCTTTGCAGTTCTCCTCGGTCTTGTCGGCCCCGCCTGGGCGCAGCCCGACCCGGCCCTGCTGGCCCGCGGCCGCTACATCGGTGAGGTTGTGGGCGCTTGCGGCGCCTGCCATCACGGTTTCAACGCGACCATGCAGCCGATCGCGGGCATGGAACTGTCCGGCGGGCGAGTCTTCGCGGAACGCGGTTTCCGCGCCGTCGCCTCGAACATCACCCAGGACCGGGAAACCGGCATCGGCGCCTGGACCGATGCCCAGATCGCGGCGGCGATCCGCGACGGCCACCGGCCGGATGGCTCGCTGATCGGCCCGCCGATGCCGGTGGAATCCTATCGCGGCCTCTCCGACCGCGATGTCGCGGCGCTGGTCGTCTGGCTGCGGACCGTGCCGGCCGTCCGCAACACGCCGGATCGCAGCCGCTACCCCACCGCCCCGATTTCGCACGGCCCGGCGGTCGCGACAGTGCCCGACCCGCCGGCCAACGATCTGGTGGCGCGCGGCCGCTACATCGCGGTGAATCTGGCGCATTGCATGGACTGCCATTCCGCCCAACAGGGCGAAGGCCGCACCGACCCGAACGGGCGAGGTGCGACGGGGCTGGTGCTGGAGGGCCCCTGGGGCGTGGTGCGGGCGCGCAACATCAGCAGCCATCCAGAGATGGGCATCGGCCGCTGGACCGACGCACAGATCGTCGCCGCCATTACCACCGGCGTTTCCGCCGACGGGCGCCGCCTGGCGCCGCCAATGGGCGCGCGCGCGCCGATCTGGGCGCGGATGGCGCCGGAGGACATGACGGCGGTGGTGGCGTATCTGCGATCACTGCCGCCGCAGAACGACTAGGGCAATATCGGATCAGATGGAATCATCTGATTCGATTTCTTGCTCTAGATTCAACGGCTTCTAGCGTAATTTGCGATGAGATGGAACGCGATGCGTTCAAGTGAACGCATCGCGTTCTATTTGTCGTTACCAAGGACCTCGTCCTTGCTGATCCGGCTGAGGGGTGGCGTCCCTTGAGCGCTGATTGGGGCCTGGCGGTGTTGTAGTCGTGTCGCCGTGGGTGCGGGCACGTTCGGCGGAGGTTTGGAAGGGCGTGCCCGCGAGCCGCACAAACTCCCGATGGTTGTCGATGACAGATAACGCCTGCCCGGGCATCGTCCCTCTCCCCGGAAACCAAACCCAAAAGCGTGTCCGGTCTGAACACCCCCTTCAAACCGCTCCCGCCGCCGCCGCACCCGCTTCCTCCGCCCCGATCAGGCGGTCTTCGAACCAAAGCCCCGCCGCGACCCGCGACATCGCCGCCCCGTCGTGGCCGATGCCGGGCACGGGCACCAGGTTCCATTTGCAGGCGATGCCGCGCCGCGCGGCCTCCGCCCGGCCCGCGGCCAGCCAGTGATGCGCGCGGGCGAAGCGGTGCGGCCCCTGGGCGATCGCCGCCGGCTGGGACGGCAGGGACGGCCCGGTGGTTTCGATGTCCCGATCGCCGGCCAGGATCGTGATGGGGGTGGCCAGCAGGCGTTCCACCTCGGCCTCACCCAGGCCGATGCCGCCCATGCCCTCGGGGAAGGCGCGGTCGAGCCTGGGCAGGGTGTACCAGCCCGGGTTGCCGATGGTCGCGGCCTCGATAAGTTCGTGTGGTTGGGTCGCCAGCAACCGGTGGGCGAACTGGCCGCCCGCCGAATGGCCGAACAGATGGGCGCGTGGCCGGGTGGTGTCACCGGCCGCGCGCAGGGCGGCAAAAACCCGCAGCGGGATGGCATAGGCCCAGGCGTCGCGCGGGCGCGGCACGCCGGCGTCGTCCAGCACCAGGCCGTTGTTGTAGTGTTCGGCCCCCGGCCAGTGCTCCTTGCCAAAGGTCGTGGCGATGATCAGCAGCCCGTGCCGGTCGGCGGCCGGGATCCAGTAGTCGCGATATTCGTCGCCGTTGCGCGCCATGCCATGCTGCACCAGGACGACCGGGTTGCCCATGCGGTGCGCGGCCGGGCGATAGGCGTGCAGGGTCAGTGGTCGCGCCGCGTCGCAGGCCGTGTCGGTCCAGGGGATGGCGCTGCGACCATAGGGGATCATTCGGGGCGAACCTCCTGCGCCAGGGTGGTCTGGTCCATGCGCCCGGCGTAGGTGAGGCCGCGTCGAAAGGCCCAGACCGCGCTTTCGAAATGGATCGGCAGCACCGGCATCTGGTCGATCACGATGCGGGAGGCTTCGCGCAGCAGGCGGCCGCGTTCCTCCTCGTCCATCGTGGTCAGCGCGGTGATGGCGGCGGCATCGAAGGCGGCATCGGACCAGCCGGAGTAATTGCTGCCGCCGACCCCGCGCGCGCGGTCGGGCGTCGCCAGCCAGCCGCGGAAGAACAGCAGGGTTTCCTCGGCCGAGGCCGACCAGCCGCCCATCGGCACCGAGAAATCGCGCCGCGCGCGCCGGCCGAAGAACACGTTCGACGGCATGGCATCGACCTCCACCCGCACGCCGATGCGGGAGAAATACTGTGCCAGGGCCTGGGCGATGCGCGCATCGTTGACGTAGCGGTTGTTGGTCGCGTGCAGGGTCATGGCGAAGCCTTCGGCAAAACCCGCCTCGGCCAGCAGCGCGCGGGCGCGGGCGGGGTCGAAGGGCAGGACCGGCAGGCCGGGCAAGGTGCCGAACATGCCATCGGGCAGGATCTGCGCCGCCGGCAGCGACAGCCCATCCATCACCCGGTTGGTGATGGCGACACGATCGATCGCCAGCGACAGCGCCTGGCGCACCCGCACATCGCGCAGCGGGTTGCGACCGGTGCCGCCGTTGACGAAGGGCGCGGGCTCACGCTGGTCGAGTTGGAGGAAGATCAGCCGCGTCGTCGCCGAAACCGCGAGCCGCATCGCCGGATTGTCGCGCAGGCGCGGGATGTCGCCGGTTCCCGGGGCCTCGACCACGTCATGGTCGCCCGCCAGGAGCCCCGCGAGGCGCGGCCCGGCGGCCGTCACCGGTTGCAGCCTGACCTCACGCCAATGCGGCTTGTCGCCCCAATAGTCTTCGTTGCGGTCGAGCCAGGTGGCGCCGCTGCGGCCGAAGGCGCGCATCCTGAACGGCCCGGTGCCGATCGCGGCCGCCCCGTCGTTGAACTGCGCGGCGGTGGGCCAGGGCTGGCCGGCGCCGGCGCAGTTGGTCGCGACGTCGAAGACGATCGGGCGCGGCGGCACCAGCCCCGCCGGGATGATCCGAATGGCCGCGAGGTCGGAGGCCAGCAGCGGTTCGGGCGCGCGGGTCGTGATGACGACACGCGACGGACTTTCCGCCACCACGCCGGTCAGGCGCCGCACCGTGGAGGAAAAGCTGACCGCGACCTCGGCCTCGTTGTTCAGGATGCGGCAGGCGGAGAAGACCACATCGGCGGCGGTGAAGGGCTGGCCGTTGTGGAAACGCACATCGGGGCGCAGTTCGAAGACCCAGGTCAGGTCATCGCGCCGCGACCAGGACAGCGCCAGCCCGGGCCGGGGCTTCAGCCGCGGGTCGAGGTCCACCAGGCTTTCGAAGATATGGTCGTGCAGCGTGGAATTGGGCGCGGCCGCATAGGCCTGCGGATCGGCGGAGGTCGGTTCCGCCGCCATCGCGATGCGCAATGTCTGCGCGGTGGCGGGCGCGGCGGCGGGCGCGGCGGCCAACAGGAACCCGGCCAAGCCTGTGATGAATGCGCGCATGTCTCGATCCGCCCAATGCCTGTTTCCGCGTTTTGCCCGCGAGTATTACCCGCGAGTATTACCCGCGCCGGCCGGATGGCAAGCCGCTATGGCCCCAGCCGCACCGGCCCGTGTGGCGTGAGGAAACGCGCCGACAGGGTGACGCGCTCGCCCTCGGCCACCTGCACCAGGCCACCTTCGCTCTGCCAGTCCAGCGCCGCCAGCACCGCCTCGATCCGCGGCGGTTCGGGGTGCACGACGGTCAGCGCGACCAGCGCCACGCCCAGGTCGTCCATGCCATCGGCCGGATGCGTGCCGGGCGGCCAGGCGATCAGCGACGGCAGGGCGCCCCCGGCGGGTGGGCGGCCATCGTCGGTGATGGTGATCCGCCAGGACAAGGCGCCGCGCGTCATCTCCTCAGGCGTGCCGAGCGACAGCGGACTCCGCGCCGCCATGGCCGTGATGTCATCGCAGGCCGCGACCCAGCCCAGGATGCGCGGACGGTCGGGCGGCGTGTCCAGCCCGAACCAGCGCGCCCGCCCGGGGGGTGGGGCGGCCGGATCGACGGCGATGACTTCGATGTAGCGACGCGGGCCGACCCGCAGCAGACGGTTGTGCGTGCCCATGCGCGGATGCGCGCCGCCGGGGCCGATGGTGACGCCGAGCACCCGCTCCACCCAGGCCACGCCTTCGGCCAGGGTTTTGGCGCCGATGGCCAGATGGTCGAAGCGCAGCGTCATGGCGGCAAAATGCCGGGCGGGCGCTGCCGCGTCCAGCGGATGCGGGCGTTACGATTTTCAGAGACTTGCCGCCGCGACGGGCCGATGGTTTGGCAACCGGCGATTCGCCGGAGGGGGAACGATACGATGCGAGCATTCCTTGCGGCGGCCCTGATCCTCGGGGCCGGCAGCACCGCCCTGCAGGCGCGCGATCTTTTCTCGATCCAGCTCACCGTCGATGGCCAGACCGAGTCGCGCGGCTTTTCCTCGCTGCAACAGGCCATCGACGGCCTGGGGTCGGAATCGTTACAGAGTATCAACATCGCCTATACCAGCACCTCGGCCGCCACCGCCAACCTCAACCTGCGCGGCGTCGGCGCGGTGGTGTCCTACCCGGCGAATTCGACCGCGCTGCGGGTGCAGGTGCCCGGCGCCGGCGTCGATGCGACCTTCGATGGCGGCACGCGGGAGGAAAGCGCCCGGCTGTTCCGCTTGACGCTGGAAGGCGGCAGCAACGATGCGACGCGCATCCTGCAAGCCTCGGTCCGCCTGACGCCGATCGACCCGGTCGCCGGCAATCCAAATTCCGCCATGACGCAGATGGCCGTGGCGGATTTCAACCGCTCGTTGCTGTCCTCCTTCGGCGATCGCGGCGGGCCGGGCCTGGGCGCGCGGTTCGGCTCCTTCACCGCGGCGGGCTTCAACAGCCAGTCCTTTACGCTGCCGCTCGACTACAGTTGGCGCCTGACCGAGCGTGACACGCTGCAGGTCGATGTGCCGGTCGCCTATACCGACAACGACGGGGCCGCGTCCTACAGCGGCAACGTCGGGGTGCTGTATCGGCGGCAAATCTATGATTTCTGGAGCCTGCAGGCCTCGGGCCGGTTGGGGGCCGCGGGGTCGGTCGACCTGGGCACCGCGACGGGGCTGTATGGCGTCGGGCTCAATTCGATCCTGCGCTTCGACCTGCCGCGCGAACTGCGCCTGACCATCGCCAACGGCATCAACTATGTCTCGACCCTGCCGGTGTCGTCCGGCCGGTATTCGATCAACTACGATGTCGCCAACACGATCTTCCGCAACGGCGTCGTGCTGTCGCGCGACCTTGGGATGCGGGTCGCGGGGCTGCCGGTGATGGGGTCGGTCTTCGCCATCGACACGCGCTTCACCGGCAGCGACGTGTTCATCGACAACTACCAGGAATTCGGCGCCTTCGTTTCGGCGGGCCGGGATGCGACCTTTGGACTGGGGTTCACGGTGATGACCGGGGCGCAGGGGCTGTCGGGGTTCACGGTGAATACGGGGGTGAAGTTCTGAACGCTTTGCAGGCTCGGGCCTCGTTCGCGGTGGAAACATCCGTGACCGAGAACTTGCCCGCGCAACCCAAAGCGCGCCCGATCGCTTAAGGGTCCGCCCCCCACTTGAAAGGCCCCCCCGCATGGCGAAAAACCCGTTCATGAGTCTTTGGCTCAGCGCGGCGAACAAGGCCGCCAATACCGGCCGTGGCGTTGTGATGGCCGCAACCCGCCGCCAGCAGGCTGCGGCGACCAGGGAAGCCGCCAAATCGGTCAGCGATTTCTGGACCAAGGCGCTGTTCCGGCGCCCA
>JBBRWI010000084.1:0-15325 GCA_038249305.1 Acetobacterales bacterium
ATCTTGTCCACTTCATCGATATACACGATGCCACGCTGCGCCCGTTCGACGTTGTAGTCGGCCGCCTGCAATAGCTTGAGGATAATGTTCTCCACATCCTCGCCGACGTAGCCGGCCTCGGTCAGCGTCGTCGCATCGGCCATGGTGAAGGGCACGTCGAGGATGCGGGCCAAGGTCTGCGCCAGCAGCGTCTTGCCACTGCCGGTCGGGCCGACCAGCATGATGTTGGATTTGGCGATCTCGACATCGGCGTTCTTCGCCTGGTGCGCCAGCCGCTTGTAATGGTTATGCACCGCGACCGAGAGCACCTTTTTCGCGTGGGTCTGCCCGATCACGTAATCATCGAGGACCTTGCAGATCTCCTTCGGCGTCGGCACGCCGTCGCGCGACTTCACCAGATGCGTCTTGTGCTCCTCACGGATGATATCCATGCAGAGTTCGACGCATTCGTCACAGATGAACACCGTGGGCCCGGCGATAAGTTTGCGCACCTCGTGCTGCGACTTGCCGCAGAACGAGCAGTAGAGGGTGTTCTTCGAATCGCCCGACTTGCTCATGGCTCTCCTAGCGGGCTGCCCTGGCCGCCGGGGTCGTCCCGGTGGGGCGCGGACAAGCCCCGGGGACCTGTTGGACCCCAATGTGTAGCCCCGCCGTCACCGGGGGGGAAGATCGTCCCCGCCTATCATTTTCGAGACAGGCGGGGCGGGTTCGGTTCAGGCCTTCAGCTCGGAGGCGGTCAGCGGCCGCTGGCTAACCACCTGGTCGATCAGCCCAAAGGCCAGCGCTTCCTCGGCCGACATGTAGCTGTCGCGCTCCAGCTTACGCTCGATCTCGTCGAGCGGCTGGCCGGTATGGTGCACGTAGAGCTGGTTCAGCCGCTTGCGCAGGTCGAGAATTTCCCGCGCCTGGATTTCGATGTCGGTCGCCTGGCCCTGCGCCCCGCCCGAGGGCTGGTGCACCATGATCCGGGCATTCGGCAGCGCGAAGCGCTTGCCCTTCTCCCCGGCGGTCAACAGCAGGCTGCCCATCGAGGCGGCCATGCCGAGGCAGACCGTGCTCACCGGCGCGCGGATGTATTGCATGGTGTCGTACATCGCGAGGCCCGCCGACACCACGCCGCCCGGGCTGTTGATGTAGAAGGCGATGTCCTTGCTCGGGTTCTCGCTTTCCAGGAACAGCAACTGCGCGCAGATCACCGCCGAGACCTGATCGTAGACCGGTCCGGTCAAAAAAATGATCCGTTCCTTCAGCAGGCGTGAATAGATATCGAAGGCGCGTTCGCCACGGGCGGTCTGCTCCACCACCATGGGCACGAGCGAATTGTTGTAGATTTCGACGGGATCACGGTCGCGCATTGAAAAACCCCTTGCCGCCCGACGGAGGGCGCTGGCCCTTACGGACCCTGTTCCGGCTGGAAACCGAACGGCCGCCCCCGGAAGGCACGCACCGAACCTGTTCCATCAGGACCGCCCCGCCCGCGGCACCCTATCCGGCAGTTGTGAACATGGGATGACCGCCGGCCCGGTAAAGAGGGGCCGGCCCGACCCATTCAGGCGGCGGCGGGCGGCGCCGTCAACTCCGCCACGGTGACCTCCACATCGGTCACGGTCGCCAGTTCCAGCATGAAGTCCACGACCTTATCCTCGAAGATCGGGCCGCGCAGGTTGTCGGCAGCCTGCGGATTCTTCTGGAAGAAGTCCATGACCTGCTTTTCCTGGCCGGGATAGCGCGCAGCCTCGGCCCGCACCGCGCGGGTCAATTCCTCCGACGTGACCTGGATGCCGTTCACCCGGCCGATCTCGGCCAGCAGCAGGCCGAGCCTGATCCGGCGCATCGCGATGGCGCGGTATTCGGCCTTCAGCGTGTCGTCGTCCTTGCCCTGGTCGTCGGCGTCCAGGCGGCCTTGCTTCTGATCGGCCTCGACGCGTTGCCAGATCTGGGCGAATTCGCCCTCGACCATGCCCTCGGGCACTTCAAACTGGGCCTGGGCCGACAGCGCGTCCAGCAGGGCGCGCTTCACCTTCTGGCGGGCCACCCCGTCGTATTCGCGCTGCAAGCCCTCCGACAGCACCTTCTTCACGGCGTCCAGGTCGTCGAGGCCGAGCGTCTTGGCGAAGGCATCATCGATCGCCGGGGTCATCGGCTGTTGCAGCTTCTTGGCGGTGATGTCGAAGACCGCTTCCTTGCCGGCCAGTTCCGCGGCCCCGTACTCGGCCGGGAAGCTGACGTTGATCTGGCGGCTCTCGCCGGCCGACAAGCCTTCGAGTTGATCCGTGAACCCCGGGATGAAGCCGTCGCCCGACACCTCGATCGGCATGTCGTTCATGCTGCCGCCGGCGAAAGGCTCCGTCTCGCCGACCAGGCGGCCGACGAAGTCACAGACCAGCACGTCGCCCTTCGTTGCGGGGCGGGCTTCCTCGACATCGGTCATGGTGCGGTTGCGGGTCGCGATGCCTTCGATCGCGGTGTCGATCTCGGCCGCACTCGGCGAGGCCTTGGGGCGCTGCAAGGCGATGGCGGCGAAGTCGGGCAGCGGGATTTCCGGCAGCAGTTCCAGTTCGACCTTGAATTCCAGGTCGCCGCCATCGGCGAAATTCGTGACATCGACCTTGGGCTGCAAGGCGGGGCGCAGGCCGCGGTCGGCGACGACCTTGCGGGTCGCCTCACCGACCTGCTCCTCCAGAACTTCGCTCATCACCGCGGCGCCGTAGCGCTGCTTGACGACCGAGGCCGGCACCTTGCCCGGGCGGAAGCCAGGCAGGCGCAGGTCGCGCCCGAGGGCGGCCAGGCGCTTGTCGCGGCCGGCCGAAATCTCGGCGGCCGAGACCACGACGGTATAACCGCGCTTGAGGCCTTCATTGGCGAACTCGGTGACCTGCATGGCTGTCGTGACCTGTTGCTTGAGCCGGGAATTGGGCGTTCGGGGCGGCCGGCTGGTGCGGGCGGAGGGATTTGAACCCCCAAGGCTTGCGCCACTGGAACCTAAATCCAGCGTGTCTGCCAATTCCACCACGCCCGCCACCGGGCCTGCCCCTGTGACTGCGAAGCGCGGGCCTTAGCGGAACCGACACAGGAAGCCAAGGCGGTCAGCGCCGGATCAGCGTGTATCGAACCTCAAGGTCGATCTCCACGCCCCGCGTATCGGCGCCAGGGGGGAAGGGCGGGAGGCGGACGCCCGGCCGGAACGGGCGCTGGGTGCCCTGGTCGAGATAGAGCGAGTTGGAACTGCTCAGCAGCCGCACCCCGCGCACCGTGCCATCCGGATCGGCAATGATCCGCACCCGGACATTGCCATCCACTCCATTGACGCGGGCGTCCTCCGGATATCGCATGTTGGCGTCGAGCCAGGCGCGGAAGGCGTTGCGCCAGTCCGGGCCGACCTGCGCACCACGCACCTGCACCTGCGGGTCGGGGGTCAGCCGGCCAAGCAGTTCGGGGTTGACCGAGGTGTCGAGTTGCCGCCCCGGCGGGCGCGGCGCCGCCGATGGCGGGCGCAACCGCTCGAAGGCGAAGCCGTCGGGCAGGTAGATCGGCGCGTTCGGATCGGGCCGGGGCGGCACCCGCGGGGGCGATGGCGTGGGCGGTCGCGGGCGCAGCGGCAGGGCCAGCGGGCTTGGCGGCGGCAGGGTGAATTCGACCGCCGGCGGCAGGTTCAGCTCGACTGGCGGCGCCTCCGGCCGCAGCGGCGTGGGCGGCGGGGGTTCGGGCGCCGCGACGACAGGCGCCGGGGGGGCTGGCGTGACGGAGGGCGGCGGCGGGGCCACGGGCGCGACCGGGGCGGGCGGCGCCGGCGGCGGCGCGGGATCGGGCGGCCGCGTGACCGGAGGCGGTGCCGCGGGGGCCGCGGGCGGCGGCGGGCGCACGACCTGCGGTGGCGGCGGCGGCGGGGGCGGCAGTGGCAGCGGCGCGGTTGGCGGCGGCGGAGCATCCGGCGGTGGCGTGGCCTCGGGGCTTTCCGGTGCCGGCGGGCTCGGCGGTTGCGACGGCGGTTCGGCCGGGCGGTCGGGCTGGCCGCCCTGGAACACCACCTCGATCGCGGCCGGCGGCAAAGGTTCGGCGAAATCCCGCCGCAGGTCGGGGATCAGCCAAGCCAGCAGCAGCGCCACATGCAACAACGCCGAGCCGATCGCCGCCAGCCCGAAGGGCCTGATATCCCGCCGCCGCCGGCGCGGCAGTACCCGCGGCGCCAGGATCAGCCGGCGCCGTGCCGTGGAGGAAGCGGGCAGCCGCCGTGAAACATGCGGCCCGGGCAGGGGGAGATTCATGCTGCATAGCCCATAGCGGGCCGCGCAGCACAGCGCGACAGCGCCGCACGATACGAAACGTGTCTAGCCCAGCAGCGCCTGCGCGCAGGCGTCCAGGATCGCGTCCGTATCCAGCCCATATTCCCGGTAAAGATCAGGAATATCCCCGGCCTGGCCGAAGTGATCGACGCCGAGCGGCACCACCCGGTGCCCCCGCACCGCCCCCAGCCAGGCATGCGCCGCCGGGTGCCCGTCCAGCACCGAGACAATCGCACCCCCCGCCGGCAGCAGCGCCAGGAGCGACTCGACGGGCGATGGCGCAGCACCCGGCGCCGCCCGCGCCGCGCGGCGCGACGCGAGCCAGGCGGCATGCAGCCGGTCCGGGCTGGTGATCGCGAGCAGCCCGGCGGTGGGCTCCTCCGCCCGCAGCACCTCGAAGGCCGCGACCGCCTCGGGCGCGACCGGCCCCTGGTAGGCGATGGCGATGCGCGCCCCCGGCCCTGGCGGCACCACCCAATAGCCGCCCGCGATCACCGCCGCCGGGTCCAGCACCCGCGGCGGCTGCATCAAGCCCCGCGTGGATAGCCGCAGCCAGACCGCGCTGCCATCCGGTTGCTGCATGTGGTGCAGCGCGTAACGCAGCAGGATGGCGAGTTCATCGGCATGCGCCGGTTCGAAACTCGCCAACCGGTCCGCCGCCATGCCGAGCAGCGGCGTGTTGACCGACTGGTGCTGCCCGCCCTCGGGCGCCAGGGTCAGGCCCGACGGCGTGCTGACCAGCAGGAACCGCGCATCCTGGTAACAGGCGTAGAGCATGGCATCGAGGCCGCGGTTGACGAAGGGGTCATAGACCGTCCCGATCGGCAGCAGCCGCGCGCCATACAGCCGGTCCGACAGCCCCAGCGCCGCCAGCACCAGGAACAGGTTCTGCTCGGCGATCCCCAATTCGATGTGCTGCCCGCCCGGCGACATGCCCCAGCGCTGGGCCGAGGCGAGCTTGGCATCGCGAAAAACATCGTTCTTCAGATGTCGATCAAAGATCCCGCGCCGGTTCACCCAGGGGCCGAGGTTGGTGGACACCGTTACATCGGGGCTTGTGGTCACGATGCGCTCGGCCAGGGCGGCGTTGGCGCCGTGGCCGCGGCCGATCTCGGCCAGGATTTCGCCGAAGGCGTTCTGGGTGGACAGCGGGCGCCCGGCCCCCGGCACCGGCACCGGAAAGCTCGGCGGAACCGGGATCAGCGGCGCCGCCAGCGACCGCCCGCGCGGGGTCAGCGGGGTCGCGAAGGGCACCGAGGCGATGAAAGCGGCCATTTCGGCGGGGGGGATCTCCAGCCCCTCGAAGGCATCCCATTCATGGCCGTCGCGGATGCGCATGGCAGCGCGGAAGACGCCCATCTGTTCCTTGGACATCAGCCCGGCGTGGTTGTCCTTGTGGCCGGCAAAGGGCAGGCCCATGCCCTTGATCGTATAGGCGATGAAGCAGGTCGGCTGGTCGCCCGCGGCATCCTGGGCGCGAAATGCCTCCAGCAGGGTTTCGATGTCATGGCCGCCGAGGTTGTTCATCAGGGCGGCGAGTTCGTCATCGTCCAGCGGGTCGATGATGGCGCGCACACCCTCGATCCGCCCGAGTTCCGCGATCAGCGCTGCGCGCCAGGCGGCCCCGCCCTGGAAGGTCAGCGCGGCGTAGAGGCTGTTGGGGCAGTCATCGATCCAGTGGCGCAGCGCCTCGCCATCGGGGCGGGCGAAGGCCGCGGCCAGTTTGCGGCCGTATTTGAGGGTGATCACATTCCAGCCCATATCGCGGAACAGCCCCTCGATCCGGCCAAAGAGGCGGTCGGGGACGACGCTGTCCAGGCTCTGGCGGTTGTAGTCGATCACCCACCAGACGTTGCGGATGTCGTGCTTCCAGCCTTCCAGCAGGGCTTCGTAGATATTGCCCTCATCCAATTCGGCATCGCCGACGAGGGCGATGTGGCGGCCGGCGGGCAGGCCCTCGGGCGACAGGCCCTTCAGCCGCACGTAGTCCTGCACCAGGCTGCCGAAACTGGTCAGCGCCACGCCGAGGCCGACGGAGCCCGTGGAGAAATCCACCTCGGCGCCATCCTTGACCCGGCTGGGGTAGGGCTGGATGCCGCCAAAGGCGCGCAGGGTGGTCATGCGTTCGGCGGTCTGGCGGCCGAGCAGCAGGTTGATCGCGTGAAACACCGGCCCGGCATGGGGCTTGACCGCCACCCGGTCCTGCGGCCGCAGCACGTCGAAATACAGCGCGGTCATGACGGCGGCGATGGAGGCGCAGGAGGCCTGGTGGCCGCCGACCTTCAACCCGTCGCGGTTGGGGCGGATGTGGTTGGCGTGGTGGATCATCCAGGCGGAGAGCCAGAGCAGCTTGCGCTCGATCGCGCGCAGCATGGCGATGCGATGGGGCCCGGCGTCGGCGGCGGTCCATTTGCCCTGGATGGTCATGGGTGGGTCCGTCTCCTTCCTGAGGAATTGCAGGCTATGCCGGGGTGGGGTGGGGTGCAAAGGCGGGGTGGGTGTCCGGGGCGGAATCCCTTGCGCGAGTTGGTGTTTGTGAGTTTCGGACAAATTGCTGGAGGGGCGACGGGGGACCGACGGACTTATAAAGCGGCATCGCGAAAAAAGGTAAAAATTCTTATCCTGCCCGCCAGAATCCGAAACCAGCCAGGCGGCAGCGCCAGCCCCGTCGCGCCCATCTGTTTCGCCATCCCGTCCGCGGCCAGGGTGGCGCCTATTGCGCGGCACCTGGCGGTGAAAGGGCTGCCCGCCGTCCACGGGGCTATGGGCACGGCGGCATGGTTGCCCGCGCGACCAATCTGATACAAAGGCAGCACCATCAGTCGGGAGCCTGGAAGCATGACGCAGTTGCCTTTGGTGCGCCGTGGCCTCGGCGGGCTGCTCCTCGGGCTATGGGCCGCGCCCGCACGCGCGCAGAGCGCCTGGCCGGACCGGCCGGTACGCATGATCGTGCCCTTCGCCGCAGGCGGCGCCTTCGACGTCGTGGCGCGCGCCATGGCGGTGCAGTTTCCGCGCCTCGCCAACGGCCAAGCCTTGCAGGTGGATAACCGTCCGGGCGCCGGCGGCACCATCGCCGGTGCGATGGCGGCACGGGAGCGCCCGGATGGCACCGCCTTCATGCTGGCCGACCTGGCGCCGAATGTCGTCGGGCAGGAGATGTTTCGCGGCCTGTCCTACGACCCCGTCACCGCTTTCACGCCCATCATCCATGCGGTGAACATCCCGACCGTGCTGGTGGCGCGCCCCGGCTTCGCGCCGCGCGATACGGCGGCCGTGCTGGCCGCGGCCCGCGCCGAACCAGGGCGCCTGACGTATTCCACCCCAGGCGCCGGCAATGCCGTGCAGTTCATGATGGAGTACCTGCAACGACTGACGGGCACCCGCATGACCCATGTGCCGTATCGCAGCGGCGCCGAGGCCGCGACCGCGCTGGTCCGTGGCGACGTCGATCTCAGCTTTACCTCGATCAGTTCGGCCCTGCCCTTTCTGCAGGATGGCCGGGCGCGGCCAATCGCCGTCAGCACCGCCGCGCGCGTGGCGCAGTTGCCCGACGTGCCGGCGATCGCCGAAACCGTGCCGGGCTTCGATGTCGCGGTCTGGACCGGCGTGGTCGGCCCGGCCGGCATGGCGCCAGACCTGGTCGCCGCCGCCAATCGCCTGTTCGGCCAGGTTCTGGCAGCGCCGGAATTGCGCGAACATCTGGTACGGGTGCAAGGCGCCGAGGTGGTGGGCGGCACGCCGGAGGCCTTTGCTGCCCACATCGCCAGTGCCAGGGCGCGCTGGACGCCAATCATCAGGGATCTGGGGATTCGCTTGGAGTAGCCGGCGCGTGTCGTTGGAGCGTGCGGCGCCGGGTGAGCACCGGGCAGGCTCTGGCCGAACGGGAAGCCTTCGCCGCCAAGCCCCATCGCAGGACAATCCTCTCCGCAGTGGCCAGGGCCAGGGCCACGGCCTGCCGTTGTGACCGCGACCAAAGCGGGGAGGCCGCTCATGGCCGCGGCCAGGCCCAGGCCCAGGCCGCCGGCAGGAAGCGCCCGGCGTTTAGCCCTTGGCCAGCTTCCGCAACCCACTCGCCGCCGCCCGCTTCCCCTCCCCCGCATAGGCCTCGTGGTTCGCCTCGATTTTTTCGAGGTCGTAGAGGTAGTTCACCATCAACCCCAGGCTCTCCCGCCACCCCTTGTCCGAGGTATCGCCGCGGACGTTGATCCGCTCCAACCGCGCGCCGTTCGACAAATGGAAATGCGCGACCGGATCGCGCGCCCGCTTGGGGTTCCGCCCGTGTTCGGCCAGCACATACCGCGCACATAGCCGGGTCAGCACCGGTTCCGCCTTGGCCGCCGCGTCGCGCAGGGTGCCGCGCCGGGCCAGGATCGCCGCCAGCGCCGCCGCCCCGCCATCCGCCCCGGGCACCACGGCCCGCAGCGCCTCCGCCTCGCCCTCGACCAGCAGCGCCTCGCCATCTTCGGCCAACGCCGCTTCCAGCCATTTGCGGAAATCCGGCAGCGGCGACAGCGTGCTGAACTGCTTCAGGCCAGGGCATTCATGGCCAAGCTCGGTCACCACCCGCTTGATCAGGAAGGCCCCGAAGGAAATCCCATCCAGCCCGCGCTGGCAATTGTTGATGGAATAGAAGATCGCGGTATCGGCCTGTTTCAGGTCCAGCACCGGCGCGTTCTGGTCCAGCAACGCCTGCACATTGCCGGCGATCCCCTGCACCAGCGCCACCTCGACGAAGATCAGCGGTTCCTGCGGCATGCGCGGATGGAAGAAGGCGTAGCAGCGGCGGTCGGAATCCAGCCGGTTCTTCAGGTCGCGCCAGGTCCGGATGCGGTGCACCGCCTCGTATTCGACCAGTTTCTCCAGCAACGCGGCCGGGCTGTGCCAGTCGATCGGGCGCAATTCCAGAAAGCCCACGTCGAACCAATTGGCCAGCAGCCCCCGCAGATCGGATTCCAGGGCTGCCAGTTGCGGATCGCCGCCATGGCGCAGCAGTTCGGCGCGCAGATCGACCAGGAATTTCACGCCATTGGGGATCGATGTGAATTGCGTCAGCAGCCGCACCCGCGGCGGTTCCAGTGCGCGCCGCAGCCGGGCCTTGGCTGCCGCCTTGTCGGCCGCGTTGGTCGCGGCGGTCAGGGCGGCCGCGGCTTCGGCGATGGCGGCCTCATCGGAATCGAAGCGCGCCAGGGTGCGCAGGAAGGCGGTGCGCCCGGCCTCATCCTGCGCCAGGAACACCTCGGCCAGCCGCGCCGCGCGGGCGCGGGCCGAAGCCTCGCCACCGCGCCCGGCCAGGCAATCCTGCATCCGGGTCGCCAGATCCTCGGCCACGGTCCCGGCGCCGACCAGCACGGTGACATCTGTCCACAGCCCTTTGACCCGGCGCAGCGCGCGATCGAGCAAAGTGGCCTCGGCGTCGAGGGGGGCGGCGGGGCGGCTGGTGTCCGGCATTGTTGCTCCCGCTGCGACATTATCTGAAACATAGGGTGAGCACGGCGGCTTTGGGAAGCATCACGAGGGGCGTGCCGCGCGATAACGCGCCAGCGCCTCGGCCGAGGGCGGGTAGGTTCCCTCCAGCGGCGCCCCGGCGGCGACCTGTTGCAAGATCCAGCCCTCCATCGCTTCCTTCTCGGCCGCTGCGGCCGCGACTTCGGCCACGATCGCGCGCGGGATGCAGACCACGCCGTTGACGTCGCCCACCATCACGTCGCCGGGAAACACCGCGACCCCGGCGATGCCGATGGGCCGGCCGTGATCGGCGACCATCACCAGGGCGGAGGAGGGCACCGGCGCCGACCCGCCGGCGGCGAAGACCGGCCAGCCAATTCCGGCGACGGTGACCAGGTCGGCCACACCGGTATCGGTGACGAAGCCCGCGACACCGCGGGCAGCCAGGGCGGTGGCGATGATGTCGCCCAGCACCGACACGCGCGCCGCACCTTCGGTGGCGAAGACCACGACATCGCCCGGCCAGGCTGCGTCCAAAGCCAGGCGATGCAGGCTGGGGGCGCGCCTGGCCTCGACCTCGGTCCGCACATCCTCGCGCACCGGGATGGCGCGGACGGTATGGGCGAGGCCGACCATTTTGGGCGCGCCGACGGCGACGACACCATGCAGGAAGCGCGAACGCAGGCCGCGGGCGTAGAGCACCGCCGACAGCGTCGCGACGGGCAGGCCCAGCAGGGCCGCGCGCAGGGTGTCGTCCAGCGCAGCGCCAGGCTGGTTCATGGGCGGATGCTCCTTGCCGGCGCGCGCGGGATGCGGCACGCCCGACGGTCACCCCCCGGAGACTGCGCCATGGCCGAAGCCGCCGCCAACCCGCTGACTGGCAAAAAGCCATTCATCGAACAGAACGTCGTCTGGATGTACACCGACGACATCGAACGCCACGCGGCCTTCTACCGCGACGTGCTGGACCTGCCGCAGGTGCTGGACCAGGGCGTGTGCCGGATTTTCCAGGTCTCGCCGACCGGGTTCCTGGGGGTCTGCGACAAGGTGGGGCGGCCGCGCGGCACCAAGGGGATGATGTTCACCTTCCTCGTGGAAAACGTCGAGGAAGCCTATGCCTGGATGGTTGCGCGCGGCGTCGCCTTCGATGGGCCGCCGGACATGCGCGGCGGCAAGAACGTCTATTCGGCCTTCTTCAAGGACCCCGAGGGCTACTGGCTGGAAATACAGGAATTCCGTGACCCGCGCTGGCCGTATCCGGCCGGGCGCGGGCCGCGGGTGGGGTAGGCCGCTATTCCAGCTTGATCCCCGCGGTGCGGATGATGGTGGAGAACACCTGCGTCTGGTCGCGCAGATGGGCCGCCATCGCCGCCGTATCGCGGAATTCCGGCTCGATCCCCAAGGCGGCCAGGCGATCGCGCGTCGCGGCATTGCCCATGCCGCGGCCGAGCGCCTCGGACAGCCGGTCGATGATTGGTCGCGGCGTTGCGGCGGGCGCCATGACGCCGAGCCAGGCGCTGGCATTGAAGCCGGGGATGTTGGCGGCCTCGGCGATCGTGGGCACGCCGGGGGCCAGCGCGCTGGGTCGGGCCAGCGACACGCCAAAGGTCCGCACCGCGCCCTGGCGCACCAGCGGGCCGGTCGCCGCCACGGTGTCGATGGCATAATCCACCTGGCCGCCCAGCACCGAGGTCAGCGCCGGGCCGGAGCCGGCGAAGGGCACGTGCACCGCCTCCAACCCCATGCTGCGGTTGAAGTATTCGCTGATCAGATGCGCCGTGGCGCCGGTGCCTGACGTGGCGAAGGTGTAGCGCCCCGGGGCGGCCTTGAGGGCGGCCACGAAACTCGCCATGTCGGTCGCGGGGAAACCCGGCCGCACCACCAGCAGATAGGGCGACAGGCCCAGGATCGCGACCGGGGTGAGGTCGCGTTCGGGGTCGAAGGGCACGCGCTGCAACAGCGGGTTGATGGTGACCGGCCCGCTGCTGGCGGCCAGCAGGGTGTAGCCATCGGCGGTGGCCTTGGCGACCAGGTCGGTGCCGATCATGCCGCCGGCGCCGGCGCGGTTTTCCGCGACCACGGGCTGGCCCAGCGCCTCGGTAATCAACTGCCCGGCGACGCGCGCCATCAGGTCGGTCGCCTGGCCGGGCGGCCAGGGGATGATCATGCGGATCGGACGGTTCGGATAAGCGGCACCTTGAGCACGGGCCTGGATCGCCGGAACGGCCAGCGCGGTGCCCAGCAGCAGTGTTCTGCGAAGCATGCAATTCGTCTCCCTGTTATTGTCGCAATCGTATCTCAGTCCGCGCGTCAGGGCGAGGCCGTCACGATATCCCGCCCGATGATATCGGCCTGCGCCTCGGCCCGTGCCCGCCAGGCCTGCATCAGCGGGTGTGCGGCCATCTGGGCGATGAAGGCCATGCTGTCGGGGGCCAGGTCCACGCCATAGGTCGTATAGCGGGTCGTCATCGGCGCGTGCATCGCATCGACCGCGCAGAAATCGGTGCCGCAAAGCCAAGGCCCGCCGAACCGTGCCAGGGCGTCGCGCCAGATCGCCTCGATCCGGTCGGTGCCCGCCCGCACGCCGGGGCGGGCCATCAGCTTGACGTGGCTGGGCAGGCCATCCTTCACCGGCCAGCGCTTGATCAGGTTCATCGGCAGCCCGTTGCGGACCTCGTCGAAATGGCCGTGCATTTCCGCCGCCATGCAGCGGGCGATGGCGCGGCGGGCGGGATCGGCGGGCCAGATCGCGCAGCCGGGGTCGCGTTCCCACAGGTATTCGGCGATGGCCAGCGTGTCCCACAGGCGCAGGCCGTCGATCTCCAGCACCGGCACGCGGCCGGAGGGCGAAACGGCACGCAGTCGCGGCGGACTGTCGGGGCGGGAGAGGAAGATCGTTCGGTCCTCGGCCGCGATGCCGCCCAACTGGCAGATCATCCAGCCCGGCACCGACCAGCCGGAGGACCAGGCCGAGCCGAGGTGGAGCACAGGGCTTTGCGATGCGGCGGGCAGCGGATCGGCGGTCATCGGCAGGCTCCAGGTGATCGGCAAGTGTGGCATGCGGCGGCCGGGTTGCCCAAACCAGCGCCACGGCCGTAGGGCGACCGGCGATGGACGTCGGGCGCGGATCGGGGAAACATGCGGCCTCCCGATCGAAGGCCCCATGCCATGCGCCGCCGCCCGCTCCTCGCCGCCCCCTTCCTGCTCGCGGCCGCCCCCGCCCTGGCGCAGGCCCCCTTCCCGACCCGCCCGATCCGGCTGGTGATCCCCTGGCCGCCGGGCGGGGCGACGGCGAATATCGCCCGCATCGTCGGCGATGCGATGACGCCGCTGCTGGGCCAGCCGATCGTCTATGACCACCGGCCCGGGGCGGGCGGCGCGCTGGGGTCGGACAATATCGCCAAGAGCCCGGGCGATGGCTACGCGCTGCTGATCGCCGGCGCCGGCACGTTCTTTCGCCCGCTGATCGACCGCGACACGCCGTTCAACCCAGGCCGCGATTTCGGCTTCATCGGCCCGATCGGCGATGGACCCTTTGCGCTGGTGGTGCGGCCCGGGCTGCCGACCGACCTCGCCGGTTTCGTGGCCCATGCCAAGGCGAACCCGGGGCGGCTGAACATGGCCTCCAGCGGCCAGGGGGCGACGAGCCACCTGGCCGGGGAGATGTTCAACCGGGCAGCAGGGATCGAGGCGGTGCACGTGCCCTATCGCGGGTCATCGCCGGCGATGATCGACCTGATCGGCGGGCGGGTGGACTACTACTTCGATGCGCTGTCCTCGGTGCTGGAGAATGTGCGCAGCCAGCGCATCGGGCTGATCGGCGTGACCACCGCCGCCCGCGTACCGCAACTGCCCGACGCACCGACCATCGCCGAGGCCGGGCTGCCGGGCTTCGTCGCCGCGCCCTGGTGGGGGGTGTGCAGCCCCGCCGGCGTGCCGGCGCCGGTGGTGGAGCGCCTGTCCGCGGCCCTGGTCGCGGCCCTGGCGCAGCCAGACGTGGTGCGTCTGCTCGCCGACCAGGGCTGCCGCGCCTTCAGCCTGCCACCCGCGGCCTTTGCCGAGTATGTGCGGGCCGAAAATGTGAAGTGGTCGGCGGTGATCGAGGCGGCGGGGCTGCGGGTGGGTTAGCCGGCTGCTTAAAAACGGTGGGTTGCGCCGTGGAAAAGGCGTGGCCCCCCTCCACACCTCCCCCACCAGGGGCAGCCGCCCCTGGACCGGCAACGTATTGGTCAGATAAAGCGAGGGGCGTCGCGGGCACGCACGCCCGTAATCAAGGGTGCTCCCTGCCCCTCCCTATTTGACCAACTATCGTGGGTTCCCCAGGGAACAGGTTGGGGGGCCACAGCCCCTTGGTGGGGAGGTTTGAGAGGGGCCACGCCCCTTTCAACGCGCTCCCGGTTCTCCGACAACCTGTCAGTCGGCCCGCAGCCCAGGCGGGATCCGCAAGCCCAGCCGCGCCGGGATTGGCCAGACCTCGCTGACCGTCCGTATCCGGTCGAAGCCGCACGCCAGGTAGCCCGGCAGCGCCCGCGGATGGTCGGCGGTGCAGGTATTGACCGTGAGCACCCGGCAGCCCTCCGCCCAGGCCGAGGCAATCGCGTGGTCGAGAAAGGCCCGCCCCAGGCCCTGGCCGATGGCAAACGGCATCAGCCCGAAATAGGCGATATTGGTGCTGCGCCCCGACCGACGTTCCAACTCGTAGAAGCCGATCGGTTGGCCGCCGCGATACAGCACATGGATCGAAATCGCCGGATGCGCGATGGCGATGTCCAGTTCCCCATCCGGCATCACCCGCCGCATCCACCACAGATGCGCGCCCCCCACCGTATCGTAGAGGAAGCGGTAGAAGGCAACCGAAACCGCATGCACCCGCAACACCTGGCAGCCGGCGGGCAGCGGTTCGCCTGCGGTCGCCGGCGCCTGGTCCATGCGCAAGAAGGTGACATCCACCGTCACCTCCCGCACTTCCTCGATCTGCAGGACCTGCGCGGACATCGTCAGGTTTCGAGGAAGCTGCGCAGTTTGCGGCTGCGGCTCGGGTGCTTCAGCTTGCGCAGCGCCTTGGCCTCGATCTGGCGGATGCGTTCGCGCGTCACGTTGAACTGCTGGCCGACCTCTTCCAGCGTGTGGTCCGTGTTCATGCCGATGCCGAAGCGCATACGCAGCACCCGTTCCTCACGCGGCGTCAGGCTGGACAACACGCGGGTCGTCGCCTCGCGCAGATTGGACTGGATCGCGGCTTCCAGCGGGATGATCGCCGCCTTGTCCTCGATGAAATCGCCGAGATGGCTGTCCTCCTCGTCGCCGATCGGGGTTTCGAGGCTGATCGGCTCCTTGGCGATCTTCAGCACCTTGCGGACTTTTTCCAAAGGCATGCCGAGTTTTTCCGCAAGCTCCTCCGGCTGCGGCTCGCGGCCGATCTCGTGCAGCATCTGGCGGGACGTGCGGACCAGCTTGTTGATCGTCTCGATCATATGGACCGGGATGCGGATGGTCCGCGCCTGGTCGGCGATGCTGCGGGTGATCGCCTGGAGGATCCACCAGGAGGCATAGGTGCTGAACTTGTAGCCTCGGCGGTATTCGAACTTATCTACCGC
>JBBRWI010000085.1:0-15051 GCA_038249305.1 Acetobacterales bacterium
CAACGACCCGATCGAGCGCCTGATCGCGCTGCTCGGCCGCATGCCGGGCTACGGCCGGCGCAGCGCCCGGCGCGCGGTGCTGCGGATGCTGACCGAACCGGACCGGCTGATGCGCCCGCTGGCCGAGGCGCTGACCGCGGCAGCCGAGGCGGTGGTGCCCTGCGCCACCTGCGGCAACCTCGACAGCCAGAGCCCCTGCCACATCTGCGCCGACGACCGGCGCGACCGGCACCTGGTCTGCGTCGTGGAGGGGGTGGCCGACCTTTGGGCGCTGGAACGGGCGCATGCGCATGGCGGGGTCTATCATGTGCTGGGCGGCGTGCTGTCGGCGCTGGGCGGGGTCGGTCCGGAACAATTGGCGATCCAGCCGCTGCTCGGCCGGGTCGCTGCCGGGGGCGTGGAGGAGGTGATCCTGGCGCTGCCCGCGACGGTCGATGGCGCCGCGACAGGGCATGTGGTGGCGGACGCGCTGCGTGCGGCCGGGGTGCGCATCACGCGCCTGGCCCAGGGCGTGCCGATGGGCGGCGCGCTGGACGTGCTGGACGAAGGGACCCTGGCGGCGGCCTGGCGGGCGCGGCGGGAGGTTTAGCGAGTGGCTGAAAACGGTGGCGCGCCCAGGTGGGGAGGGCTTTGCCCCCTCGCCCTTCTTTCGTCGTCAGCCGCCTGCCTTGCCCTCAAGGAAGGCCCCCAGCGCCTGCGCCGAGGCCTCCGGCGCCTCCTCCATCGGCACATGGCCGATCCCGGGCAGCATCACCGTGCGCACATCGGGCAACGCCCGCTCGTAGTCGGCGGCGTGAGAGGCGGGCACCGCGCCGTCCCGCTCGCCCCAAAGCAGCAGCACCGGCGCGCGGATCGCAGCCAGGATCGGCTCGGGCGGCACCAGGCGCGTCTGCAGCATGCGGTCGAGGATGGCCCGCCGCACCCCGGGGGCCAGCAGCATGGCGTGGTAGCGGTCAACCACCGCATCCGTCAGCACGCCGGGCACGGCGTAGGCGCCGCGCATCGTCCTGCCCAAGAGCGGCTTCGGCGCGGTATGGGGCAGTAGCCGCATCAGCCAGGGCAGCCGCTCAGGCGCGTGGCCATACGCGCGGCCCGGGCTTGCGAAACCGTCCGGCGCCATCAGCACAAGCTTCGTGACGCGCGCAGGCTCGGCCGCGGCGAAGCGCCAGGCGATCCGCCCGCCCATGGAGGAGCCGACCACCGCAGCCTCCCCGATCCCGAGCCGGTCCATCAGCGCCGCAAGCACGACGATGCTCCGCTCGTCGGTGTAGTCGCCGGTCGGGTCAGGCCCGGTCAGGCCAAAGCCCGGCAGGTCGAGCGAGACGACGCGGAAGCGGTCCTCCAGCAGCGGCGTCCAAGCCTCCCAGGTGTGCAGGGAGGAGGCGAAGCCGTGGATCAGCAGAACCGCAGGACCATGGCGCGGCCCGGTGTCGCGGATGTGCAGCCGCACCCCGGCCGCCTCCACGAACTGCGATGGCGGCGGCGCCCAGCGGCGTTCCAGTGCGGCACGGGGCCGGTCGGGGTTGTAGAGCCAGATCCCGCCGCCCAGCAGCAAGACGCCCAGCATCACGGCGATGATGGTCATGGCGCGTCTCATTCCAATTTTCTCCGCCACCGCGTATCGGCTGGCATCCGCGCCGGATATGCGGGCGGCAGCGCCACTTGTCACCGGACGCGTTGACGTGTGGCGGCGGTCCGGTGGTGGGATCGCGACCCGGCACCAGCGCATTCCCGCGCCGCTCGGCAAAACCGGACCCAGGCACGGCAGGCGCGGGCGGCGGAGGTGGTGTAACTCCGCCGCAAGCTTCGCCAAGCGATCGAGGCCACATCTCTGCGCCTTGCCACGGCCACCCGCTGACCTGCGAGACAAATTGACGTCAGACCTTGCAAGACCTGCCAAGAGCCTCAATTGACGTAGGTGGGAAAACGCGGCGTCTATTATCAGACGACTGCGTATGTCTTGCATATTCATGGCGTTTTTGTTGCGATGGTTGGTCGTTGTTGATCTGGGCCGCGTGATGATGCGTCTTATCTCTCCCGAGGATTCCCCATGGCCCATGATATCGTAGACACCGCCGTCGCCGCCGGTTCTTTCAAGACACTCGTTGCCGAGGTCACCGCCGCCGGCCTCGTGGAGACCCTCAAGGGTGCCGGCCCCTTCACCGTCTTCGCACCGAGCGACGACGCCTTCGCCAAGTTGCCCGCCGGCACGGTGGAAAGCCTTGTGCTGCCCGAAAACAAGGCGAAGCTCACCGCGATTCTTACGTTGCACGTGATGTCGGGCAAGGTGATGGCGGCTGACGTGGCGGGCCAGAAGCTGTCGCCCGCCTCGGTGAACGGTGAATCCCTGCACGTCGACGGCACGAATGGTGTGACCGTAAACGGCGCCAACGTGGTCACGGCGGACATTGCCTGCACCAACGGTGTGATCCACGTCATCGACGCAGTGCTGCTGCCGACGGCCTGAGCATCTTGCCGCCGGGCCCTTTGGTCCGGCGGCGCTTCTCTCCTCTTCCCGCCCAGAGCGCGGATGAGACCTCGCTTCTAGACAGGCCGTTCCACCAGGACCGACACTCCCGGATTGCGTCGATCGCCCCGCGCACCGTGACCAAGCGCATGTTGCGGCCCTTTCGGGGAAGCCAACGCAAGAGGGCGGTTCTGATGGGTAATTGGCCGTCGTGATCGTTGCCGTTCAGTACTTTTGATCACGCCGATTTGCCGCCTTTACGATCTCTCCGGCCGATGTATGGCATCCACATTACCCTCGCCAAGCCGGCCACGGCTTACCATCGCTGGCGGATCGCCCATGTGCCAGGGTGCGACACATAGGCGGCTTCCATGCGCGACCCCAACCTTGCCTCAACACGGCCCCGACCACGCCTTGGGGATGCGGCCCGCTTGATGGCCTGGGCCTACACGCCCTTCCAGCGTCTCGCGGCGCGAGAACTCTATGGCCTACTTGCGACGCGCGCCTTTACCGCGCACGGCCTTTACCTGAACCTCGGCTACTGGAAAACAGCGCGGACCATTGACGAGGCTTGCGCCGCCCTTGCGGCGCTGGTCGCCGAGGCGGCGGAGATGGGACCCGCAGATGATGTCGTCGATGTCGGTTTCGGCTTTGCCGATCAGGACATGCTGTGGATGGACCGCTTCTCGCCACGCCACATCACCGGGCTGAACGTCACGCCATTGCAGGTGCGCCTCGCGCGAGCGCGCGTGCAGCGCCGTGGCATGGCGGATCGCATCACGTTGATCGAGGGCTCGGCCACCGCGATGCCGCTGCCTGATGCATCCTGCGACATCGTCACCGCCGTGGAATGCGCCTTCCATTTCGACACGCGGGAAGATTTCCTCGCCGAAGCCTTCCGCGTGCTGCGGCCGGGCGGGCGGCTGGTTCTGGCCGATGTGATCCGTGCGGCGTCCGATCCCGACCGGTTCCGCCGCCGGGTGCAGGAGTTCGTCTGGACCCAGTTCACGCAGAAATTCGCGGTGCCCGCGGCAAACGCCGATCAGCGCGCGCCCTATGCCGCGAAGCTGGGCGCGGTCGGCTTCGATACGGTGCAGGTGACGCCGATCGGGGAGCATGTCTTCCCCGGCTGGCATCGCGCGCTGGCCGAGGATCGGGCGCTGTTCGCACGGCTGCCGCTTGCCGCCCGGCTGCCCTATCGATTGCTGCTGAAACGCGATGCGCGCAGCCTTTATGGCGCCTTCGACTATGTGCTGGCGACCGCGCGCAAGCCGGCCGCGGGCATGGATTCCACGCGGATGGGAGGGCCGGATGGCGCTGTATGACTTCACCGCCAGGCGCAGCACGGGCGAGGAACAGAGCCTCTCCACCTACCGCGACAAGGCAGTGTTGATCGTCAATGTCGCGTCGCAATGCGGTTTCACACCGCAGTACAAGGGGCTGCAGGCGATCCACCAGGCATTCGCGCCGCGTGGCTTCGCGGTGCTGGCCTTCCCCTGCAACCAGTTTGGCGCGCAAGAACCCGGATCCGATGCCCAGATCGCGGGCTTCTGCGAAACCGGCTTCGGCGTGACCTTCCCGCTGTTCGCCAAGATCTCCGTGAACGGGCCTGCGGCACATCCGCTCTATGTCTGGCTGAAGCAGCAAAAGGGCGGGCTGCTGGGCAGTGCCATCAAGTGGAATTTCACGAAGTTCCTGGTGGATCGCGCGGGGCATGTCCGATCTCGCCACGCACCCACCACGAAGCCCGAGGCGCTGACGAAGGAGATCGCCGCGCTACTGTAGCGGCCGCATCATCACCGCAGCATGCGGCGCACGTCCTGCAGCCGGCGCTCGCCGAAATGATGCTTCGTCACGGCGCCCAGATGCGCGAAAAGGGCAAGGTAGAAGACCGCCGGCAGCACCAGATTGTGCAGGACAGCCACGACGCCCGCCAACAGCGCATTCGGTTCCAGAAGGCCCGTGACCGACCAGCCATAGATGTCCAGCACATCGCCGCGCCACGCCGTGAGCAGAATGCCCGTGACAGGAAAGCCCAGCATGAGCCCATAGAGGCCGATATGCGTTGCCCGGGCCAACTGGCGTTGCCAGGGCGGCACGTCGGCCCGCAGCGGCGGCGCGGGGCTTTGGCCGAGCCACAACAGGCGCAGCACGACCAGAAGCAGCACCGTCAGGCCAAGCGCCTGGTGGGTCGCCATGAAGGCGCCGCGTTCGGGGTGATCAGCCGCCAGCACGGAGGTGAACAGGCCCATCGGCAGCAGGACCAGGATCAGCGTGCCGATGATCCAATGCGCGTAGCGCGACACACGCCCGAAGGCCGCCGGCGTGTTGCGCAGCGGCAGCGGTTCGGCCACGCGCCGCACGCCCTGCGCCCAGACCGCCCAGAGCAGAAAAAGTGCCGCGACCGCGGCGATCGCCGCCTGCGTGTTCAGGATGAATGGCTTGACGCGATCGGACAGGCTCGCACCTGACGGCACGGCGGCAAAGGTGCCGTCGAGATTGGCGAGGATGATCGACCAGGCGATCATGACCAGCGCCAGCGCCGCCGTCAGCGTGCCCAGGGCACGAAGAAGGCGGTTGGACTGGTTGAGCGCGAATGCAAGGAAAACGGCCAGAATCAGGTAGAATTCCGTCACGCGTTCTTCATCCCAGCCACCGATGCCACCAGCTAAGTATGGTTGTCTTCGGCAAGTGCAACGGTGATTGCGCCACCTTGTTCCGGAGCGTCACGCTCAGGCTTTCGCCCAAGGATGGGTCCGGCCCGTGCCGACACCTCGGCAGTGACGCGGGTTTGCGGCCGGCGATGGCCAAGCGCCGCGCGTCCTGGTGGCGCACCTGCTGCCATACGCATCGGCGCGGTGCCTGTGCGCACGGCCGACCGTGCCCGCAAAAAATCTGCTTGCCCCGACCCGTGCGCATGGCTTCGGCCGTCATCCAGAGACATTCGCATCGCTCGCTGCCGCACCCCATGCGGAACCCGCTTCGCGGTCTTGTGTTCCTTCGCCTCGCCCCAACACTACATCGCGGAAGCCGTCGGCAACTCTGGCGCCGGTTCCACGTTTGAGTGGCGTGGCCCGCGCCGTCACAAGGAGTCAAGAAACATGGGAACCATCACAGTTGCGCAATACGCGCTGGTCTACAACGCTTTCTCTTTCACCATAGCGGTGATGGGGGCGGCGACGATTTTTTCGTTCCTGAATCGCTCGCAGGTCGCGCCAGCATATCGCACGGCCATGACATTGACCGGCATCGTGACCCTGATCGCCGGCTATCACTACGTGCGTATCTTCAACAGCTGGGAAGCCTCGTTCGTCGTAGAAGCCGGCGTGATCCGCCTATCCGGCATCGCGTTCAACGACGCCTACCGCTACGTGGACTGGCTGCTGACCGTTCCGTTGCTGCTGATCGAACTGATCCTGGTGATGCGCCTGTCGAGGGCCGAGACGGTGTCCAAGAGTGTGCGGCTCGGCCTGCTCGCCGCTTTGATGGTCGCCCTCGGCTACCCGGGTGAGATCGCCACCGACCACGGCACGCGCTGGCTGTTCTTCGCGCTGTCGATGATCCCCTTCACCATCATCGTGTATGAGCTGTTCTTCGGCTTGCGTAAGTCGATTTCCAGCCAGCCGGTCGAAGCGCGCGGTCTGATCAGCGGTGCGTGCTGGCTCACCATCGGCTCCTGGTCGTTCTACCCGGTGGTGTTCGTGCTGCCGATGCTCGGCATCGATGGCGCCACTGCCAACGTGGCTGTGCAGATCGGCTACACCATCGCCGACATCGTGGCGAAGGCGATGCTGGGCGTGCTGATCTACCTGATCGCGGTCCGCAAGTCTGAGGCTGACGGCGCGTATGTCTCTGGCGCGATGCCGACCCCGGCGCGCGCGTGAAAGTTCGGTCCGCGGCGCCGCATCTTGGCTCCGCGGACCGGTCCATCGGGAACCAACACATGTCTTCGTCCTTGTCGGGCAGGGTTTTGGCACCTGGCGACCTCGCGCTCGACCTTCTCCCGCAGGTAGGGCGCCGCATGCTTGCAGCGGTGGGCCTGAACCAAAACGCCGCGATGTCGCCGCGGCCCGCGTTGCTTCGCGCCTGCGCCCATCACCTTGGCGCGGGCGGTCAGCGGGTTCGAGCCTCGCTGGCGCTGCACGCAGGCGTAGCGCTCGGCATCCCTGTCGCCGACGCGGTGACCATGGCGGCCACTGTTGAGCTTCTGCACAATGCCTCGCTGATCCACGATGACCTGCAGGATCGCTCGGAACAGCGCCGCGGTGTCCCGACCGTCCTGACCGCCTTCGGCGCCGCCACAGCGCTGTGTGCGGGTGATCTGCTGCTCTCGGCGGCCTATGGCGTGCTGGCCGACTGCTCCTCCACCGCCGCGCTGCCCCGGCTGCTCTTGCTCACGCATGCAGCCGTGGCGGATGCCGCGCATGGTCAATCCGCAGACACGGAGGCACCACCCATGGGTGGCGACGCGGTCGCCTGGTACGCAGCCGTCGCGGCAGGCAAGAGCGGCGCGCTGCTTCGCCTGCCGATCGAATTGGTGCTTGCCGCAGCCGGACGGCCGGAGGCCCTGCCGCTCGCCCGCCGCGCCGCCGAAGCTTTTGCCGTCGGCTACCAGATCGCCGATGACATCGAGGACGCGCGCGACGATGCTGCGGCAGGATCGTTGAACCTGCTGCTTTTGTTGCAGGCCGCTGCCACCGACCGCGAAGCCGAGTCCGCCGCGCGGCAGCTTGCGCGGCGCCACCTCGAAACGGCACGCGTGCTGGCTTGTGGGCTGCCGAAGGAGTCGGGGCGATACCTCGGCCAACTTGCCCAAGCGCGGGCGGCGCGGCTGTGAACGGCGCACCGGCCCTGCCGGTCGGCGCGGCGAACGATCACGTTCTGCCGAGCCAGCCGGAACGCGCGGGACGCAACACCGCGGCTTCGCCGGCCTACGCTGCCGCGGATCGGGCGCTTACCGCCAAGGGGCGGAGTTTCCATTTCGCACGGCGCCTGCTCGGTGCGGTCCATGCCGAGCGCGCCACGCGCCTCTACGGCTTCTGCCGGCACATCGACGACCTGGCCGATGAGGCGCCGGCGCCCGACGCGGCGCGCGTCGCGCTCGACACCATCGCACATGCGCTCGAAACCGGCGCCTCGGACGATCCGGCCACGCGCGATCTGCTCGAATGGATGCGCCAATGCCGCATCGATCCGGCGATCCCGATCGACCTGATCCGCGGCGTGCGCAGTGATCTCGACCCGGTGCGCATCGCCGACACCGCCGAATTGCTGCGTTACTGCTACCGCGTCGCCGGGACGGTCGGCCTGATGATGAGCGCGGTGTTGGATGCGCAGGATCCTCGGGCCGGCGCGCATGCGATCGACCTCGGGATCGCAATGCAGTTGACCAATCTCTGCCGCGACGTGCAGGCGGATGCTGAGGCCGGGCGCCGCTATCTGCCGGCGAGCCTGGTCGGCGAGCTTGAACCGGCGCAGCTGGTGCAACCCGCGCCAGCCCTGCAGCCGATGCTCCGCCGCGGCGTCGGCACGCTGCTCGACCTCGCCGACACCTACTATCGAAGTGGTGAGGACGGCCTCTGTCACCTGCCTGCCCGCGCGCGCTACGGCATCCTGACCGCGTTGCGGCTGTATCGCGCGATCGGCTGGCGGCTGCGTGCGCTCGGCGGCGATGCCTGGGCGGGCCGCGTCGTGGTGCCGCCCGGCGCCAAGCTGCTGATCGCCGGCCAGGCCATGGTCTCCGCGCCCTGGCTCGCTGGCCTGCGCGGCCCGGGCCGGCCGCATGATCCGCTGCTGCACGTGGCCCTTCGCGGGCTGCGCGGCGCCGCACCCCCGCCGGAGGCTACGCATGCAGCCTGACCTTGACCTGCTGATCCTGGGCGGCGGTTGTGCCGGGCTCAGCCTGGGCGACCGCCTGGCCGAGCAGCCCGCGACGCCCAGGCGAACCATGATCGTCGAGGCCCGGCCGGCTTACGCCAATGACCGCACCTGGTGCTTCTGGCGGGTCGAGCCGCACCGATACGAGCGCCTCGTCGCCCGCTCCTGGGGTGCCATGACGATCCGCTCGGCTGACCGCGAAGTCGCGGTGACGTGCCCGCGGACGCCATACCAGATGTTGGAATCGGCCGCCTTCTATGACGCCGTGCAGACGCGTATCGCTGCCTCGGCCAACGTGCGGCTGGAACTGGGCACGCGGGTGCTCGGCGTGCCGCAACGCTGCGCGGCGGGTTGGGCGGTGGAGACCGACCTGGGCCGGATCACATCACGCCATCTGATAGACACCCGCCCGCCGGCCGCGCCGCGGCCCGGTGACGCGATACTCTGGCAGTCCTTCCTGGGCCAGCAAGTCTTCTGTGAGGCGCCGGTTTTTGACCCCACCAGCGTGCAGTTGATGCACTTCGCAGCCGCGCCCAAGGGTGCCGTCCTGTTCCGTTATGTGCTGCCGTTCTCGCGTCACGAAGCGCTGGTCGAGACCACGGTGTTCGGGCCCAGGCCGATGGTGGCAACCGAGTTTACCGCCCTGCAAGGCAGCGCGGTCGCCGAAATGTGCGGCGGCGCGGCCGTCGAGATACGTCGTGTCGAAAGCGGCATCCTGCCGATGGGACTGACCCGGCCGAAGCCCCCCGACCATTGCCGCGCCGGCGTGATGAACGGCGGCGCGCGGCCCAGCAGCGGCTACGCATTCCAACGTATCCAATCCTGGGCCACGGCCGCGGCCGCAAGGGTCGCCGGTGGTGGCGCGCCCAGGGGGCATCGGGCCGATCCGCTGGTGCAGCGGACGATGGACCGGCTGTTCCTGCAAGTCATCAGGCGCCACCCGGAGCGGGCGCCGGACCTGTTCGCGCGATTGTTCGGCGATACCGATCCGGCGCGCACGATCCGCTTCCTGAGTGAGCGCGGCAGCATCGGCGATTGCGCCGCGGTGGGCTTCACGCTGCCGCTTGGCCTCTTCGCCGCCGAGGTGCTGCGCGGGCTGCGGCGGGCGCCCGAGAGCATCGCGGCACCGGCATGACAATGAGGCGCGAACCCCCACAACGGCCTGTGACAAGCCTTGGGTCGCGGGCGCTTGCGGCGGACGAAAGCCAGATGGGCGCCACAATGAGGCTTCGTCGCCAGGGTGTCGTGTTCAGTCTGGCCGCCATCCTCGTGGCCGTTGCGTCCGTTCTGTTGGAACGGCCGGAGCAATGGGTCGAGCTCGCGGCGGTGGCAGTCGCCATCGCGTTGTTCGGTGTTCCGCATGGCGGGCTCGACACCGTGTTCGCGCGGCAACTCCACGGTCTGCGCGGGCTGCGGGACTGGAGCCTGTTCGTCGCGTTGTATTCCCTGCTTGCAGCCGCGGTGGTCGGCGTCTGGCTGGTGGCGCCGGCGATGTTTCTGCTGGGCTTCCTGTTGATCTCGGCGGTGCATTTTTCGGGCGACCCGCAGGCCGGGACGCATGGCCTGGCACGCGCCCTGTACGGCGGCGCGGTGATCGTGCTGCCCACGGGCCTGCATGGCGCCGAGGTTGGTGCGTTGTTCGGCCTGCTCGCCGGCGCGGATGCGGCCCAGTTGGTGACGCCCGTACTGGCCGTGCTGGCGCTGCCCTGGTTGGCGGCGCTGGCTCTGGCGGCGGTGGTGACGGCGGGCCGGTCGCCGCGCACGTCACTGGAGTTCTTGGCGGTCGGCGCGCTGATGTTCCTGGCCCCACCGCTGACGGCCTTTGCGGTGTTCTTCTGCGGCATGCATAGCGCCCGGCACATGCTGCGTACCTTCGATTGGGCGGCGCGGCCGGGCCGCTGGCCGATGATGGCGTCGGGCCTGGTTCCGACGCTTGCGGTCATGGTCGGTGGTGCCGCGATCTGGTGGTGGCGCGGCGAGGTGCCGTTCGACGCGCAGGTGGTGCAACTCGTGTTCGTTGGACTGGCGGCGCTGACGGTGCCGCACATGGCGCTGGTGGAGCGTGTGCGCTTCTCGGGCTGGACGCTTGGGCGTGGCGGCGCCTCCGGCTGAAACCGGAAACGCCAGCAGCGGACCGACGTACGCCAGAACGGTCGGTCGGCCACGCGAAAAGCCACCAGTCGCACTTGAAAAAATATCGCATAAAGATATGTTGATATAGCGTTGGTCCCGCGCGAGCGGGTAAAAAGGGAAGGTCGTGCGGGGTCCTGACCCCAAGTCGGCCGCTGCCCCAGCAACTGTCGGCGGGAAGTCGCCGGCCCTGCCGCTCCCTGCCGGGGGCGGGCCACTGCGCTGCAAGGCGTGGGAAGGTGGGCCGGCGGCGATGGGCGCAAGCCCGGCACCCGCAAGCCAGGAGACCTGCCAGCGCCGTGCACCCTGCAACCGCGGGGGCGCGCCACCCTTTCGCCCGGGCTGGGTGCACCGGGCGCAGGAGCATTGTTGCGATGACCATCGCCGCCAATCTGGGCTACCCACGGGTCGGCCCGAAGCGTGAACTCAAAACTGGCCTCGAAGCACTCTGGGCCGGGCGGTCCAGCGAGCCCGAACTGCTCGCGAACGCTGCTGCATTGCGCGCCAGCCAGCGCGCCGTCCAGCAGGGCAGCGGGATCAACCACGTCCCCTCCGGCGACTTCACGCTCTATGACCACGTGCTGGACACGGCCTGTGCCTTCGGTGCCATCCCCGCCGGCTACGGCTGGTCCGGCGATGGTGCGGTGTCGCTTGCCACCTATTTCGCCCTGGCCCGCGGCGCGCGCGGCACCGAGGCGGAACGTGCAGCCGGCATCGACGCCGGCCGGCCGGCGCTGGAAATGACCAAGTGGTTCGACACCAACTACCACTACCTCGTGCCGGTTCTTTCCGCGGAGACGCGATTTCGCCTGGTCCACGACCGCTGGACCGAGGCCTTCCGGGAGGGGCTGGCCGTCGGCATGCGTACCCGGCCGGTGCTGCTCGGGCCCGTCACGTTCCTGCTGCTGTCCAAGACAGCGGACGGCAGCAATCCGCTCGCGCTCTTGCCGAGGCTGCTCCCCGCCTACACGCAGGTGCTGCGCAATCTGGCCGAAGCGGGTGCGGCCTGGGTTCAACTGGACGAGCCCTGCCTGGTCACCGACCTGCCGCCCGGCGCCGCCGAGGCTTACCGCATGGCGGCGCGCGCCATGGCCGACGCAGCACCCGGTCTGAGGCTCATGCTGACCACCTATTTCGAAGGATTGGGCGACAATCTTGCGCTCGCTGCGGACCTGCCGGTAGCGGGGTTGCATCTGGACCTGGCGCGCGCGCCGGGACAACTCGATGACGCGCTCGCGGCCTGGCCGAAGGATCGCTGGCTGTCGCTCGGCGTGGTGGATGGCCGCAATGTCTGGCGCGCCGATCTGCGCACAGCGCTTGGCCAGCTCCGCCGGGCTGCGGATGCGGGGTTCAGCGGACGGCTGCTGGCGGCCCCCTCCTGCTCGCTGCTGCACGTGCCGCACAGCCTGAGGCTGGAGACGGCGCTGGACCCCGCGCTGAAGCGCCGCCTCGCCTTCGCCAACGAGAAGCTGGCCGAGGTCGTCGCACTCGCCCGAGGCCTGGACGAGGGCGACGGCGCCATCGCCGTGGCCCTCGCCGAGAGCGACGCGGCGCTGACCGAGGCGCTTGCCGACACGCGCCTGCACGATCCCTCGGTCGCCGCGCGCCTCGCCGCCGTGACCTTCGACATGGAGCGCCGTGGCCGCCCCTATGCCGAGCGTGCGGAGCTTCAGGCGGCGCGGTTGCAGCTGCCGAGCCTGCCCGTCACCTCCATTGGCTCCTGGCCGCAGACCGCCGAGGTACGCGGCCTGCGCGCGAGGCTTCTGCGTGGCGAGATCGCGCAGGCTGCCTACGATGCCGAGATCGAGCGCCTGACGCGTGAAGCCGTACGCTGGCAGGACGAGATCGGCGTGGACGTCCCCGTCCATGGCGAGTTCGAACGCAACGACATGGTGAAGTATTTCGGCGAGCAGCTTTCGGGCTATGCCTTCACCAAGCATGGCTGGGTTCAGAGCTACGGCAGTCGCTGCGTCGCGCCCCCAATCATCTGGGCGGATGTCTCGCGGCCCGCGCCGATGACGGTACGGTGGTCAGCCTTCGCGCAATCGCTGACGACGCGGCCGATGAAGGGGATGCTGACCGGCCCGGTAACGATGCTGCAATGGTCTTTCGTGCGCGCCGATATCCCGCGCGAAGCGGTGTGCCGGCAGATCGCGCTCGCGCTGCGCGACGAGGTGATGGACCTCGAAGCGGCCGGCATTCCCATCCTGCAGGTCGATGAGCCGGCGCTTCGCGAGGGCCTTCCGCTGCGCGAGGCTGCCCGGGCGGACTACCTGCGCTGGGCGGTGGCGAGTTTCCGCCTTGCGGTTTCTGGCGTGCGCGACGACACGCAGATCCACACCCACATGTGCTACGCCGAATTCAACGACATCATCGCAAGCATCGCGGACATGGATGCCGATGTGATTTCGATCGAGACGGCACGCAGTGACATGGAACTGCTGGAGGCCTTCGCGAACTTCTCCTACCCGAACGCGATCGGGCCTGGGGTGTGGGATATCCATAGCCCGCGCGTGCCGGGGGCCGAGGAGATGGCGGGTCTGGCTCGGCGCGCGGCCTCGCGTATTCCCGCGGCGCGCCTGTGGCTCAACCCCGATTGCGGTTGCAAGACGCGCGGCTGGGCGGAGGTCCGGCCAGCGATGGAGAACCTGGTCCAGGCCGCGCGGCGGCTACGCGCTGAACTGGTCTGACCTGTTCGGGGGGGCGAGGCGCACGGCGCGTGCCGTTTCGCCACCTCGTTCCAGGCGCCGCGCGAGAACCCCGCCCGCGGGTGCCTCAACCGCCTGTCCGAAGATCGGGGACCACCGCAATGCCAGGTGTTCCCCGACGGACACTCACGGAAAGATCAAGTTCGCGATGTCGCAGGTATTGACATCGCGGCGCTCGGTATCGCCGCCGTTCTGGAACACGATCTTCACGTCATAGAGGCATGCGCCCTCGGGCAGCCGCACTTCGAAATTGGCATCGGCCTGGAGCACCTCGGCGCCCAGGATATCCGGCCCCCATTCGGTGCGCGAGGACAGCGACACATACAATTCACGGATGATCCGCCCGGTGCGGTTGATCACGTTGAACGACGGGTTGCCGGTCGGGCCGGCCGGTTGCGCGCCCTTGCCATCCGGGGTCGCGGCCGCCGCCGCCTGGCCGGTGAAGACCAGTTCCGTAACGGCGCAAAGGTTCACCCCGCGCCGCTCCTCGGGCGGCAGCCCCTGATAGACGATCCGCACATCGTAGTCGCAGGCCCCCTGCGGCAGGCGGATCGGGGAGGTCCCGCCGGCCGGCACGGTGCTGGTGCCCAGGCGGTCGGGGCCCCAGGCGTCCTCGGTGCTGAGCGAGGCATAGACTTCGTTGATCACCACCCGCGACCGGTTGACCAGGTTGAAGGAGGGATCGCCGCTGCGCGGGGCCTGGGTCTGGGCCTGGGGCTGGGCCTGGGTCTGGGGCGCCGGCGCCGGTTGCGCCCCCAGCGGTGCGGCCAGGGCCCAGGTCAATCCGCAGGCAATGGCAAGGCGTCGCAGCATGGTCCCGGCATCCTCAATATTCGGCCCAGCCTAGCGCCCCCCGGCGCCACCGGCCAAGCACGGCTCCGTCAGCCCCCTTCCCCCAGCCCGCGCGCGGCGCCACCTTTCCCCCAGCAGGAAACGGATCAGCGCCATGAGCGGCTTCGCCTCACAGAATGACCTCGCGGAAAAACATGTCTCCTTCGACACGCTGGCCGATGGGCTGCATGCCTATACCGCCGAGGGCGATCCGAATTCCGGCATCATGGTCGGCCCGCAAGGCGCCTTCGTGATCGACGCCCAGGCGACGCCGCTGATGGCGGCCGACGTGATCCGCCGCACCGCCGCCGTGACCAACCAGCCGATCCGCGACGTGATCCTGACGCATTACCATGCGGTCCGGGTGCTCGGTGCCTCCGGCTACGCGCCGCATGGCATCATCGCATCCGACGCGACCCGGGCCTTGATCGTCGAACGCGGCCAGCAGGACATGGACAGCGAAATCGGCCGCTTCCCGCGCCTGTTCCGTGGGCGGGAAAGCATCCCCGGCCTGACCTGGCCGACCCAGACCTTTGGCCAGCGTATGACGCTCTGGCTTGGGCAGCGGGAGGCCCAGGTCATCCAGATCGGCCGCGCCCATACCGCCGGCGACACGGTGGTCTGGCTGCCGCAGGAACGCGTGCTGTTCGCCGGCGATACGGTTGAATTCGGCGCCACCCCCTATTGCGGCGATGCGCATTTTGCCGATTGGCCGGCGACGCTCGATGCCATCGCAGCACTCGGGCCGGAAAAATTGGTGCCCGGCCGCGGCCGCGCGCTGCTGACCAGGGCCGATTGCGCCGAGGCGATCGCCGGCACCCGCGCCTTCACATCCGATCTGTTCGGCCGCGTGCAGGCGGGTGTGGCAAAGGGCTGGGCGCTGAAGGCGATCTACGACGACGCGATGGATTTCATGCGCCCGCGCTATGGGCAGTGGGTGATCTTCGAACACTGCATGCCCTTCAACGTGACCCGCGCTTTTGACGAGGCGAGCGGCCACGACCATCCGCGCATCTGGACCGCGGAACGCGATGTGGC
>JBBRWI010000086.1:0-15033 GCA_038249305.1 Acetobacterales bacterium
GCCTGCCCCGGCCGGCCCGGTCATCGTAATTGGGTATCTGAGCGCGCCGACGGGGCTGGGTTCCGGCGCGCGGCGGATGTTGTCGGCGATGCGGGCCGCGGGGATGGATGCGCAGGGGGCGGACATCACGCATCAGCATCGTCAGGGCGGCTGGAACCCACCGCCGCAGCTGCCGGAAGGGCCCGGCACACTCGTCGTTCACGTCAACGGGCCGATGCTGCCCTGGGCGCTGCAAATCCTTGGCCTCAAGGCCGTTCGTGGCAAGCGCGTAATCGGATATTGGGCCTGGGAATTGCCCTGCCTGCCCGTGGAGTGGGAGGTCGGCCGCCGCTTTGTCCATGCCATATGGACGCCGTCGCAGTTCTGCGCCGACGCGATGCGCGCGCCCGAAGGCCCGCCGGTCATCGTCGTCCCGCACCCCTTGCCCAGCCCGGCCCCGGCCCCGGCCCCGATCGGGCGGGCAGCCTTCGGGTTGCCTTCCGATGCCTTCATCACGCTTTGCATGTTCGATGCCGGGTCCTCGGTCGCGCGCAAGAACCCGCTCGGCGCCATAGAGGCCCATGCGAGGGCGTTCGGGGGCCGATCCGACCGCGTGCTCGTCCTCAAGGTGCATGGCACCCGCGGCGCTGGCCCCGCCTGGCGGGCGGTGGCCGATGCCGCGGCGGCACATGGCAATGTCGTTGTGCTCGACCGGGATCTGCCGCCAGCCGACTTATGGGCGCTGCTCGCGGCGTCGGATGTGCTGATATCTTTGCATCGTGCCGAAGGTTTTGCCTTCGCGGTGGCCGAGGCGATGGCGATTGGGCGGCCGGTGGTGGCCACGGGGTGGTCGGGCAACATGGACTTCATGCGCGGCCCTGGTGTCCATGCCGTGCCCTTCACGCTGGTGCCCGCCCGTGATCCGCAGGCGACGTATGACTTTCCCGCCATGTCCTGGGCCGAACCGGACCTCGATGCCGCCGCCATGGCGTTGCGTAGAATCGCCGATGGACCGGGGTCGCGCTTGATCGAGCCGGTTGTCTTCCCGGCCCCTGACTACGCGGCGTTGTTGAATCTGGCAGCCTGCTGAAGACCGCCTGAGCGCGCGTACCATTGGCTTTGAGACATTACGAGGGCTTGCGGTTGGATTTCCGCCCCATCATCGCCAGAATAACGGCGCGAGGTCGCCTGCTTGAAGCCTAAGCACCCCTGGAGGAAGTCTGCATGCCCGGTCAACCAAGTTTCCGCGTCGCTCTTCGATGCGTTGTCAGCGCCTCGCTCATTGGGTTTGGCCTTGTCGCCTGCGCGCCCACCAACACTGGCACGACGTATTCGCGTGCCGCCCTCGGCCAGGTCGGCAGCGTGTCCTTCGGCACGGTGGTCGGGATGCGGCCGGTGCAGATCGCCGGCTCCCAATCGGGCGTGGGGGCGGTTGCCGGTGCGGCGGCGGGCGGCGTGGCCGGGTCCTTCATCGGCGGGGACTGGCGGTCGCAGGCGCTTATGGGGCTCGGCGGGGCGATCGTGGGGGGCCTCGCCGGCAACGCCATCGAAGGCGGTGTGACACGCGGGTCGGCGATCGAGTTCGTGGTGCGCGAGGATCGCGGCGGCGACATCGCCGTTGTGCAGACCAACGAAGACGCGCTGCAGGTGGGCGATCGGGTTGTGGTGAACCGGGGCGACAGGACCCGCCTGTCGCGGGCAGCCGGTGGGCCGCCGCTGGGTGGCGGTTTCATCGCGCCCATGGGCGGGATAGTGAAATAGCGGCGAGCACCGGGCTCATTTGGGCGGGGCTGTTGAATACAACCCGAATGATCGCGGTTGCGCCGCACAAGCACGACGAATCTGAGGAGTGAAATCGCGCTTCGCGCGGAGTGTGACCGGCAGAAGACATTGGCTCTCGTCGGCGCGGTGCGGTGAGCGCGACTTGGCGAGCGCCGGACACAACATGGCTTGTCTGCCGATAACCGTCGTCGTGCGGGCCGTTGTCGGCTGACGTCGGCCTCTGTATAGGGCGTTTCGCAGTTCGCATCCCCGCCAGCTGCGCCGGGGGATCCGGGCGCCGGGATTGCTGGCATCCTGGTCTGCTTGGGGCTAGACAATCAGGCGCATGAAAAAAGTCGAACAGTTGTCCTACAGCTCGCTTGTGATTTCCGCCGACCGCCCGCGCCATGTGGAGCGCGCCTTGGGCGATCTTCGCGATGGGTTCCGCGCTTGGCGATTGGCGTTCGCGCTGGCCCGCCTCGATCTGCGCAATCGGTATCGCGGATCTGTTCTGGGACCGTTCTGGTTTACGCTTTCGTCCGCTTTCATGGTGGGCGGATTGGGCCTGTTGTATTCGCAACTATTTAAGGTATCCTTGGCGGATTACTTGCCTCATCTTGCGGTCAGCCTCATTGTCTGGCAAATGATTGCAGGTTTGATCAACGACGCGGTCGCCTGCATGACCAGCGTTGAAGGCGTGATCAGGCAGGTTCGGTTGCCCTACACCGTGCATGCGCTACGTTGTACAATACGAAACATCCTGACGGCGCTGCATCAAGTACCATTGATCGTTATTTTGTTTTTGATTCTTGGGCACAATCCTGGCTGGGCTGGATTTCTGGCAATCATTGGCATCGTCATCTTGTGCCTGAACGGCTTCGCACTTTCTATTTTCTTCGGCATGATCTGCGCCCGTTTTCGCGATATCGGCCCGATCGTCGGCAACATCCTGCAACTGGCATTTTTCCTGACGCCGATCATGTGGAAGCCCAACATGCTGGGCGACATCCAGGTCTGGCTGCCCCTCAACCCCTTTTACGCCTTGTTGGAAACGTTGCGCGGCCCGTTGGTCGAGGGCGGTGGCGCGTGGCTCGCCTGGGCGGCTGCAGTATTCTTCACGGCCGTGAACTGCACCGTCGCTTTCGCGTTCTTCGCGCGCTTCCGCAGTCGTATTGCTTTCTGGGTGTAATCATCATGGGTGCCCAAATTGTTTCGCGCGGCGTCGCCGTGGCGTTTCCGCTCTATCACGCGCCTGCGCGCAGTCTGAAGAAACGGCTGTTGGCGAAAGCCGGCATCAGGGTTCGCACGGACGAATCCAACCGGGTCGTCGTCCAGGCCCTGCACGATCTTTCCTTCGAGATTAACCAGGGCGAACGTGTCGCCCTGGTCGGTCAGAACGGGGCGGGAAAGACCACGCTTCTGCGCGTCCTGGCCGGCATCTATGAGCCAGTCGCCGGTTCGCTCCGCGTCGATGGTGAGGTGGGCAGCCTGATCGATCCCGGCGCCGGCATGGATCCCGACAGTACCGGGCGCGAGAACATCCGCCTGCGCGCTTTGTATCTCGGACTCGATGATACCACTGCGGCCGAGCTCGAGGCCGAGGCATCGGAATTTTCCGGACTTGGCGAATTTCTCGACGTCCCGATCCGCGGTTATTCGGCGGGGATGGCCGTGCGGCTTGCCTTCGCCATGGCGACCTCGATGCAGCCTGCGATTCTTCTGATGGATGAATGGTTCCTCGCGGGGGATGCGGATTTCATGACGAAGGCTGAGGAAAGGCTGGCTCAACTGGTCCAAGCATCTGAAATCATGGTGATCGCCACGCATAACATGGACGTCGTACGCCGCTGGTGCACGCGGGTCATTCGGCTGGAGGCGGGGAAGATCGTCGGCGACGGCGTGCCTGGCGACATCATCGGCGACGCCTGACGGCAGCGCCGCCCCTCTACACGCCGCAGTGGATTGGGACCGAAACCGGACCAGTATCGCCTGAATTGACGATCTTGCTTGCGGCGCCCCGCCCGCATCGGATATGCAAATCCAGTCAGGTTGCGGAGCGGTTTATGGGCTTCGACGTCATCCAGATACGCGGTGCCGGGGGGTGGCACGTGTCCGGCTGGTGATCGATCAAACCACACTGCGCCTGATGGCCGGAGATTGGGGGATTGCACCGTTGCGCATTCGTTTTTCCATGCAATCCGGCATGCTTTGGGGTCTGCTGTTTGGGCTCGTCATGCTGAGTGCTTGCGGAACACCCCGCCAGGCGCCCGTCTATACCGTGGGGGCCGCCCGACCAACGTCCTACGACCCCCCGGGCCCGCCTGGTGATCCCTGGGGCCCCTACATCAACGAGGCCTCGCAACGCTTCGACATCCCGCAGCGCTGGATCCGCGAAGTGATGCGCCAGGAAAGCGGTGGACGGGTCTCCGCGACCAGCCCGGTCGGCGCGATGGGCCTGATGCAGGTGATGCCCGGCACCTACGCCGAACTGCGGGGGCGCCACGGGCTGGGCAGCGATCCCTACCACCCCTGGGACAGCATCATGGCCGGCACCGCCTACCTGCGGCAGATGTACGACCTGTACGGCAGCCCGGCCTTCCTCGCGGCCTACAACGCGGGGCCGCGGCGGCTTGAGGACTACCTCTGGAACGGGCGAGGCCTTCCCAACGAAACCAGGAACTATGTGTCGCGGATTGGGCCGCGGATCGCTGACGAAGCGCCGCGACGCCGCGCCGCGCCCGAAATTTACGCCGCCGCCGAAATCCCGCTGTCGATCCCTGCCGGGCCGCGGCGCATGGACGCCGGCACCATGCTGGCGCTGCGCGACCAGCGTTCGCGCGCGGAACCCGCCATCCAGGTCGCGAGCCTTCCGCCGGGTCCGGTGGTGCGCATGGAACCGATCCCGGACGGCAGCACCTATGCGGCCACCGATCCCCTGCCGCCGCCGAATGGGCGCGCGGATCGCGTCCAGATCGCGTCGCTCGACGGGGGGCCTGTCATGCGGATGGACCCGATCGTGAGTGCGGGCGACTTCGCGCCGACCTCGATCGGACGCATCGAGACCACCACGCTCGCGCCGCCTGTCGCGGCGACCGGCTTGGCGCGCCCCCCGGCCGCCGCGCCGCGCGGCGGGCTGGGCGCCCTGCCCCTTGCTGCGCCGCAGCCCGCAGCCCCCGTGTCCACCGGACGCGCGCCAGGTGGCACCAGGCTGGTCTTGACGTCGCCCAGCCCCCCACCGCCGCCACGCGGCCTCAGCCTCGTGCCCCAGGCCGCGGCGGGCTCGCTTCCCGGCGGGCTTCGCGCGCCGGCGCCGTCCGGGGCCTGGGCCGTTCAGGTCGGGGCCTTCTCCTCCGAACAGCAGGCGAGGGGGGCGGCCGCCGCCGCGCGCGATTCAGCGGGGCAGCCTTCCGCGCGCCCGGCGGTGACCCCTGTTGCCCAAGGCCGCGCAACGCTGTGGCGGGCGCGCGTCACGGGGCTTTCCCGCGAAAATGCGGCGCAGGTCTGTGGCCGCATGCGCGAACGCGGCAGTTGCATGGTGGTCAGCCCGGAAGGCTGAAGCACGGGCATCGCCGACTTATCCGAGCCTGCCACCCTCGGATTTGTGTCGCGGGACGTCCACACGTCCAGTCAGGCGCAGGTCATGACCGGGCGGCCCGTTCGCCCGCCGGCTATTCCGGCAGCCCAGCCTCACGCAGCGCCTGGATGAGCACCGCGGCGAAATGCGCGTCGGCGAACAGCCAGATCACGCGGTCGACGAAGACGCGGGCGCCCGTGGGATTGGCCGCCCTGTAGCGCAACGCGGCGGCGCGCGCCTCGTCCAGGCGTCCCAGCGCGTGCCAGGCCGCCACGACAACGCGATGGCCGGTCGCCCGCTCGGGCTGGAGGGGAATGGATCGCAGGCCCGCCTCCAAGGCGTCGTCGTACCGGCGCGCCATCAAATGGGCGAAGCCGAGCCCCGACAGGAAGAAGGCCATCTCGGGGTCGAGCGGGCTGAGCCGGATGGCGCGTTGGAACATCCCCATCGCGCAGTCCGCCTCGCCCAGATAATTGAGCACCCACGCCGCACTGCCGGCCACCGCCGCCGAGTTCGGGTTCAGCACGGTCGCGCGCTGCAGCGCGGCCCAGCCACGTTCACGGTCCTGCGCCAGCCAGGTCACGGCCTGCCCCGCGCAGCGGAGAGTCTCGGGGTTGTCCTGCGAGTCGGCCAGCGCCTCGCGTGCGAGGCGGATGGCCGCATCGCGATCGGTCGGCATCGACCAGCCCTGCACCTCCTGCTGCACCACGCTGTAGGCCGCGAAGGCCTTGGCCAGCGAGAAGCGCGGATCGAGGGCGATGGCGCGGTCCAGCAATGCCAGGCAGGCGTCACTGTCCTGCCTGGTTTTCGCATGATGGTGCGGCAGCGCGCGCAGGTAGAGGTCGTAGGCGTCGAGGTTCTCGGTCGGCTTGCGCCGCGCGCGCTCGATCTCGGCCAGACGCAGGTTCGGCTCGATGGCGCCGGCCACCGCCTCCGCCACGCGGTCCTGCAGCGCGAAGACATCCGCGAGGTCGCCGTCGAAGCGCTCGGCCCACAGGTGGTGGCCTGTCGTGGCCTCGACCAGTCGGCAGCCGATGCGCACCCGCCCGCCGACCCTGCGGACGCTGCCTTCCAGCACGTAGCGCACGCCCAATGCGCGACCGACCTCGCGGACGTCCACCGCGCCTCCTCGGTAGGTGAAGGCGGAGTTGCGCGCGATCACGAAGATCGAGCGGATTCGGGAGAGCGCGGTGGTGATGTCCTCCACCATGCCATCGGCGAAATACGCTTGTTCCGGATCGCCGCTCAGGTTCTCGAAAGGCAGCACGACGAGGGAGGGCCGGTCCGTCGGTGGGTTGGGCGGTGACGTACCGCGCATGATCGGCAGGGAGACGCCATCGGACGTGACCGGTGTATCCAGCAGATAGCCGCGCCGCGGCACGCTGCGCAGCACCCGGCCGGCCTCGTCCCCAATCGCCCGTCGTGCCTCGCGCACCGCCTGGAACAGGCTGTCTTCCGTGACATGTACGCCCGGCCAGACTGCGTCGAGCAGGGCGTCCTTGCTCATCATCCGGCCCGCGTTGCGGGCGAGCACGGTCAGCAGGGCAAAGGGCTTGGGTGCGATCGCAACCTCGGCGCCGTCAGGGCTGCGCAGGCAGCCCCGCGCGCCGTCGAGCGTGACGCCCGCGAAGCCCAGAACCGTGCCCGCCGCCGTTTCGTCCACCGACCATCCAACCGCCGCAGGCCCCCTTCAGGCAAGCATAAAAAAACGATTGGCGCAGGCTCAGCGCGGCATCAGGACGGCGGCGAGGAGCTTGCGCGATGGTTTCCCAACGCTGGCGCCCCGCCGACCGTTAAGAGCAATATCGGATCAGATGAAATCATCTGATCCGATATTGCTCTAGGCGGGCCTGGTCGCCTGACGCCGCAACGCGCCGCGCCGCATGGGCGTTCCAGACGGCCATCGCCGTCGGCGCACCGCAGGTTGCGGCTGGGTAGCAAGACGGGCGCCCGGCATTGTCTCGGCACGCGAGAAGGGGCAGAGACAAGGCGGGGAACAGAACCGAGGTGGCGCCATGCCGAACAGCGCGGTGCCGGACACGACGGCGCGGCAGGATTTCGCCTCGCTCGATCCACTGATCAGGCCAGGGTCGGTCGCCATCATCGGCGCCTCGGACGATCCCATCCGCATCGGCGGCCGTCCCATCGCCTATATGCTCGACCAGCGCTTCGCTGGCGCGATCCTGCCGGTCAATCCCAAGCGCCGCACCGTCCAGGGCCTGCCGGCCTTCGATGGGGTGGCGTCGTTGCCCCAGGTGCCCGACGTCGCGATCATTGCCGTCCCGGGCCAGGCCGCCGCCCAGGCGCTGCAGGATCTTGGAAAGCTGGGCTGCAAATCCGCGATCGTCTTCACCGCCGGCTTCGCGGAGGTCGATGCCGCCGGCGCCGAAGCCCAGGCCGCACTTGTCGCCATCGCCCGCGCCCATGGCATGCGGATGCTCGGGCCGAACTGCCTCGGCCTGTTCAACGCCGCCATCGGCTTCTACCCGATCTTCTCCAGCAGTTTCGAAAATGGCTGGCCGATCCGGGCGGGGGTGAACGGCGGGCGCGTCGGCATCGCCAGCCAGTCCGGCGCCTATGGCACGCATCTTTTCTCCATCGCCCGCGACCGCAGGATCGGGGCACCGATCCTGATCACCACCGGCAATGAAGCCGATGTGACGCTGGGCGATGCGATCGGCTGGCTGGCGACGGCGCCCGAGGTCGATGTGATCATGGCCTATGCCGAGGGCATCCGCGGCGGGCCGAACTTCCTCGACGCGCTGGCTTTGGCGCGCGCCAACCGCAAGCCCGTGGTGATGATGAAGGTCGGCCACAGCGCGCTGGGCGGCGCCGCGGCACAGAGCCACACGGCCTCGATCGCGGGCGATGATGCGGTGACCGATGCCGTGCTGCGCGATGCGGGGGTGGTGCGCGCGCGCTCGACCGAGGAACTCCTCGACATCGCCTATGCCGCGACGCCGCGCATCTACCCGGTGGGCAACACCCTGGGCGTGGTGACGATTTCGGGTGGCGCGGGGGTGCTGATCTCCGATGCCGCGGAGGCGCTGTCCCTGCCCATGCCGCCCATGCCGGATGCGGCGCAGGCGGCGCTACGCGCGCTGATCCCGTTCAGCAGCCCGCGCAATCCGGTCGATTGCACGGCCCAGGTCTTCAACGACATGTCGATGGTCGGCGCCTTCGCCCGCAGCCTGGTTTGCGATGGCGGCTATACGGCGGTGCTCGCCTTCTTCACCCAGGTCGGCGCGTCGATGTCCGTGGCGCCCGCCCTGCGCCGAGAGTTGAAGGCCGTCCGCGATGACCACCCCGACCGGCTCTGGGTGCTGTCGGTGGTCGCGCCGCCCGAACGGATCATCGAATACGAGGCCGATGGCTTCCTGTGCTTCGAGGACCCGACCCGGGCGACCGTTGCCATCGCCGCGATCGGCCGCTTTGGCGAAGCTTTTGCCATGATGGACCCAGGGCCGCCGGATATCCCCCCGATGACGCTCCCATTCGCCCCGATGAACGAGGCGCAGGCCAAGCACGCCCTGGCTTTGGCCGGCATCCCGACCGTCGATGAGGTGGCCTGCGCCGATCTGGAGACCGCCGTCATCGCGGCCGGCCGGATCGGTTTTCCGGTGGTGATGAAGATCATCTCGCCCGACATCCTGCACAAATCCGACATGGGCTGCGTGATCCTGGGCGTCGCCGACGCCGCCGCCGTGCGAACGGGCTTTGCGACGCTGCTCGCCCGCGCCCGGTCGGCGGCCCCAGCGGCACGGATCGATGGCGTGCTGGTGGCCCGCCAGGTGACCGGGGGTGTCGAGATGGCGCTCGGCATCCTGCGGGACCCGGTCTTCGGCCCGGTCGCCATGGTGGGGCTGGGCGGGGTGTTCATCGAAATCCTCAAGGATGTGGCCTTTCGGCGTTGCCCCTTCGGCGAGGCGGAGGCCACGTCCATGATCCGCTCCTTGCGCGGCTTCCCGCTGCTGGCGGGCGCGCGGGGCCGCCCCGTCGCCGATGTCGCGGCCCTGGCGCGGTCCCTGTCGGCCTTGTCGCGGTTCGCGATCGCCGCCGGGCCGCGACTGCGCGGCCTCGACATCAACCCCATGCTGGTGCTGCCCGAGGGGCAGGGCGCCTGGGCCGCGGATGCGGTCATCGAAATCGAGGGAGCCCCACATGCCGATTGACCCGCAACGCCTGCTCGATTGGCCCGTGCCGGATGTCGAACAGACCCTGACGGCGAAGGACGTCATCCTCTATGCCCTGTCGGTCGGGGTCGGGCATGATCCGCTCGACGCCGATGCCCTGCGGTTCCTGGATGAGCGCCAGTTGATCGCCCTGCCGTCGATGGCGGTGGTCCTCGGCTATCCGGGCTTCTGGCTGGGCGATCCCGGGACCGGGGTCGATGCGCTGCGCCTGGTGCATGGCGAACAGGGCCTGGTGGTGCATCGGCCGCTGCCGGTATCGGGCACCGTCCTGGGGCGGACGCGCATCACCGGGCTGGTCGATCGCGGCCCGGGCAAGGGCGCGCTGCTGTATTCCGAGCGGTCGGTGATCGACCCCGCGACCGGCACGCCCTTCGCCACGCTCAGCAGCACGACCTTCCTGCGCGGCGATGGCGGGTTCGGCGGCGCTGCGGGCCCGGTGAAGGCGCCGTACCCCGAGCCTGACGCCGCGCCGGCGCTGTCGATCGATCTGGGGACGCGGCCCGAACAGGCGCTGCTGTATCGGCTGAACGGCGACCTCAACCCGCTGCACATCGACCCGGCCGTCGCGTCGCGCGGGGGGTTCGACCGGCCGATCCTGCATGGGCTCTGCACCTTCGGTGTGGTCTGCCACGCGCTGGTGCGATCGGTCTGCGGCGGCGATCCGCAGCGTTTCGGGGCGATGGACCTGCGCTTTTCCGCGCCGGTCTATCCCGGTGAAACGATCCGCACCGAGGTCTGGCCGCAGGAAGGCGGCGCCGCCTTCCGCGCCCGCGTGCTGGAACGCGATCGGGTGGTCATCAGCAATGGGTGCTTCCGCTTCGCGCCCTGACCTTTTGGACCCTGAACTTCTGGACCCTGACCTCCTGGACCTGTCGTGCCCGCGGGCTTATTCGGCGTAACCGCTTACCCTGGGGAGACTGGCCGTTGATCAACAAGATCGTCCCGACGATGGCCGAGGCGATGGCCGGCATCAAGGATGGCAGCATCATCCTGTTGGGCGGTTTCGGGCATGTGGGCACGCCGAACGCGCTGATCGACGGGCTGATCGAACAGGGCGCCTCCGGCCTCACCATCGTTTCCAACAACGCCGGCACGGGGCATGAGGGGCTGGCGCGGCTGATGGCGCTCGGGCGGGTGCGGAAGATCATCTGCTCCTATCCGCGCAGCGCGGGGTCGGTGGTGTTCGAGGACCTGTACAAGGCGGGCAGGCTCGACCTCGAGATCTGCCCGCAGGGCACCATGGCCGAGCGGATGCGGGCGGCGGGCGCCGGCATCCCCGCCTTCTTCACACCGACGGCGGCGGGAACCCTGCTGGCGCAGGGCAAGGAACAGCGCGAGATCGACGGCCGAACCGTGGTGCTGGAAACCGCGCTGCGCGGCGATGTCGCGCTGGTCGAAGCCTGGGAGGCGGATCGCTGGGGCAACCTCACCTTCCGCCAGGCCGGGCGGAACTTCAATCCGGTCGTGGCCACGGCGGCCGACCTCACGATCGTCCAGGCCCAGCATATCCGGGCACTGGGCGACATCGACCCCGAACACGTCGTGACGCCGGGCGTTTATGTGAATAGGGTTTTGCACGTGCCCTACGGGGACCCGGCGATCGAGGGGAAGTGACATGAACGCTGCGGCTGCGATCCCTCTGACCCGTCCGCAGATGGCGGCCCGCGTGGCGGCCGACATCCCGGAGGGCTGGTGCGTCAACCTCGGCATCGGCATCCCGACCATGGTCGCCGACCACGTGCCGGCCGACCGGGAAGTGATCTTCCAATCCGAGAACGGGGTGCTCGGCGTCGGGCCGGCGCCCGCGCGGGCCGATATCGAACCCTGGCTCATCAATGCGTCCAAGGCCTACGTCACCCTGCGCACCGGCGGGTCCTACGTCCATCACGCCGATAGTTTCGCGCTGATCCGCGGCGGGCACATCGATCTGTGCGTGCTGGGCGGCTATGAGGTCGCGCAGAACGGCGACCTCGCGAACTGGGCGACCAGCGACAATGAAATGGCGCCGGCCGTCGGCGGGGCGATGGACCTCGCGGCCGGGGCCAAGCGGCTGTGGGTGGTGCTGGAGCACACGACCAGGGACGGGCGCCCCAAGCTGGTCTCGACCTGTTCCTACCCGCTGACGGCGCTGGCCGCCGTGACCCGGATCTATACCAACCTCGCGGTCATCGACATCGCCCCGCAGGGCTTCCTGCTGCGGGAAATGGCGCCAGGTGTGACCTTCGAGGGGCTTCAGGCGCGGACCGGCGCGAAACTGCATCTGCCCGGCTGACCACGCCGGCACCGAGGGGAAACCACCAGAATGAGCCAGGACATGGCCACCAGTGCCGATGACCGGGCCGAGAGCATCCGGCTGATCCGCGACAGCGCCGCGGCGATCGCCCCGCCCGGCGGCGACCTCAAGCGCATCCGCGCGTGTCGTTTCAGGGCGCCCTGCTTCGACGCGGCGGTCTGGGAACAGATGGGGAGCCTCGGCTGGACCGGGTTGCGGGTGCCGGAAGCCGCCGGCGGCGCCGGGCTTGGGATGGGTGAGTTCTGCGCCCTGGCGGAGCAGCTGGGCGCAGGGCTGGTGCCGGAACCCTTCGTCGCCTCGGCGCTTTCGACCGGGCTGCTGGCCGCGGCACTCGGGCACGCGGACAGCCTGCGCGGCAGCGGGGCGGCGGGGGAGGCCCTGGCCGCAGTGCTGGAAGGCCGGGCGCTGGTGCTGACCGCCTGGCAGGAACGCGCCAATAGCCTCGACGCCCCGGGCACCCATGGGGCGCCCCGGATGTTCCTGCCGATGGCTGGCGGCGCCACGCATTTCCTGGTTCCGGTGCGAGAGGGCGCGGGGCTGGCGCTCTACCTCCAGTCCGCATCGGGCGCCGATCTCACCTTGGAACCGACCCAGGATGGCGGCGTGTTCGGCACCCTGCGTCCCGAGGGCGGCGTGAAGATCATGGATGATACCTCGGCGCTGCTGCCCGGCGCGCTGGGCGAGGCGGCGCTCGGCACCGCCGCCATGCTGCTCGGCGTGATGGACCGCGCCTTCGCGATGTCGCTCGACTACCTCAAGACCCGCACCCAGTTCGGCCGGGCGATCGGCGCCTTCCAGACCCTCCAGCACCGCGCCGCCGACCTCAAGATGCAGGTCGCGCTGACCCGCGCGTCGGTGGAGGCCGCGGCCGCGACGCTCGATGCGGGCGCGGCGGCGGCGCAGCGCGTCGCGGTCATCGCAAGGGCCAAGGCCCGCGCGTCGGAGGCGGCGATGCTGGTCACCCGCCAGGCGATCCAACTGCACGGCGGCATCGGCTATACCGACGAGCACGACATTGGCCTGTATCTCCGCAAGGCCATGGTGCTGTCCAACCAGTTCGGCGGTGCCGCCCTGCATCGCCGCGCCTTCATGGCCGTGGCGCCGGAGAGCGCCGATGACTGATGCAGCCCCCGCTGCCGAACGGATGCGCATCATCGAGGAGCGTGCCGGCGCGGTCCTGGTCCTGACGATGGATTACCCCGCCCGGCGCAATGCGCTGGCGCTGCCGTTGCGCGAACACCTCGCCACGATCCTGGACGCGGCCGAGGGCGATGCCACGGTCCGGGCGATCGTGCTGACCGGCAGCGAGGGCATCTTCAGCGCCGGCGGCGACATCTCGGGCATGAACGTAGTGGCCGGGGCCAGCGGGCGTGAGCGGTTGCGCCGCGTCCACCGCGTCATTCGCCACCTGCTGACCGGCAAGGCGCCGGTGGTGGCGGCGGTCGAGGGCTGGTGCGTCGGCGCCGGCCTGTCGGTGGCCTGCGCCTGTGACACCATCGTCGCCGCCGAGGACGCGATCTTCATGGCCGGCTTCGGCAAGGTCGGGCTGATGCCGGACCTCGGGCTGCCCTTCACCCTGCCGGGGCGTGTCGGCGTCGGGCGGGCGCGGCAGATCATGCTTTATGGCAATCAGGTCAAGGCGCCCGAGGCGGAGCGGATCGGCCTCGTCGATCTGGTCGTACCCCGCGGGCAGGCGCTGGCCGTGGCGATGGACAAGGCGCGCTTCCTCGCGGAACAGGCGCCGCTGCCGATCGCGCTGACCAAGGCGCTGCTGGCGGAAGGGCTCGATCGCGCGCTGGAGACCGAGCGCCACTACCAGACCATGTTGTTCCTGTCGGACGACCATGCCGAAGGCCGCGACGCCTTCCTGGCCAAGCGTCCACCCATCTTCACCGGAGGCTGAAAGCATGAACGCCATCACAGGCACGCCGCCCCAGGATCTGAACCTGCTGCCCGACCACGCGTTCCGGCTGCATGTCCGGCGTTTCGTCGAAGCCACCTATCCGGCCGAGATACGCAACCCGCCGAAGCGGCTGCATTGGTCGGAGAACAAGGCCTGGTACATGATCCTGGCCGGGCAGGGCTGGCTGGCGCCGGGCTGGCCGCGCGAATGGGGCGGCATGGCCCTGGCCCCCACCAAGCAGATCATCATGATCGAGGAATTCGAGCGCTACGGCTGCGCGCGGACCAACGACATGGGCATCGTGATGATCGGCCCCTTGCTGCTGAAATACGGCACAGCCGACCAGAAGCAGCGCTTCCTGCCGGCGATCCTGCGGGGTGAGCATGTCTGGTGCCAGGGGTATTCGGAACCCAACGCCGGCTCCGACCTGGCCTCGCTGCGCACCGAGGCGGTCCTGGAGGGCGACGACTATGTGGTGAATGGCCAGAAGACCTGGACGACGCTCGGCAGCGACGCCAACTGGATCTTCCTGCTGGTCCGCACCGACCGCGCGGCGAAGAAGCAGGAGGGCATTTCCTTCCTTCTGGTGCCGATGGACACCCCCGGGATCACCGTGCGCCCCATCGTCAACCTCGATCTGCATGACGAGTTCTGCGAGGTCTTCTTCGACAATGTCCGCGTGCCCGCGACCCACCTTGTCGGCGAGGCGAACAAGGGCTGGACGATGGCCAAGGCGCTGCTGGGGTTCGAGCGCATACACCTCGGGTCGCCCAAGCAATCGGCCTATGCGCTGCAACGCCTGCGCCAGTTGGCCGATCGGATGGGTGTGGCCGACGAGGCCGGATTCCAGGACAATTTCGCGCGCCTCTGGCTCGACCTGGAGGATCTGAAGGCGCTGTATGAGACCTACGTCGAACGCCTGCGCCGCGGCGAAGGCCTGCCGCCCGATGTATCGATGCTGAAGGTCATCCAGTCGGAACTGTTCCAGCGCATCACCGATGCCCTGCTGGAAATCGCCGGCGAGAACGCGGGCTTGCTCTTTTACGATGATTTTTCTTCAGTTCTTCGTATGATTGAGTAAACTCATTCAAAGTACTTTTATTCTTCAACTCGCTGATAATTGCAAGTGAACCATAGCAGTCACGAATCATCACATCCCATACTTGTTCAGCGTATGTGAATGAAGGGAATTTGTCTATTGCAACAATTTCATCGCCGGTGGAAATAATGCCAACAATCGGGCGTTTGAATACTTGAATCTTGGCTTTACCCAAGGCGGCCATCGCGCCGATATCCTTTAGCGCCAAGCGTGTGGATTTGTGTAAAACAA
>JBBRWI010000087.1:0-14931 GCA_038249305.1 Acetobacterales bacterium
AAGATGGGGCTGGCGGTGCCTTCCGGCCATGCCGTGCGACCGCCGCAACCTTGCCCGCGCTGCGGCGTTCCGCCTTTTGCCCACGACTTCGGAGACACCCCATGCGCCATTTCGGCCGAACGCGCCCCGCGATCCTGATGACCGGCTTCGGCCTGCTGATCGGCGCGATGGTTCAAGGCGCCGTGGTGCAAGGCGCTGTGGCCCAAGGCACAGCGGCACCCAGTAGCGCGGCCGCCGCCGAAGCCAGCCCCCCCGCCGTGACCCGCCCCGCATCGCGCCACCGCGCGACTGCGGCGACGCCGGAGCAGATGCGCCAGAGCATGGAGCGTTACCTCACCCAACTGCGCACCCAGCTTGGCGTCAAAAGCGCGCTGCAGCCGCAATGGGATGCCTTTGCCCAATTGACCCGCGGCAATGCCAACGAGTTGCAAGATCGGTTCACGCAGCGGGGGGCGAACCTTGGTCGGATGAGTGCAGCCGAGAACATGGCGGAATACGCCCAAATCTCAGAACTTCATTCGCAGCAGTTGCTGCGTCTGGCGACGGCCTTTCGGGCGCTCTATGACGCGATGACACCGGACCAGAAGCGCGGAGCAGATGCGGTGTTCAGGGTGAACCATTCTGGTCGGGCCGCCCAATGATCACTGGCGCCATCGCTTCCACAACATAGCCGCATCAAGCGATCCAATCCGCTGTAGGCCGCCTCGCCAAAGGAAGCCTTTCGTCAAGTTCCGCACAAATACAGAATCGCCACAGACGCAGGACCGACGCGATCCCGGCGCGTGGCCAAGCGTCCTCTCCGGCCGCCGAATGGTAAGCGTCATGCAGGCCCGACAGCGCATCCGGACTCGGGCTATGCGTCGATGTCCCGGACGGCGCCGGCGACCCAGGCTGCGACCTGCGGCAGCACCGCGTCCCACGTATGCGGCAAGACGAGCCGATCGGACCGAGGCCGACCGGCCTCGACCTCATCAGCGGTCTCGCGCAGCCCATCTGCGAACGCCTCCACGGTCGGTGCCACACCTCGGATGTCCGGCGACATCGCCGACAGCGCCTCGGCGGTCTTCGGCCCGTAGGTGTTGGTCAGCGCCAGGCCGCCGCAGGCCGCCATCTCAAGCACGGGATAGCTGGTGTGGGGCGACAGCATCGGGCACAACATGATGTCTGCTTCCCGCAGCGAATCAGCGTAGCCGGCATAGCTTGCCCAAGGCGCGGGGACGAGCATACGCCCAGCACCCAGCGCGAGCGGCGGCATGCTGCCCCGCGCACCGATCGAGAGGAACTCCCACTCTCCTGCGAACGCACCGGAAGCCACCACTTGACGCAAGGCATCGATCCCGACGCCGAGCATGTTCCGCGGATTGGTCGGGCGGGTATAAAACAGCAGCCGCTTCGGGCGTCGGCGCGTTTCGCCATCGGTCGGCGGGTGGAAGACGCGGCGGTCCACGGCGGGCTCAAAGGCCATGCACTGCCGCTCGAGGAATCCAGGATCGGCGAATCGGCCGGCCGCTTGCGCGACCAGATGCGTGGCCAGAAAGTGCTCGTTAACCAACGCGCGGAACCGCATGCCGTAGGTTTCGAGTGCCAATGCATAATTGCTCGACCAAGCGTAGAACCCGGGTTCGAAGTCCTGCACGAAATACATGAACCAATTCCGGCGCATGCGCGGCAGCACCATCTTCAGAGCCTGGGCCGTTGTCCAATGCGTCGCGAACCAAAGGTCATCTGCCCCCACAGCGAGGGGCGCATCGGGTTCTGCGGCGCTGGCGAAGCGCAGGTGCTCGGGGGGCCGCCGGCCCAGAAGGCTGGTCAGGTGTGCGTCCAGCCAATCGGCGTCCGGGCGGTGCCCGGCATGGCTGGTGACGATGCGGACCGGGATGCCTTGCTCTGCGACCAGCGCGGCGACGAGCAGGATGGTGTTCGGTCCGCCGGTCATGCTCTGCTGGTTGAGAAACGGCTGGAGTACGTTCAGCGCGGGCACCGCGGCGCCCGCCTGTGGCGAGACATGCAAGGGCGGTTGGCTCAGCACGTCCACCAGCCCGGCCTCGAAGCGGCCCGGATTGGTGAACTGCGACAGGTTGCGCCCGAGTTGCTCGGGGTTATCGCGTAAAAGGCGAAGCTGGCCGACGATCTGGCGAGGCAGGTTACGAAGGCGATCGAGCAAAGCCAACTCCAATCCGTCGGACCTGTCTCCTTACTATCCGCGAACTGCCGGGCGCATCAATCCCTCGTCGCGACGCGTCGAGGATGCACCCAGCACACGGAAGCAGGCGGAAAGGCAGATCGAGTGCTGCAGGACGACCACGGCGATGCAAAGGCGCGGGAGCGTAGGGGTTATATCGGACGGCAAGGACGACGTCGCTGCTCGGTATGGCCCCAAGTGCACGCTTGAGCGGCGCGGCGTCGCGGCGAACCATGCTCCGATGCGCGACCGGGTGAGTGGCGTCGCATGCAATTGCAGTAGTGGCGGCTTGAACAGGGCTTCGCTCGATCTGGCGTGTTGGGCGTCCGCCCGGACCGAAGCTGCCGGCTGCCGCCGACATAGGACCCAAGCAGGAAGTTGTGTTTGCGCGTCAGTTCGGCGCTGTCGCGGAAAGGCCGCCATCGGCCCTCATGGCTGCGCTGACGTCGTCGATCGCCGTCCAGTCATCCAGACGGGACTGCACCATCTCAATGATTTGGGCCGAAAGGTGAACAAGGCCAAGGTCGGCCTGCTGGAGTTGGCGAAGATTTGGGCCGCTTTGCCTCTGTCGCGGTGGTCCACGCTTCGATTCCTGCGAATGGACCATGCATCGAATATTACAACGCTACTTCTCGATCACCATCGATACAATTCGAACAGATGCAGGCTCCGCAGAAAAACAAGATATGGCGCCGCGAGCGCTTGCCAGGAGCGCAGCCTCTAGAGCACGGTCGATCCAAGTGGATCGATCTCGTGCTCTGGAAGCCGTTGAATCTAGAGCAAGAAATCGGATCAGATGATTCCATCTGATCCGATATTGCTCTAGGCCCAGGCCGCTTTGCGTTTTTCCCGGAAGGCCGCGATCCCTTCGCGGGATTCATCGCCGGTGGCGCAGCGGCTGAAGGAGGCGGCGCCCGCCTCGGCATAGCCATCCGGCGCCACCGGGCCGAGGGCGGCCAGCAGCCTCTTGGTTTCCGCCAGCGCCCCCGGCGCACCTTGCAGTACATCGGCGATGCAGGCGGCGACCGCGGCATCCAGCGCGCCCGCATCCGCCGCGACCTGGTGCACCAGCCCCACCGACAGCGCCTCGGCCGCCGTCAGGCTGCGGCCTTCCAGCACCATGCGGGTGGTCGCGGCACGCCCCATGCGGCGGACCATCCAGGGCAGGATCTGCGCCGGGACCAGCCCGCGCCGGACCTCGGGGGCGGCGAAGCGCGCCTCGGCCGAGGCAAGCGCGATGTCGGCGCCGCAGACGAAGCCCAGGCCCCCGGCGAAGGCCGCACCCTCGATCCGCGCGATCACCACCTGCGGCAGGGCGGCGACGGCGGCGAAGCGTTCGCCGGTGCGGCGGTTGCGGGCGAGTTGGGTCGCGAGGCGCGTCGCCGCATCGCCTTCGGCGGCGGCGACCTCGACCAGGTCCAGCCCGGCGCAGAAATGCCCGCCCGCGCCGGTCAGCACCAGCACCCGCGCCGCGCGATCGGTGGCCAGCGACGCCAGCAATTCGTCCAGCCGGGCGACCAGGGGGGCGTCCATCGCGTTGCGCCGCTCCGGCCGGTTGAGGGTCGCGGTGACGACGCCGCCGGCGCGGGTGACCAGCACCTCGGTCATGCGGCGATGCCCAGGATGGCGCGGGCCTCGGCGGGCGAGGCAACGCTGCTGCCCAGCGCCTCGATGATGGTGACGGCGCGGGTGACGAGGGCCGCGTTGCCCGGGGCGAGTTCCCCCTTCGCCAGGTAGAGATTGTCCTCCAGCCCCACCCGCACATGCCCGCCCAGGATCACCGCCTGCGCGACCATCGGGAATTGCTGGCGGCTGATGCCGAAGCCCGACCACAGCGCGTCCTTCGGCAGCACGTCGAGCAGCGCGATCATCGCCCGTGTGTCGGCCGGCGCGCCCCAGGGGATGCCGGTGCAGAGCTGGAACCAGGGGGTGCCTGCGAAGAACCCGCGTTCCGCCATGTGCTTCGCCAGCCAGGCGTGGCCGAGGTCGAACACCTCAAGCTCAGGCTTCACCCCGGCGTCGCGGATCATGGTCGCCATGCGTTCCAGGTGATCGGGCACGTTGACGAAGGCGTGGCGGCCGAAATTCATTGTCGCCACGTCCAGCGAACAGATGTCGGGCTTGAGTTCCAGCACATGGGCGACGCGATCCTCAGGCGTCGCCATGCTGGTACCGCGACCGACGCGGGTCGGGTCCTCGTCATTGGGCACATAGCGCGCGCCGGCGCCGGTGGTCAGGTTGATCAGCACATCGCTATTCGCCGCGCGGATCTGCGCCACGACCTCCCGGTACAGGGCGATATCGCGCGACGGCTTACCGGTCGCCGGGTCGCGGACGTGGATGTGGACGATGGCGGCCCCGGCGGCGCGGGCGGCATGGGCTTCGGCGGCGATCTGGCCGGGTGTGACGGGCACGAAGGGGCTGGCGCCGGTGCTGTCGGCACCGCCGGTCAGGGCAGCGGTGATGATGACGGGGCGGCTCATGGCTGGTTGGCTCCGGGCTCTTTGCGTGGATAAGCCTGCGGCGCGGCGTGCGGGGGCGCAAGGCTGTGGGGCTTGGCGCGCGCGCGACGCTGCGCCAAACGCAGCCCGTCCCCAAGGAGCACGCCATGACCCCCATTCGCCTCGGTATCGTCGGTTTTGGCATCATGGGGCAGCGGCTGGCGGGCTTCGTCGCGGCGCATGACCCGCAGGTGCTGCGGCTGTCGGCCGTGTGGGACCCTTCGGCCGCCGTGGGCGAACCGCTTACGCGCATCGCGCCGGGCGTGCCGCTGCTGGCCGATGCGGCGGCGGTGATCGCGGCCTGCGATTGCCTGTACATCGCAAGCCCGCCCGCCGCGCACATCCCACTGGCACGCGCCGCGATCGCGGCGGGGCGGGCGGTCTTCCTGGAAAAGCCGCTGGCGTCGGACGTGCTGGCGGCGCGCGAGTTTGTAGCCTGGGCCCGGCGCGCCCGGGCCGCGGTGAACTTCCCCATGGCGTCGTCGCCGGCCGTGGCGCAACTACGGGCCTGGCGCGCGGCCATGGGCCCGGCGCAATCGCTGTCGATCCATGCCGCCTTCGCCGCCTGGCCGCGCAGTTGGCAGCAAGGGGCGGCGTCCTGGCTGTCCCTGGCCGCCGAGGGTGGCTTTACCCGTGAGGTGCTGTCGCACTTCCTGTTCCTGACCCTGCGGGAACTCGGGCCCCTGGCGCTGCTGTCCGGCCGCGCGACCTATCCGGTGGCCGGCGCCGCCGAGGCCGCCGTCGCCGCCCGGCTGACGGCGGGCGGCCTGCCGGTCACGGTTTCGGCGGGTGTCGGCATCACCGAGGCCGATGACCACAACCTCTGGACACTCGAAGGCGCGACGGGCGCCATCCGCCTGCGCGACTGGAGCATCGCCGAACGGCGCGGCCCCGATGGCCGCTTCGTACCCGCCCCGGACGCCATCCCGAACGAGCGCATGCGCCCCGTCGCCATGCGCGCCCAACTCGACAAGGTCGCCGCCATGGCGCGGGGCGAGCCACAGGACCTCGCGACCCTGGCCGAGGCCCTGGCGGTGCAGGAGGTGGTGGAGGCGCTGCTTTCCCGTCATTGAGCCGCGGGCGGCAGCCCTTCTGACACGGCATGTCGCGCCCGGCGCGGCATCAGTCTAAGGTGGCGTCTTCTTCTTCCATGGCAGGGACTGGTAACGATGACGGTTCGCGGGTGGCACCCTGACAGCTGGCGGCGCATGCCGATCCGGCAGGTGCCCGATTATCCCGATGCGGCGGCGCTGGCGACGATGGAGGCGCGGATCGCGACCTTTCCGCCCCTGGTATTTGCCGGCGAAGCGGACCGGCTGAAGGCGCTGCTTGCCCGCGCCGGGGAGGGTCAGGCTTTTGTGCTGCAAGGCGGCGACTGTGCCGAAGGCTTTTCGGATTTCCGCGCCGACCCGATCCGCGACACCTTTCGCGTGCTGCTGCAGATGGCGGTGGTGCTGACCTTTGGTGGCGGGCTGCCGGTGGTGAAGCTCGGTCGCATGGCCGGGCAATTCGCCAAGCCGCGCAGCAGCGACACGGAAACGATCGGCGACGTCACCCTTCCGTCGTATCGCGGCGACATCGTGAACGGCCCCGCCTTCACGGCGGATGCCCGCGTGCCCGATCCGCAGCGGATGGAATTCGCCTATCTGCAATCGGCCGGCACGATGAATTTCCTGCGGGCGCTGGCGACCGGCGGCTATGCCGATCTGCACCAGGTGCATCGCTGGAACCTGGGCTTCGTCGCGCGCAGCCCCTTGGCGGCCCGATACGATGACCTGGCGCAGCGCATCGACGAGACGCTGCGCTTCATGGGCGCCTGCGGCATGGGCAACATGCCGGAAGTGCGGGAGACCGACTTCTACACCAGCCACGAATCCCTGCTGCTGCCGTATGAACAGGCGCTGACCCGCGAACCCTCCACCCATCCGGGCAAGCACTACGCCGTCAGCGCGCATTTCCTCTGGATCGGCGACCGCACGCGGCAGCCGGACGGCGCGCATGTCGAATTCCTGCGCGGCGTCGCCAACCCGATCGGGATGAAGGTCGGCCCGACGATGGAGGCCGACGAGTTGGTACGCCTGACCGAAATCCTGAACCCGCTGAACGAGCCGGGGCGCTTGACCCTGATCGCGCGGATGGGGGCGACCAAGGTTGCCGACAAACTGCCGCCGCTGCTGCGCGCGGTCGATCGCTGCGGCCGCAAGGTGACCTGGCTCTGCGACCCGATGCACGGCAACACGGTCAAGGCCGCCAACGACTACAAGACCCGCTCCTTCGACGCGATCCTGGCGGAGGTGCGCGGGTTTTTCGATGCGCATGCCGCGGCGGGGACGGTCGCAGGGGGCGTGCATGTGGAGATGACGGGGCAGGACGTGACCGAATGCATCGGCGGCGCCCATCGCCTGACCGAAGCCGATCTGGCGGGCAACTACGCGACCTTCTGTGACCCGCGGCTGAATGCCGAGCAATCGCTGGAACTCGCCTTCCTGGTCGCGGAGGAATTGAAGGCACGGCGCCTGAGCAGGACCGAGGAGACAAGCCCGGCAGTCGCTGCGCAATGAACGGCGACGACACCTCCGACGCCGCCATCGCGGCGCGGACGGATGTCTATTTCAACCGCACCCGGGCGGTGGTGCAGCGGTTCGGCGACTGCACCGTCACCTATGCGGTGTTCCTGCGCCGCCCGGTCGTCTCCGCCCCGCGGATCATGCTCGACTGGATCGCCCGCGTCGCCGCGGCGCGGGGTGTCGCGATCGATGTGGATCTGGTGCATGCGGAGGGCGAATGGGTCGGCGCCGGCGATCCCATCGTCTATCTGACGGGGTCCTTCGCCGCACTGGCCGACCTGGAAACGCTGTACCTGCAAAAGCTGGGCGCGCCTTGCGTCGCCGCCTTCAACGCCTGGCAGATGTGCGTCGCGTTGAAGGATGCGCGGTTCCTGGCGATGGATGCGCGCCATTGCGCCGGGGCAGAAATGGCCGAGATGATGGCCTATGCCGCCGCGGTCGGCGGTCGCGCCGCGCAGAAGGAAGGGGCGAAAGGCTTCGTCGGCAATGCGACCGAGGCGACTGCCCATTTTTTCGGCCAGCCCCATGGCCGCGGCACCATGCCGCATGCGCTGATCGGCTACGCCGGCAGCACCGTGCGCGCGGCCGAGATGTTCCACGAGACCTTTCCCGAGGAGGATCTGACCGTCCTCGTTGATTATTTTGGCCGCGAGGTGACCGACGGGCTGGCGGTGGCGGAGCGCTTCCCGGATCTGGCCGCCTCCGGTCGCATGGCCGTGCGGCTCGACACCCACGGCGGGCGCTTCCTGGAGGGGCTGGACCCGGCGGACTCCTACGCCGTCCTGGAACGCCACATCCCCGAGGCGATCCGTCGCTATCGCAGCGACACCGACCTGCGCCACATGGTCGGAACCGGCGTGTCGGTCGCCGCTGTCTGGCGCATGCGGGAGGCGCTGGACGGGGCAGGCTACCCAAAAGTCCGCATCGTCGTCTCCTCCGGCTTCAACGTGCAGAAATGCCGCGTGATGGCCGAGGCGAAGGCCCCGATCGATGTGGTCGGAACGGGGTCCTTCATCCCCGAGGCCTGGGGCGAGACCTACGCCACTGCCGATATCGTCGCTTATGACGGGCAGCCGCAGGTCAAGGTCGGCCGCGAGTTCCTGCTGCGCCGAAACGGGGACCGGAAGCGCGGGGGATGATGGCGCGCGAGCGCCGAATCGGGCTTGCCTGCGCCTTCGCCGTGCTGCTCGTCTGGACCGGGTTCCTGCTGACCGGGCGGCTGTCGGTAGGGCAGGCCTTCACGCCCTGGGATGTCGCCGCACTGCGCTATGGCGGATCATTCCTGGGCGTGCTGCCGCTGGTCGCAGTGTTCGGCTGGCCCCGCCTGCCGTGGCGGCGGGCGGTGGTGATCGTGGCGACGGCGGGGTTCGGCTTCCCGATCCTGGCCTATATTGCATTCGGCTTCGCGCCGGCTGCCCATGCCGGGGTGATGTTGCCCGGGATGCTGCCATTCCTGTCGGCGGCGCTGGGGGCTGTGTTCCTGGGCGAAGCCTGGTCGCGCCGGCGGTTCGTGTCGCTGGCCGTGGTCGCGGCCGGGATCGGGCTGCTGGCCGTCGATACCTTCGGTGATTATCCCGGGGCCTGGCGGGGCGATCTGCTGTTCCTGGCCGGGTCGTTCTCCTGGGCGATCTATACGCTGCTGGTGCGGCGCTGGCAGGTGCCGGCGCTGACCGCGACCATGGCGGTGGCGCTGTATGCGGCGCCGGTGTTCCTGCCGATCTGGTGGCTGTTCCTGCCGAGCAACCTCGGCGCCTTGCCGCTTGCCGTCGTCGCGTTCCAGACGCTCTACCAGGGGGTGTTCGCCGTGCTGCTGGCGGGGTTCCTGTTCACCCGCGCGGTGATCGCGCTGGGGGCGGTCACGACCACCAGCATCACCGCCGTGGTGCCGGCAATAACGGCGCTTGCGGCCTGGCCGCTGCTGGGCGAGGCGCTGGGGATCGCCGGTCTGGCGGGGGTGGGGCTGGTGTCGGCGGGGATGGTGCTGGCGGTGCTTCGGCGCTGAGGGGTCGGGTCTGGGTCGCGCCAGGGCCCGTTTCCGCCCTTCGGCGTTCTGCGTTATGGGATCGTTTATGGACCGCCTTCGCATCGCCCTCGCGCAGATCAACCCGCACCAGGGCCAGATCATCGTCAACACCGACCGCATCCGCGCCGCCCGCGCGGCGGCAGCGGCCGGGGGGGCCGACATTGTCGTGACCCCCGAATTCAGCATCGCCGGCTACCCGCCCGAGGATCTGGTGCTGAAGCCCGTCTTCGTCGCCGATTGCATCGCCGCGATCGAGGCCCTGGCCGCCGAGACCGCCGACGGCGGGCCGGGGCTGGTCGTGGGCGGGCCGTGGCTGGAACAGGGCGGACGTGATGGCGATGCGCTGCGCAACGCGCTCTACGTGCTGGACGGCGGCCGCATCATCGCCCGCCGCGCCAAGCATGAACTGCCGAACTACGGCGTGTTCGACGACAAGCGCACCTTTGTCCCCGGCCCCGCGCCGGGCCCGGTGGCGTTTCGCGGCGTGCGCCTGGGGCTGATGATCTGCGAGGATTGGTGGTTCCCGGCGGTGTCGGAAACCCTGGCGGAATCCGGCGCCGAGATGCTGATCGCCATCAACGGCAGCCCCTTCGAGGTCGATAAACCCTATGCCCGCGTGGACCTGGCTGTCGCGCGCGTGGTCGAGACGGGGCTGCCCTTCGTCTTCCTCAACCAGGTCTGCGGCCAGGATGAACTTGTATTTGATGGCGCATCCTTCGTGCTGAATGCCGACAACAGCCTGGCGCTGCGGCTGCCGGCCTTTGCGGAGGCGCTGGAGGTCACGGACTGGACGCGTGTGGCCACGGGGTGGACCTGTGCCACGCAGCCCCTGCCGCCGGTCATGAGTGGTGAGGAACAGACCTGGCGCGCGATGATGCTGGGCCTTGCGGATTATGTGAACAAGAACCGCTTTCCGGGCGTGCTGCTTGGGTTGTCGGGCGGCATCGACAGCGCGATCACCGCCGCCTGCGCCGTCGATGCGCTGGGCGCCGACCGTGTGCGCGCGGTGATGATGCCCAGCCCCTATACGAGTGCCGATAGCCTGGAGGATGCGGCCGAATGCGCGCGGCTGCTTGGCATCGCTTACGAGACGATCGGCATCGGCCCGGCGATGGAGGCGTTCGCCACCATGCTGGCACCGGCCTTCGCCGGCCGGCAGTCCGACATCGCGGAGGAGAACATCCAGTCCCGCGCGCGCGGCCTGACGCTGATGGCGCTGTCGAACAAGTTCGGCAACATGCTGCTGACCACCGGCAACAAGAGCGAGATGAGCGTCGGCTATGCGACGCTGTATGGCGACATGTGCGGCGGCTATTCGGTGCTGAAGGACCTGTACAAGACCCGCGTCTTTGCCTTGTCGCGCTGGCGCAACGCGCATTTCCCCGAAGGCGGGCTGGGGCCGCGCGGGCCGGTGATGCCGCTGCGGGTGATCGAAAAGCCGCCCTCGGCGGAGTTGAAACCCGACCAGACCGACCAGGACACCCTGCCGCCGTATGAGATGCTGGATGCCATCCTGCACGGGTTGATCGAACGCGAGTTGGACGTGGATGGGCTGGTCGCCGAGGGGCATGACCGGGCGACCGTGGTGCGCGTGTGGAAGATGCTCGACCGCGCCGAATACAAGCGCCGCCAGGCGCCGCCGGGGGTCAAGCTCGGCACCCGCGCCTTCGGCCGCGACCGGCGCTATCCGCTGACCAATGGCTATACGGGGCTGGTGTCGTGATCCTGACCGGTGATTTCGCCGTGACCATCAAAGACTTGTCGGGCGGCAATGGCGCGGACCCGGTCGAGACCGTGCGTGGCTTCGACACTCTGGCGCATGCGAACGCCTTTGCCCGGCGCTATGTGCGCGATTCCATGGAACGCTGCCGCACGCGCGGCATGGCCGCGGAGGCCGTGCTGTCGGCCTGGTTCGCGTTTGGCGAGGATGCCGAGGTGGCCGGGGCCGAGGGCGCCGGCTGGACTTCGGGCGCCGAGGTCCGTGGCTTCGCCGAACTGCCGGTGACGGATGCCGAGGAGCGGAATTGGCGCGCGATCGATCCGCGGCGCCTGGCGGGGGACGATGAGGCGTGACCCATCGCGTCACCTGCGGCGATCCGGCCGATGACGGCGACCCGGAGGAGGAATGGGCGGTCGCCGGCTTCTCGACGGCCGAAAAGGCCTGCGAATACGCCCGGCGCTTCATCCGCGCCCAGATCGAAGACTTCCGTGGCGAGACCGCCAGCAATCAGGAATTGCACGAGATGTACGTCGCCTGGGGCGAATACGCCCTGACCCCCGGCCTCGACAACGAGGCCTGGATCGCCTTCTGCATCGTCAACCCCGCGGCGACAGCGGCCGAGACGGATTACGCGCGGCTGGACCCGACCCCATGAAAGTCCGTTTCGCGCCATCGCCCACCGGGCTGCTGCATGTCGGCAATGCCCGCGTCGCGCTGGCCAACTGGCTGTTTGCCCGGCGCCGCGGCGGCAGCTTCGTGCTGCGCCTGGACGATACCGACCTCGCCCGCAGCACGCCCGAATTCGCCAAGGCGATCGAGGAAGACCTGCACTGGCTCGGCCTGGACTGGGACGAAACTTTTGCACAGTCCTCGCGCCTGGAGCGCTACGCCGCCGCGATGCAGCGGCTGGTTGCGGCCAAGCGGCTGTATCCCTGCTTTGAATCCGAAGAGGAACTGATCGCCAAGCGCGAACGCCGCAAGCGTGAGGGCCGCGCGCCGGTCTATGACCGCGAGGCGCTGCGGATGACGCCGGCGCAGATCGACAAGGCGCGGGAGAACGGCAAGCAGCCCTATTGGCGCTTCCAGCTCTCACCGCGCAGCGTCACCTGGCATGATGCCGTGCTGGGCGCGAAGCATGTGAAGCTGCAGGCGATCAGCGACCCCGTGCTGGTGCGGGCGGATGGCACCTTCCTCTACACCTTCGCCTCGGTGGTCGATGACCTGGAAACCGTTGTGACGCACATCATCCGTGGCGAGGACCACGTCACCAACACCGGCGTGCAGCTGGATATCTGGGAGGCGCTGGGCGGGGATGCGCGCAAACTCTCCTTCGCGCATCTGCCGCTGCTGACCGACAGCGATGGCGGGCCGCTGTCCAAGCGCCTGGGGTCGCTGTCGTTGCGCCAGATGCGGCGGGATGGGATCGAGCCCGCGGCGCTGGCGGGCATGCTCGCGACCCTCGGCAGCAGCGCCGATCCGGTCGCAGCGATGCCGGCCGATCTGGTTGCGGAGTTCGAGATTGGTCGCTTCGGCACCTCGGCCGCACGGTTCGACGTGTCGCAACTGCTGGTGCTGAACCGGCGCATGCTGCACGCGCTGCCGTTCGAGGCGGTGCGCACGCGGCTGCCCGAAGGTGCGACCGAGGCCTTCTGGCTGGCGGTGCGCGGCAATCTCGACCTGCCGGCCGAGGCGCGGGACTGGTGGGAGGTCGTGACGGGGACCATCGACACCCCCGACCTCGCGCAGACCGACCGCGACCTGTTGTCGGCGGCGCTGGCGATCCTGCCCATGGGTGAGCCCGGCCCGGATACCTGGTTCACCTGGACCGCCGCCCTGGCCGAAGCCACTGGCACCAAGGGGCGCAAGCTGTTCATGCCGCTGCGCCTGGCGCTGACCGGCGCCGACAAGGGACCGGACCTGAAAGCCTTTCTGCCGCTGCTGACCCGCGCTGCCATCGCACAGCGGCTGGCCGCCGCCATCGGAACCCCCGCATGATCCCCGACATCTTCCTGCACGACAGCGCCACCCGCGCGCGGCAAAAATTCGTGCCGATCGATCCGGCGCATGTGAAGATCTACGTCTGCGGGCCGACGGTTTATGATCTGGCGCATCTGGGCAACGCGCGGCCGGTGATCGTGTTCGATGTGCTGGCGCGGCTGTTGCGGCGCTTCTTTCCGCGCGTGACCTATGTGCGCAACATCACCGATGTGGACGACAAGATCAACGAACGCGCGCGCAGCAGCGGCGAACCGATCGGTGCAATCACCACCCGCACCATCGCCGATTTCCACACCGACATGGCCGCCCTGGGCGCGCTGCCGCCGGACGAGGAACCGCGCGCCACCGGCAGCATCGCGCCGATGATCGCCCTGATCGAAAAGCTGATCGCCAACGGGCATGCGTATGCCGCCGAGGGCCATGTGCTGTTCGACACGCCGTCTTTCCCCGCCTATGGTGCGCTGTCGGGCCGCACGCCGGATGATCTGATCGCAGGCGCGCGGGTCGATGTCGCGCCCTACAAGAAGCACCCCGGCGATTTCGTCATGTGGAAACCCTCAGACGCCCAAACGCCCGGTTGGGACAGCCCCTGGGGTCGCGGCCGGCCTGGCTGGCATATCGAATGCTCGGCCATGTCCTGGCAGAGCCTGGGGACCGATTTCGACATTCACGGCGGCGGCCACGACCTGCTGTTCCCGCATCACGAGAATGAATTGGCGCAGTCGGTCTGCGCCTTCCCGGGGTCGAAATTCGCGCATCTGTGGATGCACAACGGCATGCTGCGGGTGGATGGGGAGAAGATGTCGAAGTCGGTCGGCAATTTCCTGACGGTGCGGGACATTCTGGCGCGCGGGGCCTGGGCGGGTGAGGCGTTCCGCATGCTGGTGCTGAAGACGCATTACCGCGCCGCGATGGATTTCACCCAAGCCGGGCTGGATGAGGCGCGTGCGGATTGCGAGGATGACTACGCCATGCTGGCGCGGGCGCCCAAGGCGGGGGCCGACCGCGGGCTGACCGACTGGGCCCTGGCGCCGCTCTGCGATGATCTGAACACGCCGCTGGCCCTGGCGCGGCTGCGCGATCTGCGAACGCTGGAGAATGCTGTGACGACCGGCGGCTCGCCCGCCGTGGTGCTGGCCCGCATGGGGCGCGATACGCCGCCGGCGGCCGGCGTCGCCGCGGCGTCGTTCCGCGAGGCGGCAGCCGTGCTGGGCGTCGCGCAATCCGACCCGCAATCCTGGCGCCAAGGTGGCCTGGACCCTGCCGCCATCGAGGCCGCCATCGCCGCCCGCATCGCTGCCCGCCGCGCCCGCGATTTTGCCGAGGCCGACCGCATCCGCGCGACCCTGCTGGCGCAGGGCGTGGTGCTGGAGGATGGTGCGGCCGGAACCATTTGGAGACGAAACTGATGCGCCGCCTGATCCTTGCAGCCCTCCTCCTTGCCACGCCGGCCCTGGCCCAACACGCCGGCCACGGCGCGCCGGCCGCTGGCGAACCCGCCAGCACGCGCGAATTCCGCGCCGCGAACGATCGCATGCATGCCGCCATGGCCATCCCCTTCACCGGCAATGCCGACCGCGATTTCCTGGCGGGCATGATCGCGCATCATGAGGGTGCCATCGACATGGCGCGCATCGCATTGCGCCACGGCCGCGATGCCCCGACCCGCGCGTTGGCGCAGGCCATCATCACCGCGCAGGAAGCCGAAATCCTGCAGATGCGCGCCATGCTGGCCCGCCTGGCGCGCTGACCGCTGTAACTGGGCGCGGTGCCGGAAGACGGTGCCAGGGGAACGCCACGGGGCGCCGATGGTGGTCAGGTGTTCAGCGCGCCGCACGGATGGAAGCGGGCGTCGGCGCCAGCGTCGGTGGCGGACTTGCCGGGCGCATGCAGACCACTTTCACGACGGAACGCTCGACCGATTCCGCGACGTCCGACAG